>NZ_CP141184.1:6242500-6502500 GCF_035609205.1 Hymenobacter sp. GOD-10R
GTAAATGAACATAGCGGGCAGGTAGAGGTAGTACCCGAACACATCATACTTAGTAACCTTGAGGTCAGCCCAATTATCTACGGCAACGAACATACGCAGCAGCACGGCCACCACGAGCCCCATGCTCAGCAGCGACAGGGGCGCTCGTAGCCGAACGGTTGGGGTTGGCAGCGAAGTAGGCAAAGAATAAGACCCTAGCATTCTGGCAAAAACAATAATCGTTAGCAGTTAAAAAGGATGGGCGCCTATTGACTGGGCACAACTACCCTGGCTATTGTTCATTCAAGATCATCATATCATCCACGTATGTCGGCTGTATGCTGTTGCCGCGCCACAAATACACCTTCAGCACGTCGTTGTAGGCGGCCTCCGCGGGCATGCTCACAGTCTTTTCCACTTGCACCCACATGTTGTAGTGTTTCACCTCTTTCGCTAGCTCTATGCCTTCCCATAACAACTGCTTGTTGGTGCCCGCCTGTTTTAGCTCCGTTACTATGAACGGAGCGGCTTTGCTGTTGGCGATATTCACCCAGGCCTGAATCTTGAGCTTCTTGGGCATATGGTCGGCTACTTTGCCCAGCGGCTTGCTGTAGCCTGCGCTGAACTCAACGGCTGGGTCTACTTTCGCGGAGTACTTACCGGAGTGCGCTTGCTCAGTGGTCAGAGAAGCTAGGTATTCGTTACTACCCATCCAGCCATCTAGCTCTTCAAAATCATTGTGGGATAGAAGGTTAGCTGGCAATTCTGTTTTTTTCTCGGCGCAGGCTGCCACTCCCACGGCAAGCAGGAGACAGAGCAGTTTTCTCATGGTATGATGCTTAGTTATTCTTTCGGACCTTCAAAATAAGCTAAATGCTTTCACTAAAAGATGTTAACTACTCCTAGTGCATCTGAAATACTGACAGAACCCTTCTCCCTTGCACCTGCAAGCGGGCTACTTCATTAGGATAATCGTAGGGATAGGGATGCCAGCGGTAGTTAGATATGAAGTAATCAGCTTTTTCTGGCTCCGCGACAAACTTGAGCCGCTCCCCGTTATAAGAATCTAGGAGCCAGCGATTCAGCTCAAAACTTCCCCCTTCAGGAGCAGCTACTAGAATCTCTCTACGATCATCGTGTTGGGTGATCCACTCCAAGCCCCACCGGTAGCTCAGTAACCAGTAGTCCAGGTCGAATTTTTGTTCGACGTTGCGCCCCGCAAAAGCATTAAAGTAGACTTGCTGTTGTGGGTGCATCCAAACTATTTGCACCGCTGAAACGACCAACGACAGGACCAGAAAGCTCCGCATCAGCGTTGGCCAGCGGTTGCTCAGCCCCCAGAAGCTTGGCCGCCAACGCACCAGAGCTATCAACCCGCGCATTGCTACCAGCAGAAAGCTAGGGTAGATAAAATACAGCTGACGCCACCCATCGTACAGTATTGAGTGCAGCAGAATAACCGCAGCTACAGGTGCCACAGTTAAGCCTAAGAATAGCAAATCCTGCCACTCTTCCTCGGAAGCGTAGAGCTTCCACATGCGGCTTACTAGCTTTTGCATGATACAAATAGCACCAGCTACAGCAGCTATTACGTACAGGATGGGCGTAGTAATGCTAATCCAAACGGGAGCGTAGTGCCAGGGGATTTCCGTTGCTGGCATGGTAGTTCCCATGTACAGCACTTGGCCGGTCCAACGAAACTTCGCCATCTTCTGGAACGCCTCCAAAAAATTCTCAACGGGTGCATCCCACAGGTAAGGCCAAAAGCTAATAACCAGCGTGGGTAGCAGTAGCAAGTACAAACTGATGCCCGCTGTGACACGTGCGGTGCCGTGTGCCTGATACTCGCCCCGTAGGAGCCGTAGCGCAAGTATGGTGAAAGTAGCCATGGGCAGCAGCACCCCCATGATACGCACATCGATGGTTACGGCGCAGGCCACTGCGTGCCACAGAGCTCGCCCAGCCGTAGGCCGACTGATAAATCGTACGGCGGTGTTAGTAGCAATGGCAAAGAGCGCCATGAATACGGCATCCTTGTCATTGTAAAAGAACTCCGCGAACAAACGAGGGCTCAGCACTAGTAGTAAGGCTCCAAGCAGACCTAGGCGCCAGCTGCTAAAACGACGCGCGGCTAGCTGATAGACAGCACCTACCCCGCCCAAGCACACCAAAAAGGTACACAGATGCCTAAACCAAAAGATAGAGCGCTGACTCTCTAAATTGAGTAGCCGCTCCAAGAAAGAAACGGGCATTTCGAAGGCCACGCCGTAATCCCGGTCATAGTAGTCGCGTAGGTCGAACTGCTGGTAATAGGCGAAGGCCTTCTCGTTGCGCTGCACAAACTCGGGCCAAAACAAGTCGCATACGTGCTTCAACGATACCATTCCGTTGTGCCGACTCTGGTTTTCGTCAAACGACATTCCGTAGTCACGAACTAGCCATATTCCTACTAGTAATAGCAAGATAAAAAAGGCTCCTACAGCCGGACGCCGCCAACGATCAGTAGAAAGTGTATTGTCAATCATAATAGCTTTACTGTCCTGCAAAGTAACTAGTGCGCGCCATTTTGCGCGCAGAGCTAGGTTGGCTTCTCCCAAGAATGTTCCTCCTTCGCAGGCCAAGTACTCTTGGCTTTGAGTTGCTACAGAATTTGTTCTGAAGTCCTGTTCCTATCTTCGCTCCGGCTCTTCCTCGCCGCATTCACCCTGTTCCTACTTTTTGCTACGCATTAGCTTTCATGTTCTTACCTAAACGATATGCCTCCGCCCAGATTACCTGGACAGGCATCTTCTGCTTCTTGGTGCTGCTATTGTTTGCCAGTCATTTCTACCTCGAGCGAATAGCCTACCTAGATCTGGCAATGCACGTGTTCGATTTCCTTATAAATGATAAGCTCTTTATCCAGAATAAGCGCTTTGTGGCGGCTGCCACCCAAATATGGCCTTTGTTAGGATTCCGCACGGGCCTACCTCTTGATGCAGTACTGCGCTTATACTCCTTGGCCTTCGTTGGCTACTACTTTGCCGTATTCTTGATCAGCGCCTACCTCTTCCGGAATGAGCATGTGGCACTCGCAGTGCCGTTGCTCTTTACCTTGCTCATTTCCAATACTTTTTACTGGGCTCAATCGGAGTTCCCTCAGGCCCTAGCTGCGTTGCTATTGTACTACGCTGGCGTTTCCAAGCTAGCCCCTTTGCCTTACAACTGGCGCACTTTGCTTCTCCTACTGCTCATTCCGGTAGGAATCTATGGCCATCCGTTGCTGCTGCTGCCTTTTACTTTTCTATGGGGATATGACTACCTGCTTAATAGGCGCTTTACCGACTGGCTCTACTATCTCACGCTGCTGATTGCCGTGTTCTGCTACTGGCTACGCAACCATGATATAGCTGCCACCTCGTACGAAGGACAACGGATGAACTTGTGGGAGAACTTGGTACAGTTCTACCCCAATTACTTCACCTTGGCGGGCAACACCGAGCTCTTGCAGCTCTGCCAAACCCGCTACTATATGTTTCCGGTCCTGCTAATCGTTATCACCAGCTACTACGCGTGGCGGCGCCCAGCGGGCTGGGGAGCACGGCTTGCCTGGATTTGGGCTTTCACAATAGGTTACGCGGAAGTAGTTGTCATTACGCATCCGGAACACACGGACATCACCTACCTGGAGAATTTGTACTTGCCGCTAGGCTTATGCGTAGCCATTCCACTAACGATGGAGGTGCTACCTAGCTTTCGTTGGCCTCGCTTAGCGGTTGGGCTGCTTCTTGTTGTATTTGGTCTCCGTTTGATTGCGATTTGGCAAGCCCACGTTCCTTATTCTCGCTATACACACTGGCTAGATAGCACGCTTGCTTATACCCGTCAGTTTCCAGAGCAAAAGTTTATCATTGACCAGGCGAACCTTGATCCTCAGCATCAACGCATTGTGTCATGGGCTTCTCCCTACGAATCGTTGTTGCTGAGTGCGCGCCACAGCCCCGACTCGACCCGGCAACTCTTCGTCACGAATGATGTGCCAGCACTGGTAGGCAGTGCAATACCCCAAGATGCGGTTGCAACACCCTGGGGGCCACCACTCAGCTACAGGGCGCTTCCGTGGCAGTACATGCGGCCGCAGCCTTCCTCTTATCGAACCCTGAACACCCCACCGCCTGCTGATACTGCGGCGCTAGCTACCTATATGCAAGAGCGGCGCGATACGCAGCTGAAGTTCGTTGCCATTTCAGCGCCTTTACGAGCTAATAAGCTGCGTTTGCTGACCCTGCGTATTACCCCACCCGCAGCCAAAGTACTGCACTCTGGCTTGCACACGCCCTACCCTACTGTTTTTACGTACCGCTACTTTTCTTCCGAAAACTGGCCCCAAGCCGCCGAGGTGCTTACAACTCCGTTGGAGATTGACGTAGAGAAGGAATGGACGCAGGATGTACCGATTATCGGGCCGCACGAGCCTGGCAACTATGTTCTGGAAGTTGTGCTCACTAGCCAGAACTACCACGACTGGCCCGTCAAGCTACGCATTCCGATAGAAGCAAAGCCATAAAAGAAAAGCGCCGCTCCTAGGGAGCGACGCTTTTCTTTTATACTATCCTAAATAACTGGCAGCTAGTCAGCTACGGTAAAGTTTATATCATCGATATACACCGGATCTGAGGAGTCGCCGCGCCACAGGAACAAGCGAATGTGCTGGGTATACACCAAGTTGTCGGGCAGTGTCATGTCTTTGCTGATCTTAACCCACTTGTTGAAGTCTTTGACTTCGTCAGCGATATTGATGCCGTCACCACCAACTGCTTTGTTGTTTTCGGCCGGATCTACAATCTGAATTCCTAGCACTCCCCTGGCGTTGCCGCTTGGCCGAAATGCCCATGCCTCCAAGTGCACTTTCTTGAGTTTGCGAGGACTAACCTGTCCAAGCACCGCATCAAAGGTCAAGCTAAACTCGTGGTCCTTATCGACTACTAAAGCATACTTACCAGAGTGAGCACGCGTTTTTGTAAGCGTAGGCTGATCACCTACCCAACCTACTAACGATTCGAAATCATTAGCAGTAATCGTATTAGCGCCAACGGTGAGCTTATCATCGGACGAGCAGGAAGATAATAAGCTAGCTAGTGCCAGTACACAGAAGAGGTTTTTCATGCTATTAATCAAGGTATTAAAAATGACCGGGCGAAAGTAGAGAGAAAAAGTGCAGCCTCAAAATGCAGCGTTTTAATGGTTCAATGGCTAGCGAACCTCCTGCTTCTCGTCTTTGCGTGCGAAGACGACACCGTACAAATACTGTACTAGTGCGGGCCCGTGTTCGGCAAGCAGCAGCAAGGCAATGAAGGGCAACACCCACGATACCCGGCTTTGCAAACGATCAAGCACGTTAGCGAGGGCCCCGGTCACAAAAGCATTAGCCAGGATACCGAACCCTAGAATCACAAGCACTGGAACGGTGTCGCGCGTTAGGCGGCGACGCAATGGCGTAGCTAGCAGTACCCCCAGGAGGCCTATGGCCCATAAGTGCACCGCGTATGTTCGTTCGTTTAAGGTTGTAAAGTTTAGCTGCCCTCGATTCTGGAGCGAGGTCATGTACTTCTTCAACTCATACGGCGCGAACGTTCGTACTCCTTTGTACGGGTTGGAGTCTTCTCGGCTAGCTTGCAAGCCGTCGCCGTGGCTGATGTGCGTGAGTTGCCGTAAAGTAGACTGAATGCCATCCGTTATCAGATACGGGTAGTAACGCGGCGACGTCAGAATGTCGCGAATGATCAGGTTATACTCATCGCGCACCGGCCCCCACCCACCAGCCTTACTTAGCGGGCTGTTGCCATCCCAGATAAAGCCGATAGCATCGTTTGGTAATTGGTCGCGGTAGGCGCAAAGGCTGTAGCTGTTGGCGGGACCACAATTCTCCTTCAGGAATTTATCCATCACTCCGGCTTCTACTAGTCGGGCCATCAGGAAAGCGTGCGAGGCGCGCGAAACCGTAAAATCACCCCCTAGACTTTTGTTGATCGTCGGCAACACAACCCAGCCAGACAACACCACGACGGTAGCAAGCAACCAATACAATGGGCGGACTATCTGCCGCTGAAAAAGCTTTTTAACCCACGCTACTATCCCAAAGCCGACAACGGTGAGTGAGTACGTGAGCAGGTTGGAATTGTGCATCAGCTCGGCAGTCAGCACCAGCAGCAGTAGACAAGCTAGCTCCAATTTAGAGCGGCTACGGCCTATCAATACCAACCCCAAGGCGAGAAGCCCGGTAGCGGTGAAAATATCGGGCATCAACTGGCTCGCGTACCAAGCCACACCTGTCGCCCAAGCGGTTAGGGCCAGCAGAGCTACTCGCCAGAACGGATGAGCCAAGCGCGTTACGAACACCTCAGCGTAGCGCAATGCTAGCCACGCCACCAGTAAGCTCTGAGCAAACACGACAAACCACAGCGTTTTCTTGAAGCCAGTGGCTAGAATAAATAGTCCGTATGTTACTGGCCGGTCCTCAGGCACATTTAGGGTGAGGGCGCTATCGATGTAGGTGCCAGTATCGGGCGTAACGAGCGGATAGCCGTTGTATAAAGCAGCACTGATTAGGACTAAGCCCCCTAATAATAGCCAGAACAACGTGGTAGCTAAACGAGACCCAAGATGCATAGTGTATAGAGAAGAAGTGAAGCAACGTGTAAGGATAGCTAGGTTGTGGCTACCAGAATAGGAGAAGAGTATGGCTTATTCACTTGGTTGGTTGCCACCCTTTTACTAACCAAAAAATAGAATGTAGTCGCAGGCCGTCTGCCTCGAGTTGTTTGATTTCGAAGCCTTCACTATAGGGTTGAGGGTGCCAGCGGTAGTTGGTAATGAAGTACTCCGCTTCAGCCTCCGTCGGAGCAATACTTATTCGGGCGCGCTCAGCGGGGGGTAACATCAACACGCTAAGCTCAAGCCCCTGCCAAGTGGGCTCTATTACTTTTATTCGGGGACGCTTATCCGTTGCCAGAATGTACTCAAGCCCTTGCTGGTAGCTCAGGCCCCAATAGTCTACCTCAAAGCGATGCTCAATATCCTTTCCGGCTAGCGCATTAAAGTAAACGTTCTGATATGGGTGAGCCCGCACCATACGAAATACGATGTAGCCCATGCTCACGCCGGTGAGCAGCAGCACCAAGGTACTCCAGCGCTTGGCGGGCAGAAAAGTCGGATGCCATTGCCAGGCTAGCTGCCAACCAGACAAAGCCACCAGCAACAAACTCGGATAAATAAAATACAGCTGCCGCCAACCATCGTAGACTACCGAGTGCAGCACAATAACGGCAAGCACAGGCGCCACCGCCAGTGCCAAGAACAGCACGTCTTGCATTTCCTTTTCACCTCGCCAAAGCCGCCAATGCCGCCGCAATAATTGCCGGAAGATCTTTAGCGCCCCTAACACAAAGCACCCTAGGTAGAGCAGCGGCGTAGTAATAGCAAGCCAGACTGGCGCGTAATGCCAGGGCAATAGGGAAGCTACCATCAATTGTCCCTGGTACAGAACCTCCCCTCCCCACCGAAAAGACTTCATGTTGTTGAAGGCCTGGACAAAATTGGCCCAAGGAGCTGGCCATAGATAGGGCCACAGAACCACTACTAATCCCACGGTTACCAACAGATACACACCTAGGGCTGGCACGGCTGCCCGCAACCGCAAGTCACCTTGTAGTGCCCTTACTACCAAGAAGCTAACTGTGATTATGGGCAATACGACACCCATAATACGGACGTCGATGGCAACGGCGCAGGCTAGCGCATGCCAAAGCGCCCGCCCGAAAGTAGGACGTAGCAGAAATCGTACGCCTGTGTTGGTAGCAATGGCGAAGAAGGCCATAAACACAGCATCCTTGTCATTATAAAAGGATTCTGCGAAAAGTCGTGGGCTCAATACGAGCCAGCAGGCACCTAGCAAGCCCAGGCGCCAGTCGCTGAAGCGCCGTGTACCTAGCTGGTAGAAGGCGACTACTCCACCAAAGCACGCCAGAAAAGTTAGCAGATGGCGAAATCTGAAGAAGTCACTCGGGTCATCGAGGTGCAGCAGGCGCTCCATAAGTTGCGCCGGCATCTCAAAGGCAACCCCATAATCCCGGTCAACATACGTTGCTAGGTCGGCGATTTCATCGAAGGTGTGGTCTTGCGCCACGAAGGCGGGCGCGAAGCGGTTGGCAACGTGCTTCAACGACACCATGCCGTTGTCGCGGCTGGTGCCTTCGTCGAAAGAGACCCCGTAGTCTTGGTAAGTAAGTAAACCGATAAGTAAGAAGAAGCCGAAAAAGAGTGGCACCGCGACAGAGCGCCTCCCTACGAAGCCACTCAATTTACTCATCGTGATAATCCTGAATGAAGTAAATAGGGCGGTTCTGATTTTCGCGGTAGATCCGAAAAACGTATTCGCCTAGCACACCTAAAAATAGCAGTTGGATAGAGCCAATGAAGTAGATGCTCAGCTCCAACGATGACCAGCCAAACGGAGCAATGTGCAGGGCTTTACTGGCTAATACCCAGATTCCGCCCAACAAGAAGACAATCATACCGAACAGGCCCGTGTATAGGCAAATTTTGATAGGCAGGTCGGAGAAGGAGAATAGCGCGTCGAGGGCTAGCGCAAACAGCCGCTTGTACGACATCTTCGGGAGCGTACCATCGTGGCGGGCCTGCCGGGAGTAAGGCACGGGTAACTGCCGATACCCGATGAATGCTCGCAAGCCTGGTAAGTAGCGGTTCTTTTCGTGCAGCGATAAGAACGCATTCAACGCCTTGCGGTTGAGCATCGAAAAATTGCCCACGTTGTCGCTTTGCTCCATGCGGGAAAAGCTACTGAAGATGCCGTGAAAGCCTTTGATCAGCATTTGACGGCCCCAGCCTTCGGCGCGGTCGGTGCGCTGCCCATACGCAATGTCACACTGGTTGGTACGCAGCAAGTCATACATGCGCGGCAACAACTCGGGCGGATCTTGCAGGTCGCCATCCATCATGGCGATGTACTGCCCCTTTGCAGCATGCAACCCGGCCGTGTAAGCCGACTGATGCCCAAAGTTTCGGGATAGCACGAGCACCTTCAGCCTAGGTTCGCTGGCCCGAGCAGCCAGCAAACGCGGCAGAGTCTGGTCACGACTACCGTCATCTACGCAGATTAGCTCAAATGCAGCGGTAATGCTTTCCAGAGCAGAGAAGCAGCGCTGTAACAACGTATCGATAAGCCCTTCTTCGTTGTAAACTGGGACAATTACCGATAAGAGGGGCTCAGGCATGTACCTTAATGCTAAGTAATAGATGGGATAAAGGTAAGCAGATGTAGGGTATTGGAAGGCTTTATTCCAGCATAGCACAGGATATTCATCCAGCTGAAGCACTGCTTAATTCGACACATTATACTTAGTTGTCGCCAAAGGACCATGCTTTTAAGCATCGCCTTGATCTAAAAGCAGTGCCGCAACTTTCAGGTCGATGCTCCGCACACCTAGCTTATTCACCAAAGAAGAAAGCTTGCTACGGACTAAGCAACAATTTCCCTAATGCATCGGACAAGCATTATTCGCTAAAACATTTTAGCTTTAACGCTGTAAGCTTTTTCCTGAAGGAACTCCGGATGCTTTGAGTGTTGGCTAGCTCATCTTTCAAGCATACGTGATACGCCTGTTCTGCCACTCTTTATACTCCCAAGGACCACCCCAGCGGCAACGTTTGCCGCCATTAGGAATGCGACAATGTAATAGGTGAGCTAGGTACATCTGCCCTTCATCCTCTGGCCGCCTCACTCCTATTTCGCTCTTTTTGCTTTCCACTTAGTTCCACCTAACTATTCTTCCATGGCTTCTCCGCCCCCCGTTCTCAACTCCCGCCCAACTGCTGGTACTGCGTCGGCCCAAACGCAGCGCTATACGTCGGCACTGGCAGCCGTTACCACGTTGTTCTTTCTGTGGGGGTTCATCACCTGCCTGAACGACATCCTGATTCCTTATCTGAAGGCTATTTTTCAGCTGTCGTTCGCTCAGGCCAACCTCATCAACTTATGCTTTTTCGGGGCTTATTTCCTGATGAGTATCCCTTCGGGTAAGCTCGTGGCACGGCTGGGCTACAAGCGGGGCATGCTACTAGGGTTTGTGGTGGCGGCCATCGGGGCTTTCTTGTTTTATCCGGCAGCGGCTCAGCGGGCTTACGGGCTGTTTTTGGGTGCACTATTCGTGCTAGCTTCGGGCATTACGCTGCTGCAAGTAGCGGCTAACCCATACGTGGCCATTCTCGGGCCGTCGGAGTCAGCTTCATCACGCCTAACCCTAACGCAGGCGTTTAACTCCCTGGGCACTACCATCGCTCCTTTGCTAGGTAGCGCTCTAATTCTGAGCCGCCTGCCGAAGCTTGACAGCACGGCCGACGCTGCTAGCATTGATGTAAGCGCCGTGCAGATGCCTTACCTCGTTATTGGCGGTGCGCTACTGCTCATTAGCCTTATCCTGAGCCGGATTAACTTACCCGCCATTGAGCACGCTGCTGAGGATAGCGAAGTTACTGGCGACCATCGCACTAGCGCTCGGCAGTATCGCCATCTGATTCTAGGTGTTGTGGGCATCTTCGCTTACGTAGGCGCTGAAGTAGCTATTGGTTCGCACATTGCCAGCTACGTAGCCTTACCCGATGTGCTTTCACTCGATCCAGTAGCCGCCGGTAATAAGGTAGCTTTTTACTGGGGTGCTGCCATGGTAGGGCGTTTTGCCGGGGCTTATCTGCTCAACAAGTTTGCTCCTACGAAGCTATTGGCTATTAACGCTGTAGGCGCGGTTGTACTCGTTTTGATTTCGATCAATACGACGGGCGCCGTGGCCATGTGGTCGTTGCTGGCAGTAGGGTTGATGAATTCGCTCATGTACCCTACCATCTTTACGCTGGCCATGGCGGGCCTAGGTCGTCACACGGAAGAAGGCTCGGGTCTACTGTGCACGGCCATTGTGGGTGGAGCACTGGTGCCTATGCTGTTTGGCTTCATTGCCGACCACAGCAGCCTGCGAATCGCCTTGCTGCTCCCGGTAGTGTGCTACGTCTATATTATGTGGTACGGACTCCGTGGCAGCCGCCGAAGTGTAGCCTAGTAAGGATTCCCGTAAACAAAAAGGGCCACGAAGCGCACTAGCGTGCTTCGTGGCCCTTTTTGTTTACTCAAAACACTAGCACCTAGCTTTGTACTACGTGATGGTTTCTTCTCGGAAATACCTAGCTAGTACGCGCTTCCAGATGAGGTGTAGCCGCGAGTGTTACCGACGACTGACGCAATACCAACTGCGGTGCTAGTTGTAGCTGGGTCATGCGGCTGGTTTCTTTGGAGCCATTCAGCGCCGCTAGCAGCATGCTGATAATCTCCTCGGCCATAGCCTCCATGGGTTGGGCTACTACTGTAATGGGCGGGGTATAAAGTCGGAACAAATCGTTGTCGTCGAAGGAAATAACAGCCATATCTTCGGGAATGCGCCGCCCTAAGCGCTTGAGCACTTCTAACCCGTAAACGCCTAGGTAGTTAGTAGTGAATAGCACTCCGTTGCAGGCCGAATTTGCTTGGAAGAACGCCAGCATCTGCTCCATCACTTGTTCAGGGCTCTGCTGAAACACGATTTCTTCTACCAGTTCCGGCAAGTTGTGCTCCCGCAGGGCTTGCGTGTATCCTTGCTGCCGCGCAATCATTTGTGTCTGCCCATCCCGAATCGTCAGGAGCGCCACGGAGGTAAGGCCTTGCGCTAGCAGATGTTGGGTCGCCTCGTACGTACCCGTAGCACCATCAACGACTACGGCATTGGTCAGCACACCCGCCAGCACCCGGTCGAAGAGTACCAAGGGCTTGCCACTGCGTACCAGGGCGCTTACTTCGCTTTCCAATCCGTCGGGGAGTGCTAGGATGTAGCCGTCGACGTGCCGCTCCTGGAACATCGCCAGAATATCACGCGTCTTAACAACATCGTTGCTGGTACTACAATAAATAATGCGGTAGCCATGCGCCAGCGCCTTTTTCTCGATCAGGCCGGCAATGGTGGCAAAGAACGGGTTGGCAATGTCTTCTACGACCAGTCCGATAACGTGTGTTTTGCCCGTACGCAGACTTTTGGCTAGCTGATTGGGCTTATACCCAACCTCTTCCACGTACTTCAGCACCTTTTCGGCGAGTCCGTCGCTGATGCGCTTTTCTTTCGCCTTGCCATTCAGCACCAATGATACGGTCGCAATGGACACGTCGAGGTGCTTGGCGATGTCGTGAATGAGGATTTTCTTTTTCAATGTCAATCAGTTTGGCAAAAGCTTACAGGTCGCTTTGGCTCTATTACGGTTACTCGTACAACTCGCGCGGACGGTTGGCGGGGTCTGTCCCAAATGCCTGATTAGGCTTAGGGCCCATCGTTAATTCCAACGTGCCGCCAGCGACGATGTCCTTGTGTAGCAAGTAGCTATTAGAATAAGGCTTGCCATTCAACTTCACCGACTGAATATAGGGGTTCTCCGCGCTGTTGCTTTTGGCAGTAATAACAAATGTTTTACCATTCGCCAGCCGAATGGTGGCTTTGTCAATAATTGGGCTCCCAAGCACATAGGCGCCGCTGCTCGGACTAACCGGATAAAAGCCCAACGCCGACAGGATATACCACGCCGACATCTGCCCGCAGTCTTCGTTGCCGCTGATGCCGTCGGGCTTGTCTTTGTACATCTCGCGTAGCACCTGGCGCACCTTCTCGGCCGTTTTCCACTGCTGCCCTGCATACGGATAAAGGTACACAGTGGCGTGGCTAGGTTCGTTGCCGTGGGCATACATGCCGATCAGCCCCGAAATATCGGGTGAAGCGCTTTCCCCTAAACTTCCCTGCACAATGAATAAGCTATCAAGCTTCTGTGTAAAAGCGGCATCGCTACCAAATAGTTTGATCAGGCCTGGCACATCGTGGGGCACGAGCCAGGTGTACTGCCAAGCGTTGCCCTCGGTATAGTTGTTCTGGCGGTGGATCGACTGGATTGGGTCAAAGGGCAGCTGAAACTTGCCGTCAGTGGTCAGGCCGCGCATGAAGCGGGTATGTGGGTCGTAGTACTTCTGGTAGTACTTGGCGCGAGCACTGTAAGTCTGATAGTCTTCCGTCTTGCCTAACTTCTTGGCTACCTGCGCAATACTCCAGTCGTCGATGGCGTACTCCATAGCCTTGGCTACAGACTCACTTTCCTGGTCGGCCGGAATGAAGCCCAGCGACTTAACAAACCGAACCCCTTGGTCGTCGCGGGTACTAGCGGCCTTCATGGCAGCTAGCACTTGCTCGCCATCGAGGCCGGGCGTGCCTTTGAGGAAAGCTTCGGCCATGGCGGGTACGGCGCTGTAGCCTACCATCGTGTTAGTTTCGTTGCCCAGCAGGTGCCAGATGGGCAGTTTGCCTTGCTCCTTATGAATGGCCAGCATCGACTGCATCATATCGTTGACCCGCTCCGGCTGCACCAGCGTGAACAAGGCGTGCTCGGCGCGGTAGGTATCCCAGAGCGAGAAGATGCTGTAGTTAGCAAAAGGCGCTTTCGTGTACACCTGCTTATCGGTGCCGCGGTAATCGCCGTTGGCATCGTTGAACAAAGCTGGCGCAAACAGCGCGTGGTACATGGCGGTGTAGAAGATGCGCCGGGCCGTGGGATCTGGTGTTTTGATCGTCACCTTGGCTAGCTGCTTATTCCACTCCTTATCGGCTTGCTTTTGCACGCTGGCAAAGCTCCAGCCGGGGATTTCAGCCTGAATGTTTGCCAGCGCATTCTCCGTGCTTACTGGCGAGATACCCACCTTAAGTTGCAACGTGCGCGGGGCATTGGCAAAGCTGAATACCCCTTTGATAGCTAGCCCCTTACCCGACTTGCCAGTAAGCTGCTTGGCCGCGTTATAAACAGCAAACTGCGGTACTGGCTGCGAGGTTTTAATGGCAAAGTACAGGCGCTGATCGACGGCCCAGCCTTTAGAAAAACGATAGCCCACGAACGTCTGCGGGTCCACTTGCTCGATGTAGGTGTCGGTGGCTTTGTCGTCGATGCCTTCTTTCAGATCAATAATAACGTGCGCCTCTTTCTGGTCGCTTGGGAAGGTGTAGCGGTGAAAGCCCACGCGGGCAGTGCTGGTCAGCTCCGCCCGGATATTGTAATCGTCGAGCGTAACGGCATAGTAGCCAGGCTTTGCCACTTCCCGCTGGTGTGAAAACCTTGACAAGTAGCCTTGGTGCGGCGTCTTCTGCTGGCCTTTGTCCGTTTTGATGGCCCCTGTGTAAGGCATAATTAGCACATCACCTAGGTCAGAACCACCCGTACCGCTCAGGTGCGTGTGGGAGAAGCCCGTAATAAGACTATCCGAATAGTGGTAGCCAGAGCACCAGTCCCAACCCTTAAAAATGTTCTGCGGTCCTACCTGTACGGCTCCAAATGGCACATTGGCTCCCAGAAAAACGTGCCCATGGCCGCCAGTACCAATCATGGGGTCAACGTAGTTGGTCAGCTTTTGCGCGTGAACAGTAGTACCTGCTAGCAGTAAGCAGCTACCAAGGAAGCCATACAGTGGTCGGGCAAGCGCCCGCCGAAGAAAGGTGGAAACGTTAGGCATGGGAGAACTTTAGTAACAAATAAGCTCGCTAAGCAGCTAGGCAGGCAGCACGTACAAGGGTCATGCGCTATGGCATAAGGCAGTGGCTACACTTCAGGTAAAAGAAAGTGAGTGACCGAGGCGAGCAAATATGCTAAAAGGTTTTAGTATATTTTGGTAGATCAAAATAAATCACAGATATTTTCGCCCACAATCATATCGACGGGCACTTCGATTTATAAAATACTCCTCCGTCGTCTCTTGCAGAATACCCTCTTCCGAGGACTTTTCGCTTAGAATTGTCTCTTGATATAAAGCGCTTTTACGGAATATTATCTGCTTACTTTTTGGTTCGCAGACTGCTTAACCGCCCTGTTTGTCCTCTGCCACTCCTAATACGTTTGCGAAACTTCCTATGGCTTCGCTAAAACGTTTAAGTAAATAGTCCATTGGCTATTTTCAAGCAGTTCAGCGTCACTACAGCGACTTGCTGGCCTTGCGTATTTCCTCTCTCATTCTTTTCACCTTCACTCCACCCTATGCCTAACTTTTTATCTCTCAAAAAATTATATGGCATCCCATTGCTTGCGCTAGGCACGGCGGTGCTACCCCTTAGCCAAGCAACAGCCAACCATGCTGCGGCGTCCTTGTTCCGACGCGTAGAGGTAACTGTGCAAGGTACCGTTACGGATGATAAGGGCAGCCCGCTGCCTGGCGCCACCATTATTCTGAAAGGTGCCAATGGTGTAGGCGCTTCTTCCGACGCAGAAGGCCGCTTTAGCCTTACCGTACCTACTGGCAACGAGACACTGATTGTCTCCTCCATTGGCTTTGTGGCGCAGGAAATACAGCTCGGTGGGAAAACAACCATCACTATCAAGCTCGTGACCGATACGAAGGCCCTGGACGAAGTGGTAGTGGTAGGCTACGGAACTCAAAAGCGCTCCGATATTACCGGTGCCGTGGGTAGCGTAAAGGCCAGCGAGCTAGTGGAACGCCCCGTAGTGAACGTAGCGCAAGGTCTGCAAGGCAAGGTAGCGGGCGTAGACGTATCGCTGAACTCGGGGCAACCAGGCGGTTCGCCCACCATCCGCGTGCGGGGCTACTCTTCCATTTCGGCTGGCAACACGCCACTGTACGTGGTCGATGGTGTGTTCTGGGAGCAGGGCATCACGACGCTTAACCCGAATGATATTGAAAGCCTCGAAGTGCTGAAAGACGCCTCGGCTACCGCTATTTACGGAGCGCGCGGCAGCAGCGGGGTTATTCTGATCACTACCAAGCGCGGCCGTAAAGGCAGCCAGATATCCTACGACAACTACGTGAGCGTTAGCCAAATGGCGCGCAAGCTTGACCTACTCAATGCCCGCGACTTCTTGGCCATGGAGGACCTAGGCTACCAGAACGTGCAGAAGTACGACCCTGCCGGCTGGGCAGCCGGTAAGTACGCGAACAAAGACCCACGCATCAAACGCCAAGCACTAGCTAACCCCAACGACCCTAAGCGCCTGTTCGATGAGAACTTGAACCCGCTCTACGACGTGGATTGGCAGAAAGAAACCACTCAGACGGGTGTGGCCCAGAGTCATAACCTATCGTTTTCGGGTGGTAGCGACCAAACTACCTTTGGCCTGTTTCTGAACTACACCAACGCCGAAGGCATCATTCGGGAAACGTATCAGAAGCGCTATTCGGGCCGCCTGACGGTAGACAACCAGGTGAAAAAGTGGCTGAAAGTGGGCGCGACACTGAACTACAGCAACATTGAGGATAAGATTGGTAACAACTTCGTAGGGGGCAACAACATTCCGCGCCTCTTGATTGAGATGATTCCCATCGTTCCGATCAAATATCCCAATGGCACCTACGGCAAGCGCCAGGATTATCCTGACATGGAAGGCGGCGACAACCCCGTTGCTCTTACCCGCGAGGACGTAAACCTCACGCGCAACCAGGTATTTGCGGGCAATATGTACGCCAACTTCACCTTCTCACCTAGCTTAACCTTCCGCTCGGTATTTGGTGCTAACATCAGTTCGCAATTTAACCCCACCTACGAGAGCAATTTAGTACAGCTACGGGCCGGCACCCAGAGCCTAGCCGGCGTTGGTGCCTACGATGGCAAGAGCCTACAATGGCAGAACTATCTAACTTATAACAAAGCCTTTAACCAAGACCACTCACTGAACGTGGTAGTTGGTGTGGATGCGCAGCGCTCTCAGAGTCAAGGCATCTATACTGAAACCCAAGGCCTCTCGGACAATGCTTACCTGTATAACAACCTAGCTGCTGGTGCGACGCCTCAAGTTCAGGGAACACTTAACGGTGTAGCCAATCAGTTTAATGCCAACCAGTTCTTGTCGTTCTTCGGGCGAGCCAACTATGGCTATAAAGACCGTTACCTGCTCACAGCTACGTTCCGCGCCGACGGCGCCTCACGCTTTGGCGCCGATAACCAATGGGGCTACTTCCCGTCGGCGGCTGCGGCTTGGCGTATTTCGCAGGAGTCTTTTTTGGCTGATAACTCCACAATTTCCGACCTAAAGCTGCGATTCGGCTACGGTCAGACGGGTAACAGCGACTTCTCCAATTATCAGTCGCAGGCTCGCCTAGGAACTAATAGCTATGTCATCAATGGTACACGAGTGGGCGGCACCACGATCAGCACACTTGGTAACCCCGACTTGGGCTGGGAGCGCGCAAGCCAGTATGACTTAGGCCTAAACCTAGGTTTGTGGCAAAACCGGTTGACCTTTGAGGCTGACTTATACTCGCGCACTACTACCAAGCTGCTCCTGGCCGCCCCAGTGCCCCGCACCAGCGGCTATGGTAGCATCACGCGCAATGTGGGCAGCGTCCGCAACCAAGGCCTAGAACTGTCGCTGAACACGGTGAACATAACTGGTAAGGCCTTTACCTGGTCAACTGGTTTCAACATCTCGTTCCTCAAAAACCGGGTGGTAGCCCTCGGACCAGCCGGCGACGATATCTATCCAGGACCTAACTTCCTGAATGAAACCAACGTGCTGCGCATCGGCCAGCCGGTAGGTTCGCTGTTTGGGCTGGTACGCACAGGCACCTGGAGCACTGCGGAGGCGGATGAAGCTAAGCGTTACAACAAGCTCCCCGGCGACCTCAAGTTTGCGGACCAAAACAATGACGGGCAGATCAATGACCTCGACCGAGTTATCATCGGCAAGAGCATCCCAACCGGCTTCGGTTCGTTCAGCAACACCTTCACCTATAAGGGCCTTGACTTGCTGGTGGATGTGCAGTTCACCTACGGCAACGACGTGATGAACCTGACCCACCACTCGGCCCTCGACCGTACCGACCAAGCCAACAGCTACTCGCGTGCCTATACCGAAGCTTGGACGCCCGACCGCCAGAATACGATGATTGCGCAGGTACGTCCCTCTTACGTGTACTACGATTCGCGCATCGACTCCTACAAAGTAGAAGATGGCTCTTTCATCCGGGGACGCAATGCAGTGCTAGGTTATTCGTTCCCAAGCGCTTTAGTGGAGCGTATCAAGCTCTCCCGTCTACGGGTGTACGTGTCAGCGCAGAACTTCTTCCTGATTACTAAATACAAGGGTTACGATCCTGAAACGTCGACTTACACTAATGCCTTTGCCCAAGGCATCCAGTTCTTCGACTATCCTAAGGCGCGCACGTTCACGGCTGGCCTCAACGTAACTCTGTAACCCATTCCCACCTAGCTTCCTATGCTTTCCTATATTCGCTTTCGCGCCCAGACCGCAGCAATTTGTGCGGGCTTACTGCTGACCGCTACCGGCTGCAAAGACTTCCTGGAAGAAGACAACCGCTCGTCGCTCACGCAGGAGAACTACTTCACCAACGCCACGCAGGCCCAATCGGCCGTTGATGGCCTCTACAACCGCCTCCGCATCATGAACACCGACGTGGGCTACGGCGAGTCCATCTGGGTGGGCCTCGAGCTGATGGCCGGGCACGCCACGACCCTCGGGCAGAGCTTCAACAACAGCCAGCTCATCAACCAGAGCATCGACCCGGCTAACCCGTACTTTTCCAACATGTGGAATACGGCTTATAACGGTATTGCGGCAGCCAACCTGGCCATAACTCGTATTCCGGCCGTCTCGATGGATGAGACGCAGAAGAAGTCGCTGCTCGGGCAAGCGTATTTTGTTCGCGCGTTTCTCTATTACCACTTGGTGCGCTTATATGGTGATGTACCGCTGCTTACGGTACCGGTGGATGGATCGAGCGCAGACCTCTATCCTACCCGCGCGCCACAAACCGACGTGTATAACCTCATCATCGCCGACCTCCAAGCCGCCGAGCAATCGGGCTTGCCGGCCGTCGATCGTACGGGGCGCATTTCACAGGGCGCAGTAAAGGCGCTGCTATCCAGTGTCTATCTGACCACGGCTGGTTATCCTTTGCAGATAAAAGCGAACTATCAGAAGGCCGCTGACAAAGCTGCTGAGCTGATTGATGCCAACAGCTACCCGTTGTTCGTGACCAAGACGGTCAAGACCAAGGTTGACTCGGCCGTGTACATCAACTTGCACAACAATGCCAGCAAGAACCAAGGGGAGCTGATTTTGCAAGCACAATATGCTTTCGGTATTGCCACCAATGCTATCAGCGCACTCGTGATTCCCTACTTCGTGGGCATTTCAAAATACAACGACGAGTTTGGCGCCGTCATTCCTACCCCTGCTTTCTATAATAGCTACGAGCCGGGCGACCTGCGCACCAAGGAGCAGCAGTTTTACTTTTCGAAGTACCCGTCGATCAAGAACGCTGGCCAGACCGTCAACTTCGGTACCCAGGCCCTATATAAGTACTTCCAGGTGGAAAGCGCTACCGGCAACGGCGTAGGCGACGAGAACTGGACGTTGTTGCGCATGCCCGAAGTGATGCTCATCTACGCAGAAGCAGTCAATGAAGCTGGTAGCGCAAACGCTAAGGCGTACGAGCAGATCAATGCCATCCGGCGGCGGGCCATGCTGCCCGAACTCCGCGGCCTAAGCCAAGCGCAGTTCCGCGAGGCCGTGTGGAAGGAGCGTTACCACGAGCTAGCCTACGAGAACAAAGCGTACTTCGACATTCAGCGCACCCGCCAGACCTACGACGTCGTCAACAACCGCTTTGTGAACGTAGTGGGCTTCAAGGCTGAAGTTGGACCAGCTTTCCAAGAGAAATATCTACTGTGGGGCATTCCCTCCGCCGAAATCAACAACAACAAGAAGCTAACCCAGAACCCAGGCTGGTAAAGACATGAACGTCAGGCGAAGGCATGTAGCCGCATAGATAGTAGTTGTGGGAACTGCTATCGTGCGGTTAGCCTAGCCTGACGTTTTGTATTACTTTATCCTAGCTTTTTCCCCCCTTACACGCTTCTGATTGAAGCGCGGTGCAACCTGTCGGGCCTAGCACTCTCCTTAAAAACAGGTAACGACAATCAACACTCCATTCCCTTTGTAAATGAGAAATAACCACTTCGTTCTTCTTATTGCATTCTTACCCTTTTTCGTAATCAGAGCCGGCGTAGCGCGCAATATTGCCACAGCTAATTCTAGGTCAGCTTATTACGCCAAGGATTCTATTACGAAGAATGGCTATACGCTCATCTTTATTTCAAAGGACTCGGCTTTTAGTGCGCTTACCAAGCAGCGGATGATCAGCACCTTCTTTGTGGTTTATCCGCAGGAAGCCAAGCGCTTTAACCCCAAAACGCTGAAGAAGATCAAGTTTGTCGTGGACCCTAGCTACGAAGGCGTAGCTGCTACCGGCAATGGCATAGCCACTTACAACCCTAAGTGGCTTAAAGACCACCCGGAGGATATCGACGTGGTGACACACGAAGTGATGCACGTGGTGCAAGCGTACCCGCCTAATTCGGTCGGCTGGATAACGGAAGGCATTGCCGACTACGTGCGGTATGTGTACGGCGTCAATAATCTGAAAGCGAACTGGGCATTACCGGATTATAAAGAAGGTCAGAGCTCCACCAACAGCTACCGCATTACCGCTAGGTTCTTTGCTTGGATTGAAAAAAATGTACGCAAGTCGTTTATCAATGAATTAGATCAAGCGATGCGTGCGGGCACCTATTCACCCGAAATATGGAAGCAAAAAACGGGTCTTACGCTGGATGAACTCTGGAATACCTACACCCAAAATCCAGCGTTGGAACTCACGTATCGTTAATAAGCGAAGAAGCATTCGCTTTCAAACGGCTAAAAGCATTCCTTGCTTCCACAACCACACTACCAGCCTAAGCTAGACTTTTCTACGCGGCAAATAGTAATCTTAAGGCTCCACTCGACAGAACTACTTGCGGCGGCTCCTGCTGTCTTTCACCCTCTTCAACCGAATGTCTAAACTTCTTCCTGCTCTTGCGGCGCTGTGTCTGCTGGAAGCCTCCTCGGCGCTGGCCCAAGTCGCGACGCCCGATCGAAACCCCGTGCAGTGGGTGAACCCGCTGATTGGCACCGATTCGAAACCTAGCTTGTCGAATGGCAACACCTACCCCGCCATTGCCTTGCCCTGGGGCATGAACTTCTGGATGCCGCAGACCGGCAAAATGGGTGACGGCTGGGCCTACACCTACGCGGCCGACAAGATTAAAGGCTTCAAGCAGACGCACCAGCCTTCGCCCTGGATGAACGACTACGGGCAGTTTGCCATCATGCCCATCACCGGCAAGCGCGTGTTCGACGAAAACGAGCGGGCTAGCTGGTACTCGCACAAAGCTGAGGTAGCCGAGCCCAACTACTACCGGGTGTACCTAGCCGACCATGACATCACCACCGAAATAACCCCCACGGAGCGGGCGGCGCGTTTCCGCTTCACCTTCCCCCAGACCGACAGCGCTTACGTGGTGCTCGACGCGCTGGATAAGGGTTCCTACGTGAAGGTGTTGCCAGAGCAGCGCAAAATCATTGGCTACACCACCCGCAACAGCGGCGGCGTACCGAAGAACTTCAAGAACTTCTTCGTCATTGAGTTCGACCATGCGTTTACCAGCACCGCCATCTACCAAGACAAGGCGCTGGCAGCTAGCGTGATGGAGGCGACGGCCAACCATGCCGGAGCGGCCGTTGGCTTCAAGACGCGCAAGGGAGAGCAGGTAAATGCTCGGGTGGCTTCCTCATTTATTAGCCCCGAGCAAGCCGAGCTAAACTTGCGCGAAATCGGCAACAACGACTTCGACGCTATTCGGCAGCAAGGCAAAGCCGCCTGGAACAAGGCCCTAGGTCGCATCGACGTGGAAGGTGGTACGGATGATCAGCGCCGCACCTTCTATTCGTGCTTGTACCGGGCGCTGCTGTTTCCGCGCAAGCTGTACGAGCTAGATGCCAGCGGCAAAGTGGTGCACTACAGCCCGTTCAACGGCGAAGTACTGCCCGGCTACATGTACACCGATACGGGTTTCTGGGATACGTTCCGCGCCTTGTTTCCCTTCCTGAACCTGATGTACCCCGATGTAAACGCCGAAATTCAGCAGGGCCTCGCCAACGACTATAAGGAAAGCGGCTGGCTGCCGGAGTGGGCTAGCCCCGGTTTACGCAGCGTAATGGTGGGCAACAACTCCGCTTCCGTGGTGGCCGATGCCTACCTGAAAGGTATCCGCGGCCAGGACATGAACGTGCTCTACGAAGCCCTGACGCACGGCGCCAACAACGCAGGCCCGATGCCGGCTGTGGGTCGCGCTGGGGTAGAATACTACAACAAGCTAGGCTACGTGCCTTATGATGTAAAAATCAACGAAAACGCGGCGCGCACCCTAGAGTACGCCTACGATGATTTCACCATCTATCAGCTCGCCAAAGCGCTAAATAAGCCGAAGAAAGAAATCAACCTGTACGCCAAGCGCAGCCAGAACTACCGCAACCTGTTTGACAAGGAAAGCGGCCTGATGCGCGGCAAAAACCAGGATGGCAAGTTCCAAAAGCCCTTCAGCCCATTTAAGTGGGGTGATGCTTTCACCGAAGGCAACAGCCTGCACTACACGTGGTCGGTCTTCCACGATGTGCAGGGGTTGATGGATTTGATGGGCGGCAAGAAGAAGTTTGTGGCCACTTTGGATACTGTGTTCAAGCTGCCGCCCGTGTTCGACGACTCCTACTATGGCGGCACCATTCACGAAATACGGGAGATGCAGATTGCGGACATGGGCAACTACGCGCACGGCAACCAGCCCATCCAGCACATGACCTACCTGTACAACTACGCGGGCCAACCCTGGAAAACGCAGTACTGGGTACGCGAAGTGATGAACCGCTTGTACCTGCCCACCGCCGACGGCTACTGCGGCGATGAAGACAACGGGCAGACTTCAGCCTGGTACGTCTTCTCGGCCCTAGGTTTCTACCCCGTGTGCCCCGGCACCGACCAGTATGTGCTCGGCGCTCCGCTGTTCCCGAAAGCCACTTTGCACCTGCCTTCGGGCAAGGACATTGTGCTAACTGCTAGCAAAAACTCGAAAGAGAACCGCTACGTGAACCAGCTGACGATGAACGGCCAGGTGTACGACAAGAACTACCTGACCCACGAAGAGCTGCTGAAAGGCGCTACGCTCGACTTCGACATGTCGGCCACGCCCAATAAGAGCCGCGGCACGAAGTCCGATGCTGCTCCTTTCTCGATGTCGAAAGCCAAGTAACTAAGTAGCGCGAACCGAGGAAGGCGTTAGCCAAGCTCCCGCTTCGCGCATCGTTGAATGACAATCGTTGGATGACCTGCACCTAGGTAGTTCAACGATACGCGAAGCGGGAGCTTCGCGCTACTGTCCTTATTCTAACCACCCACCGCATGAATCGCAGAACTTTTGCGCAAAGCTTCTCCCTACTCACGGCTAGCGTGTTTCTCAAACAATACTCCTTCGCGGGCGCGGCGCCAGCCTTTCCCATAGTGCGGCCCGCCGCCGACAAACGGCGCTTTCGTAGCCGCTCGGTGGAAGCAGCTATTACCGAGTTTAAGAAGAAGGTGAAAGACCCCGAGCTAGGTTGGCTGTTCGAGAACTGCTTCCCCAACACGCTCGACACGACCGTTACCTACACCACAGCCCAGGGCCGGCCCGACACCTACGTCATCACCGGCGACATCGACGCTATGTGGCTGCGCGACAGCTCGGCGCAGGTGTGGCCTTACTTGCAGTTCATCGACAAAGACGCTGATTTGCGGCAGTTGGTGGCCGGCGTGATCAACCGCCAAACGCGCTACGTGATTAAGGATCCGTACGCCAACGCCTTCTATGGCGACGACACCAAAGTGGGCGAGTGGAAAACCGATAAGACGAAGATGCAGCCCGGCGTGCACGAGCGCAAATGGGAAATTGACTCGCTTTGCTACCCCATTCGGCTGGCTTACCACTATTGGAAGAAAACTAACGACACCAAGCCGTTTGACGCGCAGTGGCAGCAGGCCGTTAAAACCACTTTGCAGACCTTTCGGGAGCAGCAGCGCAAGACGAGCCTAGGTCCTTACCACTTTCAGCGCGAAACGGCCAACTCTACCGACACCCAGCCCATGAAGGGCTACGGCTACCCCATTCAACCGGTGGGGCTGATCTGCTCGGCCTTCCGTCCTAGCGACGACGCTACTCTTTATTCCTTCCTCGTTCCCAGCAACTTTTTCGCCGTCGTAAGTCTGCGTCAAGCCAGCGAGATGATGACTGCCGTAGCGAAGGACTCGCAAACGGCCCAGGAGCTAACCGCCCTAGCTGGCGAAGTAGAAGTTGCCCTGCGCAAATATGCCGTCGTGAAGCACCCCAAGCACGGCGACATCTACGCCTACGAAGTCGATGGTTTTGGCAGCCAGGTGCTGATGGATGATGCCAACGTTCCAAGCCTAGTGTCGCTGCCCTACCTGGGTGCCATGCCCACCTCAGATCCTATTTACCAGAACACCCGCAAGTTTTTGCTTTCTACCGAAAACCCCTTCTTCTTCAAGGGCAAAGCGGGCGAAGGCATCGGCGGTCCGCACGTGGGGCAGGATATGATCTGGCCTATCGCCATCGTCACCCGCGGCCTCACCAGCACCGACGACGCCGAAATCAGAGCCTGCGTACAGAGCCTCAAGGCCACCCACGCCGGCACCGGCTACATGCACGAGTCATTCAACAAAGATGATCCTAGCAAGTTCTCGCGTTCGTGGTTTGCCTGGGCCAACACCATCTTCGGTGAGTTTTTGTGGAAGGTGTACCAGGAAAAGCCCCAACTACTCGCCTAGGTTCTTCAGTAGCGCGGACGCTTCAGTCCGCGCTTATTTATTTCTACCAACACCAACTGCCACACGCAGACGACAGAGTCTGCGCTACCCGTAACTGCCCAACCGATGCACGCTTTCCAGAAAAAGACTTTGCTCCTGAGTACCCTAGCTAGCCTATTGATAGCACCTACGGCTTTTTCGCAAACAGCAACTTCGGCAAGCAAGAAAGTAGCAACTCCCGTGAAATCGGCAGCCAAGTCGGTTACGGCAGCTAAGTCAGGCAATCCCGTGTTTCCCGGTTGGTACGCTGACCCGGAAGGCACCATCTTTGGCAAGCAGTACTGGATTTACCCCACGTACTCAGCCAAGTATGAGCAGCAAGTATTCATGGATGCTTTTTCCTCGCCCGACCTGGTGACGTGGACCAAGCACCCGCGCATCATCGACACGACTGGTGTGAAGTGGGCGCGCAAGGCCATGTGGGCACCTTCCATTGTGGAGAAAAGCGGTAAGTATTATTTGTTTTTCGGGGCTAACGATGTGCATGAGGGCGAAATTGGTGGTATCGGTGTGGCGGTAGCTTCCAAACCAGAAGGCCCATTCAAAGACCTCCTAGGGAAGCCGCTCATCGGGCAGATTCATAACGGCGCTCAGCCCATTGACCAATTCGTATTTCACGACAAGGATGGGCAGTACTACATGATTTATGGTGGTTGGTCGCACTGCAACATCGTGCGGCTGAAGGAAGACTTCACCGGCATAGTGCCCTTCGCCGATGGCACCACCTACAAGGAAGTCACGCCGCAGGGCTATGTAGAAGGCCCGTTTATGTTCCGCCGCAACGGCAAGTACTACTTCATGTGGTCGGAAGGCGGCTGGGGCGGTCCGAACTACTCCGTGGCCTACGCCGTGGCCGACTCGCCCCTAGGTCCTTTCAAGCGCGTGGGTAAGATCCTGCAACAAGACCCCAAAGTAGCTACTGGCGCAGGGCACCATTCCGTGATTCAGGTGCCAGACCAAGACCGCTGGTATATCGTTTATCATCGCCGCCCGCTGGGTGAAACCGACGCCAACCACCGCGTCACTTGCATCGATGAGCTTCACTTCGACGAGCAAGGGCTCATCAAACCCGTAATCATTACGGCCGATGGCGTGGCGAAGCAGGCGCTAAGGTAAGCGCTTGAGTAGCACCCTAGCCCAACAACAAGGCTCCCAGTGAGAGTGCCGGGTTAGCAAGTAAGAGCAGCCGCTGCAATTGCGTACTTTTGCTGGCTAAACTCCAAGTTACTGCGATGGACCTTACTTACGAGGCTAAATACCACCAATTAGAAGAGCAGCATTGGTGGTTTGCTAGCCGTCGTGATGTCGTGTACGACCTTATTCAAGGGTTGCACCTCCCGCTTGATGCCGCCATTCTGGAAATCGGTTGTTCGGGTGGCCCCCTCATGCAGCGCCTACGTGCTGCTGGGTATACGGACCTAACCGGCATTGACGTTAGTGAGCCAGCTATTGAGCTAGCGAAAGCGCGAGGCGTGCCGCACGTTTCGGTGATGGATGGCGCCGCCCTAGATTTTGCTGCTAGCCGGTTCGATCTGGTTATTGCCTCCGATGTACTGGAGCATATTGAAGACGAAGCTCAAGCGTTGCGCGAGTGGACGCGGGTGCTAAAGCCAGGCGGACAGATGCTTGTGTTTGTGCCCGCCCATACGTACCTATGGAGCGAGCATGACGTAGTAAATCACCATTACCGTCGCTATTCTCGCCAGAGCTTGGTTGGTGCTCTGCAACGTGCTGGCTTGCGGGTGCAGCGCAGCTCTTTCTGGAATGCCGCTCTGTATTTTCCAACAGCAGCCCTACGGCTCGGCCGACGCTTGCTGTTTGGCCCTGTGCCGGCCGAGAAGAAACCTGGTGCCACCGGCGACTTGCACGATTTCGGCGGTCCAGCCAATAGCCTAATTCTTCAGTGGGTTAAAGCTGAAAACGGATTGTTACGCTGGTTCAATTTACCAGTCGGCGTTAGTGTATTTGCTCTGGCTCAAAAACCAGCTTAGTTCTTCTTCGTTTCTAACCGCCTATCGTCTACGTGGAGCTGTCAGTCGTAATTCCGATTTACAACGAGGAGAGTAACATTGGGGAGTTGTACCAGCGCCTGCTCAGTGTGCTCGAGCCCATGAACTTAGTGGGTGGTTTCGAGCTCATCTTCATCAACGACGGCTCACGCGACCAGTCCTTGCCCTTGCTCCTGAACCTAGCTACCCGCGATTCACGCGTCCGCTACATCGATTTCAGCCGCAATTTCGGCCACCAAATCGCCGTTACGGCCGGCCTTGATCGGGCAGTAGGGCAAGCCGTCGTTATCATTGATGCCGACTTGCAAGACCCGCCGGAGCTGATTCCGACGCTCTACCAAAAGCTGCACGAAGGCTACGAGGTAGTATATGCCAAGCGTCGTTCTCGCCAAGGAGAAAATGTAGCTAAGAAGCTCACCGCGCGTCTCTTCTACCGCATCCTAGCCAACATCACGCACATATCTATTCCCGTTGATACGGGTGACTTCCGTATTATCTCCCGCAAAGTGGTGGAGGGTCTGCGCCTAATGCCGGAGCAGAACAAGTTCATACGGGGTCAAATCTCCTGGATTGGCTACCGTCAGACTTTCGTCGAATACGACCGCGCGGGCCGCGTGGGTGGTACAACGGGCTATACCTATCGTAAGATGATTCGCCTAGCGCTGGATGGCATTACTGCTTTTTCTGATGCGCCTCTGAAAGCAGCTACCATCGGCGGTTTTGTCGTGTCGGGCATCGCCTTTCTAGTTGGGCTCTACACGCTTTACTCCCGCTTTGTCACCCACGATTATCAGCCCGGCTGGCCCTCGCTGATGGTCAGTATCTTATTTTTGGGCGGTGTGCAGCTTATTTCCGTCGGTATCATTGGCGAGTACATTGCCCGCCTCAATGCCAACGTGCGCCAGCGTCCCCTGTATATTGTCTCGGATACGAATATTCCGGTGCCCTAGCCTGCCAACGGGAACACAACACGCGGCTTGTATTTACCTTGCCGGGGTCACTGGCTATCCACGATAGGGACTAAAAACGCAGCTTTCTTCCTCGTGATTAACAGTACTACAAACAGAGAGGTGAACAGCGACACCGACGCCAGGTACGTGTACGGCACAATCAAGAAGGCATAAAAGGTAGCTAGGTAAGCTTTTAAACTCAGCAAGGCCGCCAACCGCGGGTCGAAATGATGACGATGGTACCAGAACAAGCCGCCAGCCAGCACCACAATACCGGTGCAAACGGCAAAATGCACTAGCTGGAGCCGAATAATCCGTTCTTCCAAAGTGCCTGGCAAGTCATAAAACCAAGGAGCTAGCCCGATACCATTGAAGAGATGAATAGGTCCGAGCCACGGCGCCGACGTATCAATTTGCTGCCACGCTGACTTGGCAACATCTAGGTTTTCGAGTTGCGCCCGAAAGAAGATAGTTGGGTCATGCAATATGAAAGGCACAAACAACGCCACCACACCCACAATGGTAAGCCCAGTCGTTAGCCAACCCCGCTTCGGGTTCTCGTACAGCAGCAACAAGCCGTAGAGAGGCACCCACAATGCCAATGAGTAGCGGGACAGCAGGCAGAATACCAGCCCAGCAGCCTTCATCCAGACAGAGTTTGAAAAAATGCCTGCTGCCAGCAGACAGTAAAATCCAACAATCAGCCCTTCAACGGTAAGGCTGTACATCGGCTTGTCGATGATAACATTGAAATGCACCAGCAACACGGGCAACGCAGCCTTCAGCAACCACTCCGCCCAGGGCAGATCCAATCGCGCCAGCACCCACTCGTAGGCTAGCAAACCGAGTAGCAGGCCTCCGTAAGACCACCAACGGTAATCGATACCAGCTAGGTCAGCTCCCACAAACGGCAGCCACTGCATCGGTGGGTAGTTTGGCAGAAACGTGTATCCGAACATGGTGAGGGATTTATACACCGTTTCATGCTGCAAAAAACGTTGCACATACACCTGTAAGGCCGGCACAATATCGGAGAAGGTACCGATAGGCGCCCGCACTAATGCTTTCCGAATAATGGAAGCCGTTAGGAGCGGACTGGTTGCCAATAGCCCAGCCCCCGCCAAGAAGCGGTACCCTACCTTACGCATCGGCGCCACTTGCAGCCGGACACCTAGCAGACGACGTGCTAGCAATAAGCAAAGCAAAAGCTCCACGGCGTAGAGGAACACGGGGCTCCAGTAAGGCCCCAGCGACTTGCGCCAAAATGTGAAGAACAGAACTTCGAGTACAAACAGCAGCCACAGCAGCCAAGACCAGGGCGTGCGTGCGGAGAAGTTAAAAACGGGCATGTACAATAACTAAGCGAGGCGCGGACGACGCTCAAAGTACTGGTTTTCTCCGGACAAAAGATGTGCGAACTCGCTCGTTAGAATGCCGGCTATTTGTCCTACTTAAACTTCTGCTCAGCTCAAAATTGCACTTTCGACAGCGTACTAAACAAGCGCCACACTACCGTCGGCACATTTCCTGATGTTCAGCTTGGGGTAAGTCACTTAAAATCATTATTCCTATGCAACTTGCGTTCGTATTGCAGCAGCTTCTTGGTGCCTAGTTCCTGCACCTGAATACGCACTCTAGCCCTCTTACCCGCCCGCTTCGATCATCTGTACTGAGGTCACCCACCCTATTTGCCTTCATGACTGCTGTTCCCGCACTAGCCTTAGTGCTGCCTTGCTTTAACCCTTTACCCGGCTGGGCAAATAACGTCCTGGAAAGTCTGAGCCGCTTATACGCGCTCCTCCCAGCCGATACTCTCCTGCACTTATACCTAGTCAATGACGGTTCTACCCGCAACGTAGATCCAGCAGAAGTTGCATTGCTAGAGCGGAAATTGCCTTACTTTACGTACCTGACCTACCCGACCAACCGGGGCAAGGGCTATGCCTTGCGGATGGGCATAGAGCACGTACAGGAACCCCTTTGCTTATTTACGGATATCGACTTTCCGTACGAAGAGCGAAGCATAGCTAGCCTGTATGCCACGCTACAAGCGGGTACGTGCGACCTAGCAGTAGGCGTGCGCGACGAGGCATACTACCAACACGTGCCAGCCACCCGCCGACGCGTGTCGCACTTGCTTCGCGGGCTGACACGTAACTTGCTGCACCTGCCCGTGAGCGACACACAATGTGGACTTAAAGGGTTCAATGCCACTGGCCGCGCCGTATTCCTACAAACCACCACCGACCGCTACCTCTTCGATTTAGAGCTATTATTTCTGGCTTCGCGCCAAGCACACGTGCGGGTTGAGCCCGTATTGGTTAGCCTGAAGCCGGGGGTTGTTTTCTCCAAACTCAATTCACGTATCCTACTCACCGAAGGAGCTAGCTTTTTGAAGATTCTACGGCGCCGAATATTGTAAACATCTGTACCATAGCTACTTATTATTATCCAGTTTAGTTTACTTGCCAGCGGTAGAGGTGTAACTTGCCCTCGGAAGCAATAGGCGTCATGTGACTTTGCTCGATAAAGCTAGGTCCGGTTTTCACTACGCGCTGTGGTAGCGTGCGGTCTTTGGCTACTGGCACCTGCCTGCTTCCATCGTAATAGGCTTCGTCGAAGAACACTAGTATTGGCTTTTGCCGCAGGCTACGGCGTAACGAGGAGCTAGGCGAGCTGAACAGGTGCAGTAAAGCTCGTGCTTGCCCAGGCGGTGTGCGCGACATCTTGCTAGCCATTAGCGGCAAGCCGGTTTGCAAAGACAACTGGTAGGCGTGGTTTGAGTGCCTGAAATCGTCGTCAATCGTAACGTCTAGGTCTTCGCTGCCTACGTGGAAGTAGGGTATTGGTAAGATAGCCTGATACTCTTGCGGCCGGACGTTTGTGAGCAAAGCACGCGTCGCCGGATCATTTGCGGGATTCGTCAGCACGTTGGACATGAGCGCATGCCGGTAAAACTTTAATGTGTCGCGGGTATCCAGCCAAGCTAGCACCACAAATAAGGCGGCTACCACACTGCGCCACCGTACTTGGCTCGTAGCTACCCAATAATCCAAACCGCTTAGCACAAGCAAGTTGATTGCCCAGAAAAAAGGCCAGCTAAACCGAGCCACGGCCCGGAACTGCGCGACCCGTTCGGTGATCTTGTGCAGGTAAAAAAACGCGCTTAAGTAATTGGTGATGACGTACTGGTTGTCGGCCAAGTAGTACTCTGTACCGAGGGCGGTAAACAGCCCAACTGCCGCTGCCGCGAGAAGCAACAGTAAAAATTTACCCTGCTGTGTTTGTCGCCAAGCCTGCCACCACCGCTGCCAAGCCGCGTAGTTAAACACCAGCAGCACGAGACCCAACAGCAAGCCTGCTAACGCAAAAATACCTAGGTACGCCTGCGACTCGTAGGGCACGGGCTGCACCGTATTGATAATAAAGTGCGTGCGCTCGTAGCTGTAGCGCTGAAAAAGCGCCGAAAATTGAAGTTTCCAGGGTAAGTAGTTAAAGCCAGAGGCGGTACTGCTTCGCAGTGCATAATAGCCGTCTGTTGCACGGATAACGCATAGTGCCAGCAGCAACGGAATTACCGTGATAACTGCACCTACTACTACTAAGCGCACCTGCCGCCACCGAGTACTTATCAGCCAAAACAGAAAGAAGCTCCCCGTACATAAACCCACGATGGGCAGGTAGTATAGGTGCATAAAGGCAGCGGCCGTAAGCCCTGCTACCAACAGCAGCACAGGTCGCCAAATAGGCAGCCCCGCATTTACTCGTTCATAGATACGCAACAAGCCCCAAATGGCGAGCAGGATCACCCAGCTTTGCGACAAGTTGAAATGCCCGATCAGCAAGCGCCCGAGTTGCGGATTAAGCCATGGCAGCAACACGCTAAAACTCAGAATCAACACCCACGAGTGCAGCAGCCTTCGTAGCACCGCCACCAATAATACCGTACTGAGTAGCATCCCACTTAGCAATACCGCATGGTACACGGCAAGGCCGTAAGGCGTCAGGTCGTACACGTAATGCGAAAACAACTTCACGCCTACGGCTACCAGCGGCGTATTATCAGTATAGAACACGTAATCCCCGTAGGGATAATTCATGTTGCCGTACCAAGCTAGGCCCTTGGCGAAAGGCTGTTGCAAGTAGGACTGAAAGGTGAAGTAGTTCTTCATCCCATCGCCGGTTTCCGACGTGAGACGTAGTAGAAATTGGTTGGGCTCAGCCAGCAAACGCCCAAAAGCGCGGCTTATAAACCCAAGTTGCACGAGCAAAGCGACTCCTGCTAAGGCAACCCGTGATGGTTGTTGGCGCAAGAAACGCAACATAGGGAAAAGGAAAGCATCCCCGCCGAGCGGGGGCAGATCAATGCACTATCTGTATGCGCTGGCTACGCGACTCTCGCCCAGCCTGCAGCTGGCAAAGATAGACGCCAGCAGCGGGAAATTCATTGACATCAATCCACAACTCGTAGTTACCAGGAGTTTGCTTCTGGTTTACTAAAGTTTGTACCAGTCGCCCTTGCAAGTCAAAAATGCGCACCGAAACAAAGCTAGATTTCGGCAGCTGATACCCAATTAGGGTTGATACATCAAACGGGTTGGGATAAGTGGGCCGGAGTAATAAATCGGCTTGCTGTATTACCATCATCGTGTCAAGGGTAGAGATTTGTCTTATCTCGCCGTTCGTGGGCACGGTAGATGTTGGGGCAACCACTACGATGGGAGCCGGAAGAGCGGCAACTGGCTGCATGGGCTGGCTACCGGGTGGCGTAGGAGCGTTGTGCCGTATGCGGAAATATTGCCGACCTAGCCAAACACGATGCTTATCGTCCCATTCGCTAGCTAACCCATTCTGCATCAGTTCTTCACAATTGGCCTTGAACAACAAGGTTTGATTAGCCGTTTGCACGTCCGTTAGGTTCAATGGCTTTGTTTGGGTGATATACCCTAGGTAAAGCTGCTGACGGCACTCGATATCGGAAGTGGCAGCCTGGGCTAGAACGCCGGCCATGGTGTGGTCCGGATGATCCATCTTCTTTTTGATTGGATCTGGGTAGTGCATTACTAGTTTGCTGTTCGGATCCGTCTCCTGCAGAATAAGCTGGTGCACCGTTTTCACCAAATCAGTCCAGTTGGTGTATGTAACGGAGCCCGTGATGTCTTTGATAGCCGTACCATTGCCTTTGCACTTGAACAGGCTCTGGAAGTTACCTTGGGCAAAGCCTTTTGCATCAAGCCCACCATCAGGCAACCGCAGGAAGTAAGAAGAGGTATTCTTGTAGCGATAGACTTGCAGACTATGCTTATTTACAACAACATCTTCCACTTGGGCAGACGCAGCGGGTGCCGATGTTGCATCAGCAGCGGTACGGGTGGCCGCTTTGCATCCGGCTTCGCGCCCCTTCCAATACTGGTCACCAGGTTTGTCAGCTTGTCCTGCCGTTAAGCAAACGAAAACAACTTTTCCGCCCTTCTGTACATTGTTGTAAGCATGACTGCCCATAAAGAGCTGCCAGTCATCCTGGTGTGCTACTACATAGACGTTGACTTCTTTCGTAGCAACAGACTGTGCTTGTGCTAACTGGCCCCAACTCAAACCTAAAACAACACTGAATACAAAAGACAAGAGTAAGCTTTTAACCATGCAGGAGAGAGGTAACAAGCAGACAGTATCAGGAAATGAACCGATAAACTGTTGGAACAGAGCTTATCGTATCGAAAACTACACAATTTCTTTGACTCTGCAATGCTGGTTCGACTAATTGCCTTATTCGCAGGTTAAATTGTTATTTCACACGTTTAGTAGCAAATAACTTACGCTTGCTACAACTTTTGTAACAATACCTTCGTAACAGCTTTTCTTTACTAAAGAGCTAGAAAAACAGATAGATATCGATTGGTTTATAATTACTTAAGTGCTATTTACAACTTAGCTGATCTGATTCACTGTGTTAAGTGTGTCGCTCGCCGAAGAAGCAATAGTGGCTGAGGGGCATAGCCGGGAAGGTGATAGGTGAGCTAATAGGCTAGGAAAAACTAAAGAGCAGAAAATTTCAACGACTTATGCGCGTTGAGGTGTAGTGCTTGGCAGCACGAATTCGTATCTAATCTTCCGCTGGCAGCTAGTTAGCCTTATTTCATTGTGCTAGCTACCACTAACTATTGCCTCCTTCCTCCGACCTTTGCACGCTATGCGTCGTTATCTGTTACTTCTCACCCCATTCCTGTTTCTGATGCTCGCTGCTTGTGACCCTGGTGTCACGTCTGGGCCGCGCATCGACTTTGTTGGCAGCAGCCGATTCACCAGTTCCGATAGAATATTGTCCACACCGGGCGACACGATCAGCAGCTTCCTCTATGCCGATAACCGAGACAGAGATACTACGGACGATAAAGAATATAGCCCACTTCGTCACCTTCGCGTTGTCGTAATTTATCAGCCGGGCCTAACCCCAAGTACTTACCTTACCAATGCGCTTGCCCCCGCTGATACGATTACATATCTCGACTCGACTCTAGCTAACAATACTTCCTCTTTTGTCTTTCGGCATGATTTCACTAACCGTACTACTCCTGGCCGTGAAACGTGGCGGTTTGAGGTAGAGGATGCAAATAACAATAAAGCTAGTCGGCAGTATCGTCTTACTACACGTCGTACTGATTCAGCGGCTGTTATTCACAGCTACAGTACGTTATTGCAGGCCCCACAAACACGCTTGCGAGCCCGCCGCAGTTTTCTGGATGCAACCAACGGGCTAGCCCTTACCGGCTACGCAGCAACCAATCCTGGTTTTCAGAAGCTGATTGACCTAGTGTATGTACCTGGCCCCAACAATGCGTTTGGCTTGGCTGCTCCTAGCGCAACAGCTACCGCTATGAGTGCTGCGGGAACCTCTGCCTGGCCAACCAAGAATATCACAGAATTGCGAACTACGACGCTTAAGCTGACCAATTTCAACAATGCTAACAACCCTGATGCCTTGAGAACTGGCTTCAATGATGGCACCGTCGCATCTGGATCTGACTCTTATATTCCTTCTATTGCCGAAGGGGATGTCATTGCCTTTCGCACAACCACAGGCGACCAACGCACTGGCCTTATCTATGTGCAGGATATTCTTCCTACTGTCATCCCAACGGTGCTTCTGCAGATCCGAGTATCTAAGAGCAAGCTTCAATAACTGCTTTACCAAGCTTCGAGATACCTAGGTTGTAATCAGGCGATTCGATTAGAAACACAGCAACCCAGAATTAAGAAAGATTAGCTTTATTTTTAATTAGTCTAATTAACCTTAGGATTGTTGGGGTTTGTACCTGAGTTTTGCACTACGAAACTCATTGCAACACACATGCACGCTCTTACTCCTAAGCGGCTGAGAAAGCCGTTCACCTTTTTACTTGTTACGCTAGGATACTTTATAGCGTGGTCTGCCAACGCGCAAACCGGTTCCATTCAAGGACACATTAGCACAGCCGCTGGACAACCAGCAGTTGGTGTATCGATAGGAATAAAAGGAACTACTATCGGCAGCAACAGCGATAGTGATGGCAACTACCAGCTCACGCAACTCAAGCCGGGCACCTACACGCTAGGGGTGAGCATGGTGGGCTTCAGAACGCAACAGCGGCGCGTAGAGGTAAAAACAGCTGAAAGCGTGACGCAGAACTTCACGCTTGAACTCAGTAGCGAGCAGCTTAGTGAAGTCGTAGTAGAAGGGCAACAGGCAAATAAATTTGCCCGTAAATCGAGTGAATATGTGGGTAAAATGCCGCTCACGAACCTTGAAAACCCCCAGGTGTATGCTACAGTGGGGAAAGAACTCCTGACGGAGCAGCTTGTGTTTTCGGTAGACGATGCAACCCGCAACGTACCGGGTTTGCAAAAAATGTGGGAAGCCACCGGGCGTGGTGGCGACGGGGGCGCGTTCTACGCCAGCCGTGGCTTTGTGGTGTCGAGCCAATTGCGCAACGGTGTGGCAGGCAACGTAACCAGCGACATTGACGCCATCAACCTGGAAAAGCTAGAAGTTATTAAAGGCCCTTCAGCAACGCTGTTTGGCAGCTCACTGACCTCGTACGGAGGCTTGCTCAACCGCGTGACGAAGAAGCCATATGATAACGTGGGGGGTGAAGTTACTATGGCCGCCGGTAGCTATGGCTTCCACCGTGTGAGCGCCGACGTGAACTTGGTGGATGAGAATGCCCCGGCTGACCAGCCTAAGACGCTAGCCTTCCGCCTCAATACAGCTTATACCTACGAAGATAACTTTCAGAACGTCGGCTACACGGGCTTCAACAAGAACCTAGCAGTTGCGCCGAGCTTGCAGTTTCGCCCTAACGATCGACTGACCGTCAACCTAGACGCCGAGATTTATAAGGGTACTGGCGTAGGTAAGCAGCTTGTTTTCTTCTACTATCCCTCAGCCCAATTAGGCTTCGACCGCGCCGACAAATCACCGCTCGACTATCGACAGTCGTACCTAGGTCCGGGCTTGATACAGGACTCGCGTAGCACCAACCTATTTGGGCAGGTACAGTACCGCATTTCGCCTAGCTTCACTTCGACTACTTACCTAACCTCTAGCCACAGCTTCTCCAACGGAGCCGGTCCCTACTTCTACCTCATGCCTGGTCCGGCTGGGGCGGCGTCTGATACCCTGGTGCGCGCCGATCAATCAACGGGCAATAGCCGTCGACAGATTTGGGAAGCTCAGCAGCTTTTCAACGGCGACTTCCAGCTTGGTTCGTTGCGCAACCGCGTGGTGCTAGGTCTCGATTTCCTGCGCGTCGATTCTAATGTGAACTTCTTGGGAGGCAACTTTGATAAGGTGGTGCTGAACCAGCCCAACAACGGGTATAGTAGTTTTAATGGCCCGGCCTTGGCTGCGCAGTACGCGGCCTCTCCCCCGGCGCACTACTTGGTCACGACCAAGTCGAATACCTATAGCGCCTTCGTGTCGGATGTGCTGAACCTGACCGACCAACTCAGCGTGCTAGCGGCCCTGCGCCTCGACCATTTCGACAACAAAGGCGGCACCTACTATGGTCCCAACATGGCGTACTCGCAGACGGCATTGTCACCGAAGTTTGGCTTAGTGTATCAGCCGGTAAAAGACCGAGTATCGATGTTTGCCAACTATCAGAATAGCTTCAAAAATCCTACTGATGGTACCTACATCGATGTAAACCGTCAGATACAGACCGCCAAGGTGGAGCATGCAAACCAATGGGAAGCGGGCGTAAAGCTAGATGCTGCTAACGGCAAGGTAAGTGCCACCGTGAGCTACTACGACATACAGGTAAAAGACTTACTACGCACCACCCCAGTGCCAGAAACCGCCCCTGGTGCCAACGATGGTATTCCGAATGCCCAGACGCAAAACGGCACGCAGCTCAGCCGAGGTGCTGAGCTTAACTTGACCGCTAACCCCGTAGCAGGCCTCAACATTGTGGGAGGATTTGCCTACAACTTCTCCAAATGGCAGAACGCCAGCGAAATTGAGAATGGTCGACGGCCTAACCTAGCTTCTTCGCCTTACCTAGCTAACGCTTGGGTAAGCTACCGCCAACCCGAAGGCATCTTGAAGGGACTAGGCGCAGGCTTTGGTGGCAACTACGCCAGCGAAAACCGGATTCAGAACACGGCAATCAACGTGTTTACGCTGCCGAGTTATACTGTACTGAATGCTAGCGCTTTTTACGATCAACCGCACTATCGCATCGCGCTCAAGGTTGACAACTTAACGGATAAGCACTACTGGATTGGTTATACAACCATGACCCCGCAAAAGCTACGTAGCATCGTGGGTAGCGTAAGTTATAAGTTCTAATTCAACCTCCTCTGCCTATGAAGGCCAAGCAGCTCGTTGGCAAAGTACACCTCTGGCTCGGACTCACGTCTGGGCTAGTTGTGTTTATTGTCAGTATCACCGGTGCCATCTTCACCTTTCAGGACGAAATCCGGGATTTGACGGAGCCTTGGCGTAAAGTAGAGGTGCAAGCGACAGCGCTGGTACTCCCCTCGCGCTTGCAAGCAGCGGCATTGGTGGGCCACCCCGGCGTAGCGGCACAGGAATCGTGGGTTACTTACTTCGGGCCGGAGCGCTCAGCCACGGTGTATTTCACCAACAAAGCGGGTACCCCTACACAGGTGTATCTGAATCCGTATACGGGACAGGTGCTACACGAGCAAGACCTGAGTACCCACTTCTTCACCATCGTTCAGGATTTGCATATGCACCTGTTACTGCCGCCTGCCATTGGAGAGTGGGTAGTCGGCATCAGCGTGGTCATTTTTGTGGTGATGCTAGGCACTGGCGTAGTGCTGTGGTGGCCCAAGCGGAAACAAGAGCGCAAGCAACGCTTTACCATCAAGTGGAACGCACGATGGCGGCGTATTAACTACGATTTGCACAACGTAATGGGCTTTTACGCGGCCAGCGTTGCCCTGATCCTAGCCCTCACAGGTCTGTTCATGATTTTTCCCTGGATGCTCAATTCGGTGGAGTTTGTGGCAAATGGCGGGCGAGAATACCCACAGGAAAAAGAGGTAGCAAAAGTTGATCCGCTGCAAACAGCTACCGCTGCTTCCCAGCCGTTAGCAGACATCATTTACCGCACGGCGCGCCAGCTTTCTCCACGCGCTGAAATGATCCTTATTGCGCCCCGCGGTACCGACAAAGATCCGGTAGGCTGCTGGACCTACCAGCAGACCCTGCACTACTACTATCGCGACGAGTTCAGCTTTCACCCCGTCTCTGGTAAAGTACTACAAGCTCGTTTTCACAATACGAAGAGCACTGGAAGAAAGCTCTCTGATGCGAATTATGATATTCACACGGGTCAGATCTTAGGTCTAGGTGGTAAAATCGTGGCGTTCCTGGTTAGTCTAGTTTCTGCTAGCCTACCTGTGACAGGCTTTCTGGTGTGGTGGGGCAGGCGAAACAAACCCGCGAAACCTAGCCGCGCTGCTCGCGCAGCTGCACCAGCTAAGGCTTATTCGTGAGCGGGCTATAGATTTTTGAGAGTTGGTAGCTTACTCGTTTCTCGAACCTCAGCTAACAAAAAAGGCGACCTATATAGGTCGCCTTTTTTGTTAGCTGAAAAGGAAAGTACTTAGAACGTGAAACCAACAGTAGCCGTGGTGGTGAAACGGTTGGTATTAACAGCGATTACCGGTTGCGCGCCACTACTCAAGGTATAGGGGCTGTAGAAGCGGTCATTGGTGTTGTATACACCCGTCAGATCGAGGAAGAAGTTGTTTTGCCGCAGCCCTACCCCACCGGTAATATAATTTTGCGTGCGATCGAAGTCGCTCGACTGGTATGGGTCGCCGTAGCGAGCATACCCTAGCCGCACCCGAAAAATATCGAGACGAGCCTCTCCACCAACTCGTACGTTTACCGTGGAGTGATATAGAGATTTTATTGCATCGTTTTCTGCATCATAGGTGTACGTAGCAGATGTGCTAGTAACGTCGTTATCGTCTGCATTGAACCGAGCTTGGTTGTAGTTCAAGTACTCTACATCGCCCGATAGAAAGCCATATTTCCCAATGGTCACAGCGACGCCGCCTGATGCCCGGAAAGGAGTCGTCAGTTGGTAAGTATACGAGCTAGGTTCTGTGCTCACGGTAGAACCTGTAGTCGTTTGACCACCACCTAGCGGAGCCGCAGGACTGAAGTTTGAGGTGAGCGTTGTGCCATAGTCATCCGTCAGGCGCATAAACGTTGGCGTCTGAACAGAAGCCCCGATCCGCACCATATCCGCCACCCGGTAGATAGCCCCTATCCGCAGATTGAAGCCCGTGCCGCGCGTCTTGTACTGATCAACTAGCGCTAGGCTACCAAAGTAGTTCGAAACGTCATTGTCAGATTCTTGATAGTTGCGCGTTTCCTCATAGCGCGTACTTACAATACCCAAGCCGATACCTAGGTACAACTTGTCACGGTAGTTTGCGCCATACCCAAAGTCGTATTGGGTCTGCGCTCCCTTGGTCGTGACGATTTCACTCTGGTTGATTGCACCCGCGCGCTGTAGCAGTGTCGGTGTGTAAGCTCGTCCGGTCTTAGGATCGATGTTGGTTAAGAGCGCACCGTAGGCTAAGCCATCCAGTGTTTCGTAGCTCTGGTTATCATCCTCCCGATAAATCTGCGTGCTATCTACCCGCTGCTCGCGGAAGCGTTGGAATATAGAGCGTTGATCTTCAATACTTCCTGCGTACCGGAAAGTAGTATTGAAATTATTTACCCGGTTTATTCCAACGGCAAAAGTGCCGCTGCGCCAATTGCTATCATCATTATCAGGCTTCCGGTTGGTAAAAGCAACACCAAAGCTAGCTACGTGCAAGTTGTTGCGCGAAGCATCTGTTGTAGAACCCGTACCCGTGCTGCTACTGCTAGTGATGCTGTACCCTGGTGAAAAGGAAATCTCTGATTTCTGGTATAAGCCTAGCCCAGCAGGGTTAGTTATCAGACTGCCTAGGTCGGCACCCACCGCAACACTGGAGCCACCAATGGCTTGTGTACGGGCGGTACCTCCAAACTGCAAGCGTGAATAACGCAGGGCATCGTCTTCCGTTTGGGCAAAAGCGTGGCTGGCCCAGCCCATAAGAGCTAAGCCAAGCCAGTATTGTTTGTTTTTCATAGGGTTAGAAGGTGACCACTAGTCGTTGGTCGTTCACCTGAATAACGCAGTTTTGCAACGGGTAGTATTACCGGATGCGGCCACGGCCGCCACCGCCACCACCGCCGCCACCAAAGTTACCTCCACCACCGCTAGAACCGCCGTAGGAAGGAGCAGGCGACGACATGCGAGCTGGCTCCGAGTAGGTGCGTGCTGGTTCCGAGTACGTACGCGTTTCGTAAGAACGCTGCGGAGTCGTTCTGTTCTGATTGCTGTTTATCTCACTGCTACGGAATGCATCGCTAAGACGACCCCGGCGCTGTGCTGGTTGGTAATCTTGGGGAGTAGCCGTGGCACCCGCGTTGCTGTTATCAACTATCTGGCTACGACGACCACGGCCCGAGTAGTCGAGGCTAGGCTGCTCAGCAGATTGCGTAGTAGCATCGAGCATCCGACGGTTCGTCCGGCCTTCACGTGCCCGTTGCTCCGTCTCGCTCATAAGGCGCTCGTTTAGGTTATAGTTGTTGTTTGGTGAAGCAAGGCCATTGGTTTGTTGCGGCTGCGTGGTACCTGCCTCTACAAGACGACCACGTGCACGAGCTGGTGCAACGCTAGGAGCTGCATTACCAACCACACTCGTATTTGGTGCTGCTACTACTCCACTGGTATTTGGTGAAGCCATCAAGCCTCCCTGGCTTACATAACGTCCGCCACGACCACCACCGGCACTGCCACCAACTGGCTGGCTAGCTGAAACTGCCTCCCGCGTACGATCTACGCGCGGAGCGTACCGTACATTGCGGCGACCGTTGTCTCCGCCACCCCAGTAGCCGGAGTAGCCAGAGTTGCCATACCCGTAACCATAGCCTAGGCCGTAACCGCCACCATATAGGCCACTGTAGTACGGATCGTAGAAGCCACCACCGTAGCCGCCATACCCAAGGCCATAAGGCCGATAGCCCCAGGGGCTGCCGAAGCCAAGGCCGATGCTCAGGTAAGAGCCACCGAAGCCATAGCCATATGGACTATACATCGAGCTGTAAAATGGGTCGTAGAAACCACCGCCATAGCCTAGGCCATAGTATGGCGAGAAGGCGCTGCCGTAGCCACCACCCATGAAATACGGGTCGGTGTAGACGGGGCTGTAGTAGCTTAGGCCACTATAAGAAGAGTTATTGAAGCGACCTAGGCGTGAAGCATAGCTGTCGTCGTAGTACTCAGCAGAACCGCTCGACGAGCCGTTGCTACTGTTGCCGCTGTATTCAGGGTTAGTATCTTCGTCGATGCCTTGGCCCTGGGTAGCATATTGATTATTATCCGTCGCGATAGAAGCCGTGGCGGTTTGCGTCGTCCGATCCTTCGACGAATAATAGACGCCGTCGCTCTCCGTAGAGGTCAGGCCTGAGGTACTGGCGCAGCTACTTAGGGCGAGCAGCGCTACCGCAGGAACTAGGGTGGTTAGTTTATTTTTCATGGCTGCTTGCGCGTAAAGAGAAACCCAAATAATGGAGAACGAATGAGGCCCGGGAGCCTGCACTTCTAAAAAGAAAGCTACTCAGGGATAATAACGTAAATTTACGCCGAATCGGTGCTTTTTTACCATCAAATCTTGTACCAGTACAAGAACCGCTTCGACTACTCAAAGATACTCTAAAACATGAGCAAAAGTTTGCCTAAGCGCAGCGAGGATTACTCCTTGTGGTACAATGAATTGGTAAAGCGTGCTGGCCTAGCCGAGAACTCCGCCGTACGCGGCTGCATGGTCATCAAACCGTATGGTTATGCCATCTGGGAAAAGATGCAGCGCCAGCTCGACGATATGTTTAAGCGTACAGGTCATCAGAACGCTTATTTTCCGCTTTTCGTGCCCAAAAGCTTGTTTGAGGCTGAGGAAAAGAATGCGGAAGGCTTCGCGAAGGAATGCGCCGTCGTGACACACTACCGGCTCCAGACAGACCCTGATAATCCCGGTAAGTTGCGCGTCGATCCGAACGCCAAACTAGAGGAAGAATTAATCGTGCGTCCGACCTCGGAAGCCATCATCTGGAGTACCTACAAGAACTGGATTCAAAGCTACCGCGACCTGCCCCTACTCATCAACCAGTGGGCCAACGTAGTGCGCTGGGAAATGCGCACGCGCTTGTTCCTACGCACGGCCGAGTTCCTCTGGCAAGAAGGCCACACGGCTCACGCTACTGCCGAGGAAGCCTTGGCTGAAACCCGGCAGATGCTGAGTGTGTACGCCGAGTTTGCGGAAGAGCACCTAGCTCTACCGGTCGTACGCGGCGTGAAGACTGAAAATGAACGCTTCGCCGGTGCGCTAGAAACCTACTGCATCGAAGGCATGATGCAGGATGGCAAGGCTCTGCAAGCAGGTACTTCGCACTTCTTGGGACAGAACTTCGCTAAGGCTTTCGACGTGCAGTTTCAGACCAAAGAAGGCCAGCTGGAGTACGTGTGGGGTACCAGCTGGGGCGTAAGCACGCGCTTGATGGGCGCACTCGTCATGGCGCACTCCGACGACGAAGGCTTGGTATTGCCACCAAAGCTAGCTCCTATCCAAGTGGTCATCGTGCCGATTTATAAGACTGGTCAGCTCGACGAACTGCTGGAGCGCATCCGTCCCATTCAGATGGGTTTGATTGAGCGGGGCATCAGCGTGAAAGTAGACGACCGCGACACGGAGCGCCCCGGTTACAAGTTTGCCGAGTGGGAAATGAAAGGCGTGCCCGTGCGCTTAGCTGTCGGTGCCCGCGACCTTGATAACGGCACTGTGGAAGTAGCCCGCCGCGACACGAAGGAGAAGATGAACCTACCGCTAGCGGACATCGTGAACAGCATTGATCAGCTGCTCAAGGACATACAGACAAACATCTACCAAAAGGCGCTGGCCTACCGTGAAGAGCACACCACCCGCGTAGACACGTACGAGGAGTTCAAGCAAGTGCTCGATACGAAAGGCGGCTTTGTGGTGGCGCACTGGGATGGCACCTCCGAAACCGAAGAGCGCATCAAAGACGAAACGAAAGCCACGATTCGTTGCATTGCACTCAACGAGCCCGAGGAGGAAGGCACCTGCATCCTGACCGGCAAACCTAGCTCCCGCCGCGTACATTTCGCCCGGGCTTACTAGACCAATAGCGCAGGCTTTGTGGCCTGCGCTGTGAACATACTAGGTGTGAACTACCAAGTCCACGCTACCTTACGAAACAGATTGCCCAACGCCCCTGACAACTTCAGGGGCGTTGCTGTTAGAATTAATTCCTATTTTGCCCAAACCCAGGACCTAGCTCACCTTTCTGGTGTACCGAAAAACTTCGTTGTAATTCACCAAAAGTAGCTCCCTTATGAGTGCTCCTCAACTCAGTCGTGCCCTTGGTTTGCGCCTCGTGATTGTGGTCGTTATCGGCAACATTCTCGGATCAGGCGTGTACAAAAAAGTCGCGCCGATGGCCGCTGAGTTACACTCCTCGGGCTGGATTTTGATTTGTTGGATTCTCGGCGGAATTATCACTCTATTCGGAGCCCTGAGCAACGCCGAAGTCGCTGGGCTCTTGGCCGATACCGGCGGCGACTATGCTTATTTCCGCAAGATCTACAACCGCTTTTTTGCTTTTATCTTCGGCTGGTCGCTGTTCACCGTAATTCAAACGGCAACCATCGCTTCTCTGGCTTACGTCTTTGCGCAATCGTTGGTCAGCATTGTCTCTGTGCCGCCCGTGCTGACGTCTTTGGCCGATTTCAGCGTTGCGGGGGTATTCTTTCCATTCGCCGACTTCAACGTAAAACTCACTGCTATTCTGCTGATTGTGCTGCTTACCTGGCTGAATACCAGAGGCATCAAGACGGGTGCAAGCGTGAGCACCGCTATTCTAGCGCTGGTTTTTATAGGCATCTTCGTAATTATAGCCTTTGGCTTGGCGCACAGCCCCCAAAGCCTAGGTAGTGTTTTCTCGACGCAAACGACTGGCACCAACCACACCGTAACGCTCAGCAACATTTTTACGGGCATGCTGTCGGCGTTCTGGGCGTACCAAGGGTGGGCGTCGATCGGCTACATCGGAGGCGAAGTGAAGGACGCGAAGCGTACTATTCCGCGGGGCATTGCTGTCGGGGTGTTTATCATCATTACCTTGTATCTGCTGGTCAATACCACTTACCTCTCGCTCCTATCCATCCCCGAGCTTGAACAGGTTTACAAAGCCGGCAACCAGATAACGGCCGTTGAGGCAGTCAGAAGTTTTTGGGGTCAAAACGGCGCGCTGTTTATCTCGGTGCTTATCCTGATTACGACCCTAGGTTGCACCAATGCGTCCATCTTATCGGGCTGCCGACCTTACTTCGCCATGGCCCGCGAAGGTCTTTTCTTTTCGAAGGCTGCCGAGCTAAACGAAGCACGCGTCCCAGCTAACTCCCTGGTTTTCCAAGGCGTTTGGTCTTGCTTGCTGGTACTTTCCGGCACGTTTGATCAGCTGACGGACATGATCATCTTTGCCGTCTTTATTTACTATGGCGCTACGACGCTCGGCGTATTCATCCTGCGCAAACGCATGCCCGATGCACCGCGCCCTTACAAAGTGTGGGGCTACCCCGTGGTGCCCGCCATCATGATCATCTTTTGCATCTGTCTGGTTATCAACACCACTTTTGCCCGCCCACGGGAAGCGGCCATTGGCCTCGTGCTGATGCTAACCGGCGTGCCGATGTACCTGTGGTTCAACCGGAAAGAACGCGCTGTTTTGCAGGAGGAAGTAGCCTAGCTTATCGAGCTTCCGCAATGGCTTGTAGCAGTTCCTCATCGGAGAGGTTGTCAAGCCAGTTGCTGTTCAACTCCAGTCGCACGGTTTGGGCACCGCCGTTTGGCGTGCACACCACCGTTACTTGTCCGTCTGCCGTTTCGGCGAGTTTGGCCGCTTGCTCGGCTACTTTTCCCTCTAGGCCTGCGTAGGCTTGCACACACGTCCAAGTGGTGTGATGCGCGTCGATAACTTCACGTTGCTTCATGGTGGTTTATACGCAGCCACCTAGGTTTTGCTGCGCTCACCGGGGTGGCTGTCACACCACTAAGGTTAATCTTGCGGAAGCTGCTTGCTGCTTGGCCCGGATCGCCTGCTGCACGTGCCGCTCTTCGTGACGCACCACAAACTCTAGCGCTTCGCCAATACCTAACTTCAGCAAACGGAAGAACTCGACCGGTACAGCTTTCTTGTTGAGGTCGGTCTTTTGGGCACTGGTGAGTAGTTGTAGCAGCTGCGTTTGGTGCGCCTGAAACTCCGTTAATACGTTACGACCTAGGTCGCTGCCGGTGGGGTTCATGTGCTTCACCGTTTTGTATTGCTTGTTGTTGCTAGGCTCCATCATCCCGATAGACTTTCGTCCCAGCCAACTGTACCGCAGTGGCTCCTGCTTCACTCGCGCTGGTACCTTCTGCACAGCGTTGGCAATAGCTAGGTTATAGTAGCGACTGTAGCGGTTGAGGTGCTCCAAGCATTCGAGTACGCTCCAGCGTTCAGGGCTCGGCTTGAAGTTGAGTATAAAATCATCGAGAGGAGCTAGCTCGGTTTCGACGGTGGCTTGTAAGTTGCGCACTTCGGTGTGCAGCTGCTGAAGGAAAGTGTTGGTGTCCATTGCTTTGCTTTTTTAACAAAGGTCACTCTAGTTAGGTCCTCAAACCTTGATTAGCCTCAAGATTTAGCGAAGCCGACTCAGCGTTTCGGGCGTCATACGTAGGTAGGAAGCAATGTATTTCTTCGGGATGAGCTGAAACAGGTGCGGACTGCGCGCCAACAGCCGTTGCAGTCGCCGCTCAGGCTCGGGCAGCAGCAGGTCTATTTCCCGCTCAATCCGCCCCACCAGTACTCGCTCGAGCTCCATGCGCCAGAACCGCGCAAAATTAGCGTTACGATCGAGTAAGGTCAGGAAGTCGGCGCGACTAACGGCTAGTAGCTCAGTCTTTTTCAGCGCCTGAATGCAATAGTCAGAAGGCCGGTTTTCGACAAATGAGGGAAACGCGCAGACTAGACTAGCTCCGTACGCAAACCCTACACAGATTTCCTCTGAGGCATCGGGCAGGTAAATGCGCATTGCGCCACTAGCTACGAAATACAAGTGGTGCTCTACTTGCCCCACCCGGATGAGAAAATCGTTGCGTTTCAGCGTTACGGCTTTCTTCCAGAGAGGCAAGCAAGCGGCTACGTCTTCTTCCGTTAGGGAAGGCACACGGCGCAGCAAAGCAGCCAGTGCAGCTAGCTTTGCGCCAAAGCCAGCAGGTTGCGTTTGAGCCGATTCGGCAGCCACGATGACGAACAGTTGGTTGGAAAAGCAAAGTAGAGAATCTGCGGCTAGCCTGAAGTGTACGCGCAGCTGTTTTCTGCGTATATTTCTAGTGTATTCCTCGCCTTTTTGCTCTTGTCCGATGGATTGGCTAAGTATCGCTGCCCTTTTGCTGTTTGGTTTGCTGTTCGTAGTGGCCGAAGTAGTCTTTATTCCTGGTACTACGCTGGTGGGACTCGTCGGCTTTGTGTTGCTGGCCGCTGGTATCTGGTTGGGCTACCGCGACCTAGGTACGTCCGCTGGCCACGTCGCCCTGAGCATATCGGCCGGGGTGGTAGGGCTGATTCTGTATATAGGGCTGCGGCCTAAGAATCTCGCCAAGATGGCGCTTACGAACGTGAACTACGCCCGCGTACACGACGTGCGTCAACCCGATGTGCAGCCTGGGGTTACGGGCCGGGCTCTTTCTGCTTTGCGCCCCGCTGGCACAGCCCTGTTCCACGACGACCGCCGTGAGGTAGTTACCCGCGGCGAGTTCCTGCCCGTTGGCACCACCGTGCGCGTGCTAGGCATCGAGCACAACCGCATCGTAGTAGAGCAAGCTGTATAGCTTGAATTTAAGAAAAGGCTGTGAGTAACTAGGTTATACTACCAGGCTTGCTAAAAAGCTGCGGCAAAAGCTCGTACTTGGCGCCGTTAATACCTAGCCTCAACAGCCCGCCTATGCAAATACCTTTTTTCCCTATAGTCGTCGCGGCCGTCGTGCTGCTCGTCTTTCTGTATTTCTTCCCCATCAGCCTCTGGATTACGGCCATTTTCTCAGGTGTGCGGGTGAGCTTATTTCAGCTCGTGCTGATGCGCGTGCGCAAAGTGTCACCCACGCTTATCGTCAACTCCTTGATTACGTCGACCAAGGCAGGTCTGGAGCTGACTTCCAACGATTTAGAGACACACTACCTAGCTGGAGGCAACGTACCTAGCGTCATTAAGGCGCTCATTTCGGCCGATAAGGCGAATATCCCACTTTCGTTCAAGCAAGCCACAGCCATCGACTTAGCTGGTCGCGACGTGTTCGAGGCCGTGACTACTTCCGTTAACCCTAAGGTGATCAACACACCCAATGTGGCGGCGGTTGCGCAAGATGGTATTCAGCTCATTGCCAAGGCACGTGTAACAGTGCGCGCCAACATTGCCCAACTGGTCGGCGGTGCGGGCGAGGAAACCATCTTAGCGCGTGTAGGCGAAGGCATTGTGACAAGCATTGGCTCGTCGCTCTCTCACAAAGAAGTGCTCGAAAATCCCGACAAGATATCGAAGCTCGTGCTCAGCAAAGGCCTAGATGCAGGTACAGCCTTCGAGATTTTGTCCATCGATATTGCCGACATCGACATTGGCGAAAACATCGGCGCCAAGCTCCAGATCGACCAAGCCACTGCCGACTTAAAAGTAGCCGAAGCCAAAGCGGAAGAGCGCCGCGCAATGGCCGTGGCAGTCGAGCAGGAGAACCGCGCCAAAACGCAGGAGGCCAAGGCGCGCGTTGTCGACGCCGAAGCCGAAGTTCCAAAAGCCATGGCCGAAGCGTTCCGATCTGGCAACCTAGGTATTATGGATTACTACAAAATGCGCAACATACAGGCCGACACCGACATGCGCGACTCCATCGCTAACCCGGGCAATCAGAATAGGCCCAGCTAATTGCCCGCTGCCCCAATGCAAAAAGGCCTCGCTACAACAATGTAGTGAGGCCTTTTTGCTTAATCAGCTTGGGTGCTGCTTACTTCTTCGTGATGCGGAACTCTACACGGCGGTTGAGCTTACGGGTCTCCTCTTGGTCGTTGCTGGCAATCGGCTTGCTGCCACCATAGCCTTCCGTCGTGATGCGGTTGGCGCTAATACCGTGCTGCACAAGGTACTTCTTCACTTCGTTCACGCGGTCCTGGCTAAGCTTTGTGTTCAGGGCCGGATCACCTTGGTTATCGGTGTGGCCTTCCAGCTTGATTTCAACCGTCGAATACTCTTTCAAAATCCGGATCAGGCGCTGCAGCTCGGGGTAAGAATTTTCGCGCAAGTAGAACTTACTCTGGGCAAAGAAGATGTTATTGAGTTTAATCAACTGCCCAACTACGAACGGAACCAGATACAGATCTTGGTTTACTTCCGAATACTTTTCTCGGTCGGTCACATCCAGGTTATCGCTCTCCGACAAGTAGTTGGCTGCCTCCGCCCTATACCCGTAATGTGCGCCGGAAGGCAGTACGATGGTATAAGAGCCATCAACGGGGTTGGTATCTGCCACACCAATTTCTTCTCCGGTCAGCAGGTTTTCGTAGCGGATTTTGGCGGCTACGGGCTTCTTGGTGGAAGCATCAAGCACCCGACCTTTTACCAGCGTAACTACCTCTGGCTTGAACTGTGAAGCTAGGTTGATGCGAAAAATATCCCGTGAGTTGTCGGTGCCGTTACGCGAAGACACCAAGTATGCATCTTCGCCAGCGGCCGAGATGGTGTAATACGCGTCGAAATCTGTCGAATTTACATTCGGACCTAGGTTGCGCGGCTTGGTCCACTTGGTCCAGCTTTCATCTAGGCGCTTACTGTAGAAAATATCGCTCTTACCGTACCCACCATGGCCTTCCGAGGCAAAATAGAGAGTCTTGCCATCGGCAGCTAAGAAAGGCGCGAACTCTGGCTTTTTCGTGTTGATATCCGCCCCTAGGTTGCGGGGCTTGCCCCAGCTTTTGCCATCTTCCTTCAGGAAGCTCACATAGATATCCTGTCCACCTTGGGTGTCCTTGCGCTGCAGGGCCATCAGCAACACCTTGCCAGAAGTAGCCAGGAAGTAATCGACGTTCTCAGGATCATCGTTGTAAAAATCCTCAATCTCTACTTTCACCGGCGCGCTCCACCCAATCTGGCTCCGCCGGGTGAGGCTAGCCCCTTTTGGCTCCATCGAGCCATCGGGCCGGTACACGTTGATAAGCAGCGCCGTATTGCCATCCGACGACACGGAGGCTAGGCCGTTGGGGCCTGGCGTATTGATGGGCCCACCAATGTTCTTGGCTGGGTTCCACGCCTTGGTTTTAGGGTTAGCAATAGTGGCATACCACACATCCTGCGGGTCTTTGGCGCCACCGATGTTCTGCGGACTGCCCTGACGCGCAAAAAACAAGCTGCGGCCGTCCGGCGAAATTACCGGGTGCGTATCCACGTACCGCGTGTTCACGTTCGGACCTAGGTTGAACATGGAAGAATCGACGTTGGCGGCGCTGGGTTCCGATTTAAACTCTTGCTTTACCATGGTATCTACCACGTCGGCAATACCAATAGCATCAATCTGATTAACACCGTTGACCTTGGCTGTATTCATCGTCACAACTACCCCAATCGTGCGGTAGGTAGCAGGCTCAAACGTGACTTGCAGCGAGCGGAAAAGCTCCGGCAGAGGGCCCGGGTTCTTGTTTTCGTATACCTGGTGACGCTCCCCGCGTGTATCCACCAGCTCGATCTTGATAACTGAGCCTGGGTTAAAGTTTTCCACGACTGTCACCTGGCGGGCCAACATCGACCGGCCAAACCGAACTTCAATGAATTCGCTAGCGCCCTCTTTGCGCGGTATCCAAGCATCATTGCTTACCTGGCCAAGTGGCTGGGCGTTGGGCTCGCCGAGCACCTTCTCGGGCGAAAAAGCTTCCTTGCCTTCCGCTTTTTGCGACGATACATCAACTATTTTACTTGCCCAGATAGCACGCTGCGCAAATGCACCACGGCTAGCCCCCACTATAATACCTACCAATAAAAGAAGAGTACGAATATTCATAGTTACTAAACCAAATCTTGGATCCATGCGGGAGGCTTGGCACTAGGCCTGAAAATCAGAGACATTCTATTTCCTAGTGAAGTTTCGCTGTTCCGCGAAAGCCGGGCCAAAAGTTCTCGTATATCTATGTTTGTACATATATTATTAAAGCAAATCAGCCGAATGTGCTGCTAGTTTCTGCCGAGTTTGCCTTGCTTGAGCAACAAAACCTGCATTCCCTCAAGTTGCGGCGTATAAATGCCTGTTTTTAACAAATAAGAAAGGCCCGCCTACTTATGAGTATGCGGGCCTTTTTACAAATAAATTGTTGCAAAACTTAGGGTTGCAGCGTGAACGTGCGCGTTACCGAGTTATAAGGCCCAGGAATCAACGTGCCCTTATCATCGACCAACTCCAATTTCACTGTATTTTGTCCCATTGGTAGACCTTCCATCATGTAGGGTGCCCACTGCTCAAGCATGAATTCCGTGCCGTTGATGGTAGCACGCACCTTGTTTCCTTCTGGCGAGAGGTTGGTATTTACTAGGTAAAAGTCCAGCATCACCTTCTTCGTATCGTTGCCCGAATACACGTCTTTTGGGCGGCTATAAAACAGGTTCGGTGCCTTTACATCAAAAGATAGAGGAGTCGCTGGTGCGCTGCCGACCGTGATAACACGTAGGTCGTATGCGCCGCGGTGCTTTAGGCTTTCGTGGTAAGAGCGCGACAAGAACGACAGCACTACGTGCTGCCCATCAGGGATATTCTTAGTGAACTCCGTTGTGTAATGAGCCGTGTAAGGCTCATTATCCACAATGTTGTGGATGTGCTGGCCTTTGGCCGAATTAGCCATATCGTCAGCGTGCATGCCGCCGGTCATTTTAGTGAGCTGGAAGTTGCTTAGATCGTAGTCAAAAGCAACAGCCCCACTAGGTGCAACGGAGCCAACAACGGGCGCAATAACCCGCATCTGCGATTCTGGATACTTGGGAGAGTCGTTGAAAGGAGTAAGCCGAATGCCATTCTTCTCCATGCTTGCTGCATTTGCCGTTGTCACCGTTTCGGCGGTAGACTGGGCACTCGATTCCTTTTGCTGTTTGGCTGTGTCACAAGCACTTAACGCCACAAACATAGCGCTACCTAGCAGTAAAGTAGATACTTTCATAAAAAGAGTGGAAAGGATTAAAATATCGGCTTCCGGACCGCTCATCTAGCAAGACCCGAGGGCAAGGTAACAAGTGATTTTTTAAGTACCTTGCACAAACGTAAGAATCTCCAAAAGTATATAGTTTTCCCTCTATGGAATCAGCATTGTTGGAAGAAATTCCGTCGCTTGATTTGGCTGACTTTCGTTCCGGCGACCCGGAGCGCAAAAACCGCTTTGTGCAACAACTCGGCGAAGCCTACCAGAGCATTGGGTTTGTGGCACTTAAAAACCATGGTTTGAGCGATGAACAAACCAAGCGCCTATATAATGATGTGCAGGCTTTCTTCTCCTTACCCGACGAGCAAAAGCTCCGCTATGAGAACCCAGCGCTAGCAGGTCAGCGGGGTTATGTAGGCAAAGGAAAGGAGCACGCAAAAGGGCGCAACACCGGTGACCTGAAGGAGTTCTACCACGTGGGACAGGTAGTAGACGATCCTACTGATCCGGTGGCTAGCGAGTACCCGGACAACATCTGGCCGGCAGAAGTGCCTAGCTTTCAGCAAAGCACAACCGAAGCATACAAAACACTAGAAGCGGCTGGCACAGATGTGCTACGCGCTATTGCACTGTACTTGCAGCTCCCAGAGAATTACTTCGATGATAAGGTTCGCAATGGCAACTCCATTCTGCGCCAGATTCATTACTTCCCCATCGAAAACCCAGACGCGGTACCGGCTGACGCCGTGCGTGCTGCTGAACACGGTGATATCAACCTAATCACGCTATTGATGGGTGCCTCGGCCGACGGTCTGCAGGTGTTACGCCGCGATGGTAAGTGGATTCCCATCACGGCCCTGCCCGACCAGATTGTGGTGAACGTGGGCGATATGCTCCAACGCCTTACTAATGGAGTGCTTAAGAGCACCATCCACCGGGTGGTGAACCCGCCCCGCGAAAAAATGAACTCTTCGCGCTACTCTGTGCCCTTCTTCATGCACCCTCGCTCGGAGATGAGCCTTGCAGCCTTAGAGAACTGCATTACGCCTGACAATCCAAAGCAACAGCCCGACGTGACGGCTGGTGAGTTCTTGAATGAACGCCTCATCGAGCTAGGGTTGAAGAAGAAATAAGGTTCTTGTTAGCATTGCCTGTTGCCAGTGAGCAGTTATTTATCTGACTCACTGGCAACTTTTTTTAGGCTCAACGCATGCTTTTCACAGCTGATAATGAATATCTAGCAACCAATAGTCGGCCTTGTCATTTGTGGAAGAAATCAAGTTAGCTCCGCCACCGCGCCGTAGTGGTGCCCGCACCAAACGGGTACGCGGCATCATTTTCCTGAAAGATGTGGCCACCCTAGGCCTAACGGCTTTCGGCGGGCCCCAGGCGCACATGGCCATGATGCTGCGGCTACTCGTAGCCAAGCGTCGCTACCTGACGGCGGCCGAGCTCCTGGAAATAACAGCGCTCTGCCAGATTCTTCCTGGTCCTACTTCGACCCAAACGGTTACTGCTATCGGCTTTCGGCTGGGTGGTCCCAACCTAGCTTATTTAACGCTATTGGTTTGGATGCTGCCTGCCGTCTCCATTATGACGATGGCTGGACTTACTATGAGCTACCTTGATAAAGACCAAGTAGCCCGCCTAGTACAATACGTGCAGCCTATTGCCGTGGGCTTTGTAGCTTACTCGGCCTATCGGGTGTCGGAAAAGGTGATTCACACCAAAACATCCGTGGCGATTATGGTTGGGTCGGCGCTGCTAGCCTACACCTTTCAGCTGCCGTGGATTCTGCCGCTTCTACTACTTACGGGTGGTTTAGTTACAACATTTCGCTTCCGCAAAATGCCTGTGCAAGCTGATAAGCTGCCACTTCAGGTGGAATGGTCTAACTTCATTTTGTGGTTAGGGGTACTTGTCACTGCCGCGTTGCTAGGTTCTTACACGCGCTTGTTACCTGTGCGCTTGTTCGAGAACTTCTACCGAAATGGTAGTCTTGTTTTCGGCGGCGGACAAGTATTGGCTCCCCTACTTTTCACCGAGTTTGTTGAGGCCAAGAAATACCTTTCCCCACAGGAATTCCTTTCAGGACTCGGATTGGTACAGGCGCTACCTGGCCCCAATTTCTCCTTTGCCGCTTACGTAGGCTCGCTGGCCATGCGGCAGGCAGGCACAGGTGTGGGCGGACAGATACTTGGCGCCCTCGTTGGTGCTGCGGGTATTTTCATGCCCGGTACGCTACTCATCTTCTTTCTGATCCGTTTCTGGGACCGGCTCAAGCAATATCGAGTGGTGAAAGCTTCCTTGGAAGGTATCAATGCCGTGTCGGCAGGCTTAGTGTGCGCGGCTACTTTCCTGCTGTATCATCCTCTGCCAGATACCCCTATCAACTTGGTGTTGGTAGCCGTCACGTTTCTTTTGTTGCTGTGGGAGAAAGTTCCGTCTTACGTCATCGTGGGGTCTGGGCTGCTAGCTGGTATTATCTGGTGAGTAGTATACCTAGCTTTAGGAGCCATATACAAAGGCAAACGCCGCGGTTGTTGACAACCGCGGCGTTTGCCTTTATTCACGAAGCTAACTTATTCCTCAAGCAGCAACGTACCGGGTAGGCTCATCAGGTAGTCGCCATAACCACTTTTGCGCAAGGGCTCCGCAATTTTACGTAGTTGCTCCGCCGTAATGAAACCTTGTCGGTATGCTATTTCCTCAATAGAACCTACCTTCAAGCCTTGGCGGTGCTCAATTACGCGCACGAACTCAGAAGCTTGCATCAACGATTCAAACGTACCTGTATCGAGCCAAGCGGTGCCGCGGCCTAGGATGCCTACCTTCAATTTTCCGCGACGCAAGTATTCTTGGTTCACATCTGTGATTTCGTACTCACCACGGGGGCTAGGTTCCAAGTTCCTAGCTATTTCAATTACGTCGTTGTCGTAGAAGTAAAGGCCAGGTACTGCATAGTTACTCTTCGGCTGCTTAGGCTTTTCTTCAATGCTAAGTGCCTTTTTATCCTGATCAAACTCTACTACACCGTATCGTTCAGGATCTTGCACGTAGTAAGCATATACAACCCCACCGTCTGGATTACTATTGCTTTGTAGCAGTTGATCAAGTCCTTCTCCGTAGAATATATTATCGCCGAGCACCAGCGCCACTTTGTCGCTGCCAATAAAATCAGCACCAATCACGAAAGCTTGTGCTAGGCCATTGGGCGTTTTCTGAACAGCGTACTGAAAGTTGCAGCCCAAGCTTTTTCCATCTCCAAGCAAGCGTTGAAATTGTGCTTGGTCGTGGGGTGTGGTAATGATCAAAATCTCACGAATGCCCGCCATCATCAGAATCGATAATGGGTAGTAGATCATTGGTTTATCATACACCGGCATAAGCTGCTTGCTAACAGCAAGTGTGAGCGGATGCAGACGAGTTCCGGAGCCACCAGCCAAGATGATGCCTTTCATAGTTAAATAGGTTGAATGTTTAAATGGATGCTTCTTGAATGATCGTTAATTGATAGAAATCAAGCTGTTCACTCGTCAACAATCACTCTTTCAGTCATCTATTTTAATTGCTTTCGCGGATAAACGTCTGGTTTTCTTTGAACCAAGCTAGGGTCTTTTGCAGACCTTCTCTGATGCGAATTTTAGGATCGTACCCGAGTAGTCGTTGCGCTTTGCTGATATCAGCCAGCGAGTCGCGGATGTCACCGGCGCGGTCAGGTCCGTACTCAGGAATCAGATCGGAGTCCGCTTCTTCTTTTAAGATGTTGAAGAGGTCATTCAACGACGTCCGATCAGCTACTGCAATGTTATAGACTTGGTTAATAGCTTCTGGATTCGCTGTTAGCGCGGCTTTGATGTTTGCTTGCACACAGTTCTCAACGAATGTGAAGTCCCGCGTTTGACCACCATCCCCGTTCATACGCGGCGGCCGACCTTCTAGAACAGCATCGATAAACAGCGGAATCACGGCGGCGTACGCTCCGTTCGGATCTTGGCGTGGACCGAAGATGTTGAAGTAGCGCAAGCCAATGATTTCCATGCCATACGTTTTGCCGAATACGTCAGCATATAGCTCGTTGGCATATTTCGTAACGGCGTAGGGTGAGAGAGGCTTGCCAATGCGGTCTTCTACCTTGGGCAATGCCTTGCTGTCGCCATAAGTTGACGACGAAGCAGCATACACAAAGCGCTTTACACTCGCCTCTTTGGCTGCAACCAGCATATTCACAAACCCACCCACATTTACATCATTCGTTGTGATAGGGTCATTGATAGAACGTGGTACTGAACCTAGGGCTGCTTGGTGCAAGACTACGTGCGCGCCCTGACAAGCAGCCCGGCACACTTCTACATCCCGAATGTCGCCCTCAATAATCCCTAGTGCCGGATGATCAGCGAACAAACGCAAATTCTTTCGGAAGCCGTTTGAATAGTTATCCAGCACACGTACGGTTCCGGCACCGTATTTCAGTAGGTACTCTACTAGATTAGAACCAATAAAGCCGCCGCCACCCGTTATTAAAAACGTAAGATTATCGAGTGGCTGATCATGAAAAGGCGTATTGTACATTTCTTCGGTGGCAAGTGTTAATGAACGATGAGTAACTATCCCTGCGCAACCAAACCATTTTGTTTACGGCTCGCTGATAGCTGTCCATCGAAAGCGCGTTAGCGTGCCGCGTATTGCTGCTGATAATAGTCTTGGTAAGCGCCGCTCGTTACACGCTCTAACCACTCATTATTGGCTAGGTACCAGTCAACAGTTTGGGCTAAGCCTTGCTCAAACGTGACAGACGGCTTCCATCCTAGCTCGTTCATGATTTTAGACGAATCGATAGCATAGCGAAGGTCATGGCCAGCGCGGTCGGTAACGAAAGTGATGAGCTTGCGCGAAGTACCTTGAGGCTTACCCGTTTTCTCATCTAACACGTCGCAGAGTAAGTGGATCAGCTCGATGTTCTGCCACTCGTTTACGCCGCCAATATTATAGGTGTCCCCAATTTTACCTTTGTGGAACACCGCATCGATAGCTGTAGCATGGTCTTTCACAAATAACCAGTCGCGTACGTTTTCCCCTTTGCCGTATACCGGCACGGGCTGTCCGTGCTGAATGCGGTGAATAGCCAGCGGAATCAGCTTTTCTGGGAAGTGGTTAGGCCCGTAGTTGTTGGAGCAGTTGCTCAGCTTAATCGGTAGACCATAGGTGTGATACCAAGCCCGCACGAAGTGGTCCGACGAAGCTTTCGAAGCTGAGTATGGCGAACGAGGATCGTAGGAAGTTTCCTCCGTAAACATTTCGGTGCCCATTTCCAAGGAACCATACACTTCATCGGTGCTCACGTGGTAGAAGGTATGCCCTTCGTAGCCAGTAGGCTTCCACAGATTTTTGGCAGCATTCAGCAAGTGCACTGTACCTAGCACGTTAGTTTTCACGAATGCCAATGGGTCAGTAATCGACCGGTCCACGTGCGATTCTGCAGCTAGATGAATCACAGCATCGGGCTCCTCACGTGCAAATAATTCATCCACGAATGCTTGGTCGGCAATATCGCCTTTTACAAAGCGGTAGTTGGGTGCTTGCTCAATGTCGCGCAGGTTTTCTAAGTTGCCGGCATACGTTAAGGCATCCAGGTTCAGGATCTGGTATTCCGGGTATTTGGTTACGAAAAGCCGTACGACGTGTGACCCGATGAAGCCAGCCCCGCCAGTGATAATAATCTTCATGTAGTGCAGATTAATTGATATGCCAACAAGCTAGCTCCGTAAAGCGGAGCACCTGGCAGACCGTTTTTCGCTCAATTCAAATCAGTTTGTTAATGTTTGCTGCCATTTCCAGGCGCTAGCCAGAGCTTCCTCCAGACTAGAGGTGGTCTGGAATCCTAACTCGTTTGTAGCCTTGGTAACGTCGGCGTAGATGGCCGGCACATCGCCGGTCCGTGGCGGCCCAATTACGTAGTTTAGATTTACTCCTGTCGATTTCTCGAAGGCATGCACTACCTCCAGCACCGTGTTGCCCCGGCCGGTACCTACATTGAAGACTTCTACTACTTCGCCCTTTTTCTCAAGTAAGCGTTGTACTGCCACTACGTGCGCTTTGGCCAAATCTACCACATAGATGTAATCACGGATGTTCGTGCCGTCCGGCGTATCGTACGTGTTTCCGTAAATGGTTAGCTTCTCGCGGATGCCAGCAGCTGTTTGCGTAATAAAGGGAACCAAGTTCTGTGGTACACCCAAGGGTAGCTCGCCAATTTTGGCGGAAGGATGCGCCCCAATAGGATTGAAGTAGCGCAACAGAATCGTACGGAGCGAAGTAGTGGCCTTTGCTACATCAGTCAGGATATCTTCGCAGATTTTTTTGGTATTGCCGTAAGGCGACGTAGCAGGCTTGGTAGGGGTATCCTCCGTCACCGGTAGTTGGTCCGGAATTCCGTAGACGGTGCAGGAGGAAGAAAAGACGAAATTTTCGATGCCGAAATCCGGCATTACCTTCAGCAACGTCATCAAGGAGCCCACGTTATTGCGGTAATAAGCCAGCGGCTTCTGCACCGACTCCCCTACTGCTTTAAATGCAGCGAAATGAATGATGCCTTGAATGTCCTTCTCCTGGGTAAACACATCCCGCAGCGCTGTCTCGTCACCGCAGTCGATGTTATAGTAAGGTACCTCTACCTCTAGAATCTCCTGAATGCCCCGTAAAACTGACTCTTTCGAATTGCTAAAGTCGTCAATAATAATGGGTTGATAGCCCGCTGCGTATAACTCAACTACGGCATGAGACCCAATAAATCCCGCGCCACCTGTTACTACTATTTTTGCTCTTTCCATGTTTAATCAGAATTGAGTCGTTGCTTAAGGAGGAAGTAAAGCTATGTTGTTGACAAGTAACTTACGCTATTTCCTGGGTTACAAGCTCCAGTATTGCAGCTTCTGAATCTTGTTACGGAATAGTCCCTTGATATCAACCACAACGGCATTCGGTGCTGTGATTGATTCAAAGTACGCTTCATCTAGCGCTACGTAGGGCTTGTGGCTAACAGCTACAATTACACCATCATAGTCTTGCCCTACGTTCTCCTCCGGCGTCAGGCGGAAACCATACTCGTGGTGTAGCTCATCGGAATCCGCGTGTGGATCAACGATATCCACGTTAACGGAGAAGTTTCTAAGTTCCTGAATAACATCAGCTACCTTAGAATTGCGAATGTCTTCTACGTTTTCCTTAAAGGTAGCACCCATTACCAGCACCTTGCTTTTCGCAACATCCTTCCCCTGCTTGATCATCATTTGCACCGTTTTGCGGGCTATATAGGCCCCCATATTATCGTTAGTGGTGCGGCCAGATAAGATAACCTTAGCGTCGTAGCCTAGCTCTTTGGCCTTGTAGGTTAGATAATAAGGGTCTACGCCAATGCAGTGCCCACCCACTAAGCCCGGTGAGAACTTCAGAAAGTTCCACTTCGTGCCGGCGGCTTCGAGCACCTCGTAGGTGTTGATGCTCATCCTGTCAAAAATCATTGACAGTTCATTCATCAGGGCGATGTTCACATCACGCTGAGTGTTCTCGATGATTTTGGCGGCTTCTGCTACGCGGATGCTACTCGCCCGGTGTACGCCCGCTGTCACAACCAGCTCATACACCTTTGCAATTACATCTAATGATTCTTCATCGCAGCCCGACACCACTTTCACGATGCGTGCCAGCGTGTGCTCCTTATCGCCGGGGTTGATGCGCTCAGGCGAGTAGCCTACTTTGAAATCAGTAGGAAACTTCAGCCCAGCGAGCTTTTCAAGCACCGGAATGCAGTCTTCCTCCGTGCACCCAGGGTACACGGTCGATTCGAATACTACATAGTCACCTTGCTTCAGCACTTTACCTACGCTGGATGAAGCACCTAGCAAAGGCTTCAGATCCGGCATGGCGTGCTCATCGATGGGCGTAGGTACCGCTACAATGAAGAACTGCGCTTCGCGCAACACGTCTAGCGAATCGGTGAAAACAATATCGCAACCTTCGAAGTCTTTGGCTTCCAGTTCACCACTTGGGTCCACTTGGTTGCGCATCATCTCAACACGCTCGGCATTAATATCGAAGCCAATAACCTGAAGTTTGCGGGCAAATTCCAGGGCAATAGGCAGGCCCACATACCCTAGGCCAATGACGGCCAGTTTGGCCTGCTTTTGAAGTAATTGCTCGTACACGACAGGAATCCTAAGAGTATGAGTTATAAATTCTGAATGGAGGAAATTCGCTTTACTTGTTGATCAGCGGTCAGCTCGTATTGCTCGCCACTTTCGGGGCAAGTAGCGTGCCCCGCGTTGTCAAATTGCAGTTGGTGGCCGTAAGCACTCATCCAACCGTGCGGCCGGGCCGGATTGCCGTACACGAGTGCAAACGGGGCCACATCTTTCGTCACTACCGAGCCAGCACCCACAAAGGCGTAGTGCCCTAAGCGCACGCCACACACAATAGTACTGTTAGCACCGATGCTTACCCCTTGCTCTAAGTAGGTTGTTTGGTAGTGGCCTTCTCCACGGCGTGGCACGGCGCTGCGCGGATTTTTTACGTTGGTAAAAACGACAGAAGGACCTAGGAACACATCATCTTCACACACCACGCCACTGTAGAGACTTACATTGTTTTGCACCTTCACATTACGACCTAGTCGCACCCCATCGGCAATCATCACATTCTGCCCAATACTGCACTGCTCACCTAGCTCACATCCTGGCATTAGGTGTGAGAAGTGCCAGATCCGGCATCCGGCACCAATGCGGCAGCCTTCGTCCAAAACGGCAGTCGGATGCGCGAAATAAGCAGGAGCGTCGGTCACAGAAAGCGTAAAAAGAAGCGCGGTCTACAAACCGCTTTTTTAGCGGGCAAAGGTAACAGTTTTAGTACTTGCAAGTCTTGATAATGAGAAAAGTACGCCAATGGAGGCGCTATTTTACACTTTCCCAGCCCAATCAGCGCGTAACAGCCGGTCTTTGCCGAACAAATCCTGGTGCACCTCTATCTGCTTGTAACCTAGCTTTATGAGTAAGGCGTGCAGCATCGAGGCGTACTGTTCGTTGATCTCAAAGTAGAGCGTGCCGCCGGCTCGTAGCAAGTTTTGACCCAATTCGGCAATACGCCGGTAAAAGAGCAGCGGATCGGTATCGGGCACGAACAAGGCAGTGGAGGGCTCGTAGTCGAGCACGTTGGCCCGCATTAGTGGTCGCTCACCTTCCAGCACGTACGGCGGGTTGCTAACCAATATATCCACCGACTGCGAACCTAGGGTTGCGGGTGTCTCCCGCAGAATATCCAACTGTTCAAACGTTATGGGCGCGTTGTACCGTGCAGCATTGCGGCGCGCAACGGCTAAGGCCTCCTCCGAAACATCGACGCTGAAGATCTGTACTCCCGTCAACATCGTACTCAACGCCAACGGAATGCAGCCGCTACCCGTCCCGATATCCAAGACAACTGGACCCTTCTGGCCTTTACGCTCCGTAGCAATGAGCCGGACAAGCTCTTCCGTCTCGGGCCTAGGAATGAGCGTGGCCGGCGTCACTTCTAGCTCCATATCAGCAAACCAAGCAGCACCTAGCACATACTGCACTGGCTCGTGGCGCAACAAACGCGCCTGTGCCGCCGCTACCTGCTCCACGACAGAGGCACCAACTTCCTCCTCAGCCCGCATTCGAAGCTGCAGGGGCGATACTTGCAACAGGTGCTCTAGCACCAGACTCGAAATAGCAGCGGCTTCCGAGCTAGGATACACGGCGGCCAAGGCGGTAGTAAGAGCAGCAGTCAGCTGGCGAGTGGTTGGCATGCGGAGATAAAGTAAGGGCAGAAAGCGCTAGTGAACGGCGAAGTTGGGAGATTGGCGCACAAACTGGTAAATAGAACATCAAATTACGCTGCACCTTTGCCTACTCACCGCTTCCTACTCCCACCCACCCGTTATGTCTGATTTTGATACATTAATGATGCGCCGCGCCCTTGACCTAGCGCGGCTTGGTACTGGCTATGCCCGACCAAACCCGATAGTAGGGTGCGTTATCACGCACGAAGGTCGCATTATTGGAGAGGGCTGGCATCGGCAGTACGGTGGTCCGCACGCAGAGGTGAATGCCATAGCTTCGGTCACAGATGAAAGCCTGCTGCCCGAAAGCCGCGTCTATGTAACGCTGGAGCCTTGCTCCCACCACGGCAAAACGCCGCCTTGCGCCGACTTGCTGATTGAGAAGAAGGTAAAGGAAGTTGTTATCTGTAACCTTGACCCCAACCCACTAGTTTCTGGCCGCGGTATCGAAAAGTTGCGGGCAGCTGGTATTCAAGTGGAGACGGACGTGCTAGCTTCTGAGGGCAGATGGCTGAACCGGCGCTTCTTCACCTTTCAGGAGAAAAAGAGGCCCTATGTCGTGTTGAAGTGGGCCGAAACAACCGACGGCTTCCTGGCAGGCCCGTACTTTCAACCCATACAGATCAGCGGGGAGCTGGCACGGATGGTGGTGCATCAATGGCGCGCTGATGAGCAAGCCATTCTGATTGGTACGCGCACGGCGCTGCACGATAACCCTAACCTAAACGTGCGCGAGTGGTTCGGGCAAGCTCCTTTGCGGGTGATAATTGACAAAAACCTCAGCCTCCCACCCGCGCACCACGTGCTGGATGGGCAGATCCCGACGGTGGTGTATACCTACCGCGAACGAGCCAACAAACCTAACCTAGAGTTTGTGGAGCTTGCGGAAGCCGATGACTTATTTCCGCAGCTGTTCGCCGACTTATACCGCCGCAACGTGCAATCGGTGTTGGTAGAAGGTGGTCCTACAGTGCTTAACTCCTTGATGCGTGACGGGTTGTGGGACGAGGCTCGAATATTACGCAACACCAAACGGCTAGGCGGCGGCATCTTGGCTCCTAAGCCGGGCTTAGCTGGTTTGCGCGAGCATCTCACTTTTGGCTCCGATGAATTGTTTATTTACCACAACGAATAAACAGACAAGCTAACGACCGCACCTAGTCGGGTAGCAGTGCTCAAAAACGAAGCGTATAGGCTTAGCAACCGATAAACGAACAACTAAAACCAACGAACGAATCCATGGCGGAAGACCTCATTCTCGACGCAACCCTCACCAAAGCTGAAAAGTATCAGCAGCTTCTTCCGCAGATAGAAGCGCTTACCACTGGCGAGCCTGACCTCACAGCCAACCTATCTAACACAATGGCGGCGCTCAAGCAAGCATTTAACTTCTTTTGGGTAGGTGCTTATTTAGTGAAAGATGATGAATTGGTGCTAGGTCCTTTTCAGGGGCCGGTAGCATGCACGCGTATTCGCCACGGCAAGGGCGTTTGCGGTGCTAGCTGGGCGCAAGCCCAAACCGTGTTGGTGCCCGATGTCGATCAATTTCCGGGGCACATTGCGTGCAGCAGTGCTTCGCGCTCCGAAATCGTAGTGCCCGTGCTGAAAGAAGGACGGGTAGTGATGGTGCTCGACGTGGATAGCGACCAACTCAACGACTTCGACCAGGACGACCAAGTGCACCTCGAACAACTCGCCACGCGCATGGCGGAGTGGTTTTAATGACAACGCCAGTCCTACGAGTTGCGCGGCCCACAAACAGCATTGAGGCTCTTCTGCCGTTCTACCGCGACGGCCTAGGGTTGGAAGTGTTGTATCAATTTGAAGATCACAACGGCTTCGATGGCATTATGCTAGGTCGGCGCGGCTGCCCGTATCATTTCGAGTTTACTCATCATCGTGGGCACACAGTAGCCGGCGCACCTAGTCAAGATAATCTGTTGGTTTTCTACCTTCCGGACTCCGGCGAATGGCAAAAAGCAGTAAGCCGAATGCAGCAGCAAGGTTTTGCACCTGTTCCGTCCTACAATTTCTACTGGGACGCACACGGCATTACGTTCGAGGACGTGGATGGCTACCGGGTTGTGCTGCAACATGCTGCATGGGAGTAGCCCTCTAGTAATTACCTACTTATTGACTATGTAGACCAAATAAAAAGGCTGCCCAGTGTGGGCAGCCTTTTTATTTGGTCTACTAAGCTACCGCTTTGACTAATCAACTTTGGATAATAAAATACCTATATAATACATTACTGAAGCAACTTTTAGCGTTTGCTTTGCCTCTACCTCAACAGCGAAGCTCCACTTAGCACTTGGAGACTAGTTACTGGCCGATTTTCGGTCTTGATGAAGCACCTAATTACGATTACTCCTTCCACTTTTATTACTCTCCATTTTATGTCCTCTCTATTATCCTTAGGTGGCCGAGTCTTAGCGGCGGCCTCGCTGTTTGTAGCCTCAACTTTCTCTAACAGCCATGCACAGTCAGTGGCAGCACCGAATTGGCAATGGGCCAAGAAACTAGCTTCTGTTTCCTCCTATGTCCAGACGAGTGCCACTGAGCCTGCTACTGGTAACACGTATGTAGGAGGCAGTTTTATTTCAACAACAACCTTCGGCAATCAGACATTCACAGCCTTTGGGATAGATGGTTTTATAGCCAAACACGATGTACAGGGTAACATCTTATGGGCGCGGCAAATTGGAGGGAGTAACAGCGGTGCAAGAGTAGCTGATATGGCTTTAGATGCCTCCGGCAACATCTATGTGGTTGGCAACTTGTCTGCTTCAACTAACTTCAGCCCTACGTTTGTCCTCAATCCTGTCAGTACGGGAAGCAACTTGTATGTAGTTAAGTATGATCCTTCTGGAACTGTACTTTGGGCGCGTTGTTTTGGTGCCCCCGCTAACTCAGATGGCGAATTGCTAGGTCGCGCTGTAGCAATAAGCCCCTCAGGGCTGGTGTATATAGCAACACAACTGAAGGGTCAAGCCCGTTTCGACGCCGTACAGCTAGAAAATCAACTAGATGCTGGTCCGGCGTTGATACAACTATCTTCCACTGGAAACGTGAATTGGGCCCGAGTTGCTACTGTACAGACCCCACGAGCGACTTCTCTAAGCAGTGATTTAGTCTATGACTTAGGAATTGATTCTAATGAGTCCCCTTACTTTGCGGGCTCTTTCTCGGGCAGTATACGCTTTAACTCGTATACACTAACAGCATCTGCTAACCTAGGCTCCGTATTTCTGGCGCACTACGATACGCAAGGCAATCTGCAATGGGCTACTCAGTCAGCGACGAGCAGCAGCGGTGTAGCTAGCTTAGGCGCGCTAGTTACCGATGCCGTTGGTAACAGTTATCTTACAGGTACTTTCACCAACGATTACAAGTCCAAAACCGGTATAAGCTTTGGCCCTTATCCACTTAATAGCCAAGGCGGTGAAGATGTATTTGTAGTAAAGTACAATGCCACTGGTACCCCAACTTGGGCTCGTAGCTTTGGCAGCAAAAATAATGACCGTGGCAATGCACTACGCTTGGCCCCGAATGGCAATATACTTCTGGGCGGTGGAGTAGCTGGCACCACCACCATAACTCCAGAGCTTACACTTGTGGGCCTGAATGAATTTGATCTTTATGCTTTTATAATCAGCTTCACAGAACAAGGCAATATACAATGGAGCAATCAGGGTAAAGGCTCTTCTTTGATCAATAGCATCACGACAGACCGTGCAGGCAATTTGTACGTAGGAGGGCAAGGTGGATACAATACAGTTTTCGGCAATCTACCTAGCCTGACTATTAACGGATACGGCTTCATTGCCCGCTTGAGCAGCACCGTTCTGAGCACTCACACTAGCCGTGCAACTCAGTCATTAGCGCTTTACCCATCGCCGACTAGCGGCGCCGCCGACATTCAGCTAAGTGCCCTTCCCAAGGGCACGGTCCTGCATCTAAGCGACGGCCTAGGTCGTGTGGTGTGCCAGCAAGTAGTTGGCCTCGAACCCGCCCATCTAACGTTGCCGGGCTTGCATGCTGGCCTTTATGCGCTGAAAGCTACTGCCCCCAATGGCGAATATTACAGTGGGCGCTTGCTAGTAGAGTAGCATTAACCTAGGTTCTATCATAAAACAACAGGGCCATTTGCTAGAAGCAAATGGCCCTGTTGTTTATCTAAACTATCTGATTCTTACCAACCCGCGTTCTGCTTGATATTAGGGTTAGTATTCAGCTCGCCTTGTGGAATAGGAAAGTAAGCAAACTTAGAAACAAAGAACTCCTTGCCTACCTTATCACTGTTCTTGATTTCCTGCTCTAGCAAACCCCAGCGCTTCAAATCATAGAAGCGCTGCCCTTCGCGGAAGAACTCCAGCATGCGCTGGTGCCGGATTTCTGTCATCATCTGATCGGCGGTAAAGCCACTGGTCAGCGGAGCTAGCTTAGCGCGCGACCGGATGCGATTCACAAGCGGATAGGCTTCAGCGGTGCGGCCCTGCATCGTCAGCGTTTCGGCGTAGAGCAGCAGTACATCGGCGTATCGCATCACCTTTTCGTTGATATCGGAAATCCAGATGCCTTCGTTGTTCTCGTGCCAGTTCTGGTATTTACGTATCAGGGAGCTGTAACCAAATACTAGCTTAAAGTCCTTGAAAGGCTTGTTGTAGTACATAGCGTTCGGGTAGTCCCACACCAACGTAGTGTACATCCGAGCGTCGTAGTCACCGCCAACGGCTTTCTCCTTCTTAAACTCGTTGAATACTTTGTCGGTAGGCGACACTTCAAACCAGCCGGCGACTTCCGTGGGCGCAAATTCCTGAGCCGTCGTCACGCCCAGCGCCTCGTTGGCATTCTCCCCTGCCCAAGGCTGCGAGCCGCCCACGTTCTGGTTCTGAATTTCGAAGAGCGATTCTATATTATTGTCGGTTCCCTTCGAGAAGTTGTCCTCGAAGTTGGCTACCAAATCGTAAGTATAGGGCGCTTGGGCACTGCCGTTGGCCTGAGCTAGCTGCTTGAAGGCCTTCTCTGCCTCGGCCCAGTTCTTTTGGTACACATATGCCTTCCCTAGCATTCCGATAGCGGCCCCCTTTGTGGCCCGGCCAACCCAGGCGGCGGGATACGTGGCCGGCAAATTGGCGGCAGCAGCCTGCAAGTCGCTCACGGCTTGCGCCCATACATCAGCTTCCGGCGACTGCGCCACAAAGTAGTTTGCTCGCTCCACCGGCACGGAGGTGATGACGGGCACCGAGCCAAAGTTTATGGCTAAGAAGAAGTAGTCTAAGCCCCGCAGAAACTGTGCTTCGGCAATATATTGCTTCTTCGCGTCGTCGGGCAGGCTGCTCTTGCCCGCTTGTTCAATCACCTGATTTGCTCGGAAGATACCGGTATAAAAGCCCGTGAAGATGCTACCCGGCGTACCCGTTGTTGGGTTATTGGTGAAGGTAGAAAGCTGGTACAAGTCCTTCACGTCATTACGGATAAAGAAGTCGTCGCCGCGGCCGTTGCTTAGCTCAATGCCACGCACCCCGAAGTAACCGTTGTTTACGTCGTGAAAAACCTTGTAGGTAGCAGCTAAGCCCGACAGGAAGTCGGCGTCCGTTTTCCAGAAGTTGGTTTGCACAATGGAGTTAGGACTCACTTGGTCCAGATCTTTAGTGCAAGCTCCTAGGCTCAGGACTAGGAAAGAAGCATAGATGATTCGTTTCATGGTCATCAGCGTTTAAGAGTTAGAAGGATACCTGCACGCCCAGCAAGGAAGTGCGCGCTAGTGGATAAGCAACGTGCGGGAAGTCGACGCCGCGGTCGAGGATGCCACCACCCACGGCGCCAGCATTATACCGACCTAGGTCAGGGTTGAAGCCCGTATACTTAGTGATGGTAAATAGATTATCGAAGCTGAGGTAGACGCGGAAGCTGTTAATCTTGGCAGCCGACAACACGCCTTTAGGCAGCGTGTAACCTAGCTGCAAGGTGCGCATGCGTAGGTAAGAGCCATTTTCTAGGAACCGGTCCGAAGTCTGGCTGTTCAGGTTCGGGTCGTTGATGACGGCGCGTGGGAAATTCGTGTGGTTGTCAGGCGTCCAGGCGTTCAGCGTAGCGGGTGAGTAGTTGAACTCTAGGTTCATCCCCTCTAGGTCCTCCCGAGCGCCGTTGTAGATCTTGTTGCCGTACGTGCCTTGGAAGAAGAAGCTCAGGTCGAAGTTGCGCCAGGAAGCATTGGAGCCAAAGCCGTAGCTGAACTTCGGCGTTGGGCTACCGCAGTACTGGCGGTCGTCTTGGCTGATGGTGCCGTCGCCGTTGTAGTCTACAAACTTAACGTCGCCAGGTTTGGCGCTGGGCTGAATGAGCTTGCCCTCCACGTTATAGGCGTTAATCTCATCCTGGGAGTTGAAAATACCGGCCGTCTTGATCAGGTAGAAAGCGCCCACGGGTCCACCAGCCTGCGTGATAGTCGCCGAAGCACCGTGGTGCGTAGGCTGCCCGCCCGAAATCTGCTGGGTACCCGTACCAAGGAAGTCGACCCGGTTCTTGATGGCCGTGAACGTACCTGTTACTTGGTAGTTGAACTCGCCCACCTTATTATTATACGTCAGGGCGGCTTCTACGCCTTTGTTTGTGATCTGCCCCGCATTGATGTAGGGGCTAGAGCCGCTGGCTCCCGTCGAGAGCGGAATTGGTACTTGCAGCAGAATGTCGGAGTTGCGGCGAATGAAGTAGTCCGCCGTTAGGTTCAGCTTATTTTGGAAGAATCCCCAGTCGGTACCGATGTCAAAGGTTTTCGAAGTTTCCCACTTAATACCAGGCGTAGCAAAAGCCGTCTGGATAGCCCCTGACCAAATCTGCTGCGTCTGCCCAATCACGTAGTTAGCATTCGACGAAATCAGCGGCACGTAGCGGTAATCAGGAATCTCCTGGTTGCCTAGGATGCCGTAGCTCGACCGAATTTTGAGGTTCGTCACCACGTTTTGCAAAGGCTGGAAGAAGCTCTCATTCACCACGTTCCACGCCAGGGCAATAGAAGGAAAGTTGCCGTACTTATACGCTGGGCCAAAGCGCGAGGAGCCGTCGCGGCGGAAGGTACCCGTCAGTACGTAGCGGTTGTCGAAGGAGTACACCAACCGACCTAGGTATGAAATAAGGACACTCTCATTGGCGTAGCCACCACTCGCAATGTTCGTAGTACCCGCATCCAACACCTGAATGCCCGTCGGCATCCCGCTCTTAGAGCCGCTCAGGATGTTGTACTTGGTATCTTGGTACGTGTAGCCTACCAGTGCCTGCAAGTTGTGCTTGCCAAACTCTTTGCTGTAGTTCAGCGTGTGCTCCTGCAAGAAATAGTTTCGCTCGCTCTTATTCTGGCTTAAGTCAGCGTCGGCGTTATTGAACAAGGCGCCTACTTTGTACGGATATATGTAATCGTTGTAAGAGCCATAAGTGCCCGTGTAACCTAGGTTCAGCCGATATTTCAACCCTTTCACTAAGGATACTTCGGCAAAACCATTGATGATAGCCGTCGTCGAACGCGTTTCTGGCACTTCGAGGTTTAGCTGCGCAACAGGGTTGGCAACGTTCACTACCGGTCCAGAAGCACCACTGTAGCCGCCGACTGCTGTTGGGTCGTACACCTGAAACACCGGAATCATCTTCAAGGCCGAGCCTACGGGGTTGCCGCCCTGACCACCCCAGCCGCCAGCCATGCCACGCCAATATTCTCTGGTCAGGATAATGGTTTCGCCGATCCGTACCCGCCCTTTGGTGAAGTCTGACTTCAGTCGCAGGTTCCAACGGTCATAGTCTGTTTTCTTCACAATGCCTTGCTGATCGAGGTAGCCCCCCGATAAGCTGTAAGTGAAGTTGTCGCCGCCACCGCTAGCTCCCAAGGTGTAACTCTGCATGGGCGCGGTGCGGTAGATTTCCTTTTGCCAGTCAGTGCCGGCACCTAGGGCCTCTGGGTTTTGGGCAATATCCAGGCGCGGCAAGCCAGCGTTGTCGTGGGCCGCGTTGCTGACCGTAGCCCACTGCGAGGCGTTCAGCACGTCTACCTTCTTGGCAATCTGCTGTGCGCCGTAGTAGGCGTCGAAGTTGACCCGATTTTCACCTTTTTTCCCGCCTTTGGTCGTAATTAACACGACTCCGTTGGCGGCGCGAGAACCGTAGATAGCAGCTGCTGAAGCATCTTTCAATACATCAAAAGACGCAATGTCAGTGGGTTGCAAATTGTTGATGTTTTCCACCTGCACGCCGTCCACGATGTAGAGAGGATTGTTGTTGTTCAGGGAACCGGCACCGCGAATGACTACGCGCACCCCCGAACCAGGATCACCGCCCGACGACTCAATCTGCACCCCAGCAATGCGCCCCTGTAAGGACTTTTGAACTGTGTTCGAGCCTTGCGTGCGGATGTCATCGGCTTTGATGGAAGATATAGCACCCGTCACGTCTTCGCGCCGCTGGGTGCCATAGCCTACTACCACGACTTCGCTTAACGCTTTTACATCGTTTTGCAGTGTAATGGTCAGGTCTGTTCGTCCGTTTACGGCTACCTCTTGGTTAGCGAAGCCTATTGATGAAATCACCAGAGTAGCAGTACCATCAGGTATTGAAAGGCTAAAGCTGCCTTCAGCATCGGAAGTGGTACCTAGGGTAGTACCCTTCACGACAATGGTGGCGCCTGGTATCCCTTCATTATTTGGGCCTACCACTTTTCCTTTTATAGGTACGGGCGCCTCTGTTCCGCAATCGTTATAGGTTTCGCTAACGAAAGTTGCAAACGATTGCGTAGTAGAACATTTTTTTTGGCCAGCAGTGTTTGCTGTTCCAAAATCAGGACCTAGGACCTTTGCAGCCGAAGCAGCATTGGCGTCGGGTTTGGGCGCGCAGACCAGCAAGAGCGCGAGAAAATTGAGTAGAGAAGAGTTCGTCATAAAGGCATGGTTTTAGGAGGGGGGAGGATCTTTATGTACTTCTGAATTGGCGCTTAAGCAAGTCAAATATATTGGGCTCGATCAAGAAAAGACAGGGTGCTTTTGGTCAAAATGCAGGGCCAATTAAGCTTATAATCAATTCACGCTCATTGATTTTCAGCAACTTAAGAATACTTAGCTTATAACGCACCGCATAAGGTTACTTCATCCACGATTATTTGGGCAATTAGTGCCAGGGCTACCAACAAAAAGCCCCGCGCAGTATCTGCGCAGGGCTTTTTGTTGGTAGGATTAGTAGCTGCTAAAATAACGCTGGGGTTGTCGTTTTGAGTTGTGCAATGACTGTTTCGCCCCCTTTTACCTTGTCGCCTAACTGCACTTTGATGTCGGTATCGAGGGGTACAAATACGTCAACGCGAGAACCGAACTTAATAAAGCCGAACTCTTCGCCTTGGTTTACTTCGTCTCCTTCGTTCACGTACCATACGATGCGGCGAGCCATAGCGCCGGCAATCTGGCGGAACAACACTAGCGGGCCAGCATCGGATTCAACGACCACCGTGGTGCGCTCATTTTTGGTGCTGCTCTTGGGGTGCCACGCCACCAAGTAATTGCCTGGGTGGTACTTGAAGTAGCGCACGATACCCGAAATGGGGTTGCGGGTGATGTGCACGTTAATCGGCGACATGAAAATGCTGATCTGCTTGCGCACATCATCAAAGTATTCAGGCTCGTGCACGTCTTCAATCACCACTACCTTCCCATCAGCCGGGGCAATCAGCAAGTCTTCGTGCGTTAGGAGGTTGCGGTATGGGCTGCGGAAGAACTGTAGCAGTAGCAAAAACACTACAGCCGATACGACCGCAAAGATACGGTTGAACGTATCGTTGCGCGCATTCACCTGAAACAGCAACAGGTTGATAGCCAACAAGACCAGAATGGTAAAAAAGAGTATGCGTCGTCCTTCTTTGTGAATCTTCATAAATCGCAGATTAGCTGCGCTGACTTTCCTTTAACACCAAATTAAGTACTTAAAGCAGCGTTAAATAGCTTGGTTAGTCGAACAGGCGGAGAGGCAATAAAAGTTGCCCAGGGGTTGGTTCGGAAAACGAAAGTACGAATGGCGGACAAAGATAACCCGGGCCGTATGGTCCGGGCTATCTAAGTTTATCCTTTTAAGGCAACAATCGTCAATTGGTTACAAGATCAACTTAATTAACAAATGTATTAAGCGCCGCGCTAGCTAGGGTTAGAAGCCGCCGCGGTACTTATACGTCTGCGCTACTTTATCGATAGCCACTACGTACGCAGCGATACGCATGGTCACGTTGTACTTCTCTGCTGTTGCGTACACCTTCTCGAAAGCATCCGACATGATGCGCTCAGCGCGCTCAATTACCATGTCTTCGCTCCATTTGTAGCCCAGGCGGTTTTGCACCCACTCGAAGTACGACACCGTAACGCCGCCCGAGTTAGCTAAAATATCGGGTACTACCATGATGCGCTTGTCGCGGATGATGGCGTCGGCAGAAGCAGCCGTTGGGCCGTTGGCTCCTTCTACAATCAGGCGTGCCTTGATATCGTGGGCATTGTGCTCGTTGATTACGTCTTCAACGGCAGCAGGCACTAACACGTCAACGGGCGAAATGAGCAACTCGTCAGCATCCATTTTCACGGCGCCAGTAAAGCCTTCCAACCGACCATTATGGACGTTTTTGTAAGCAATGGCTTCGTCGATGTTGATGCCGTTCTCGTTCCAGTAAGCGCCACTGATATCCGATACGCCTTTCACTTTCAAGCCTTTCTCAGAAAGCAGCTTTGCGGCCCAAGAGCCCACATTGCCAAAGCCTTGCACAGCCACTGAGGATTGCGTGGGGTCCATATCTAGCTTTTTCATGGCAGCAATAGCAGCTACCATTACGCCGCGGCCGGTAGCTTCTACGCGGCCCAGCGAACCACCTAGCACCAGCGGCTTACCCGTCACGACGGCCGGCGAAGTCATACCCGTGGTTTTGGAGAATTCGTCCATCAGCCACGCCATTTCGCGCGGACCAGTACCCATATCAGGGGCCGGAATGTCGCGGTCGGGGCCGAAGACGTCTTTCATTGCCAGCGTGTAGCCGCGCGTCAGGCGCTCAATCTCGCCGGGGCTCATGGTGCTCGGATCGCAGATAATACCGCCCTTGGCACCGCCGTACGGAATGTCAACTACAGCGCACTTCCACGTCATCCAAGCGGCCAGGGCTTTTACCTCGTCGAGGTGAACGTGCATGTCGTAGCGGATACCGCCTTTAGAAGGACCTAGGATGGTGTTATGCACCACGCGGTAACCTTCAAACACACGCCGCTGCCCATTATCCATGGTCACGGGAATGTTGACGATAATTTGCTTGTCGGGTGCTTTCAAGACGTTGTACGTCTCGTCGTCAAGTCCGAGAATCTCAGCCGCGACATTAAAGCGCGACATCATGGATTCGAGAGGATTGTCGCGGTCCACGAGGGGAGCCGGTTCTTTATACACAGTGCTAACAGGTGGCATGTGAATAGGAAATTATGGGTGGGTGGAGAGAAAAATGAGCTGTAAACAAGGGGTGGAGCTACAGCTCGTTAAAAATGTGCGGCAAAGGTAGCAGCTCCCTTGCATACGTTTACGATAACACAACAGGTGCAAATCCCGTGCAATGGTTGCCTATTTATATAGAGCTAGGTGTTTTTACTATGAATAAACAACAAACCAACACGATAGTACCTCTGAAGGCTAGCTTCTTAACCGAATAATAACTGCAGTACGACCAGCACGGGCACCACAAATAAGAAGGCGTCGAACCGGTCGAGTAGGCCGCCGTGGCCGGGCATGATGCGGCCAGAGTCTTTCACATCGACGCTACGCTTGAGCATCGACTCAGCTAGGTCGCCTAGTACGCCGAACACGGCCACAACGCCGGCAGCAACTAAGCGATGCACGAGCGGCATTTCGGGCAGCAAATACCCTAGGCCCCAGCCGACCAGCAGCGTAAGCAGAGTGCCGCCGATCCAACCTTCCCACGTTTTGCCGGGTGAAATGCTAGGGGCTAGCTTGTGCTTGCCGAAGGTTTTGCCAGCGGCATAAGCCCCGATGTCGGCCGTCCAGACAAGCAAGAGTAGAGCGAGAATGCGGCGGTAGTCATAACCATTTTCGGTGAATACCAGTGCATTGAGCAAACTCATGGGTAAGCTCACATAGAGTAAGCCGAGCAGCGCTACCCCGACATTGGCAAAGGGCGAAAAAGATTGATTCGGCCGAGGCCACGCAAACATCTCGCGCAGAATAAGCAAGGTGGGCAGCAAAAGCATGAGGGCCAATAGTGCATTCTGACCTACTGGAACGAAGTCAAACCAACCGCCTTTCTCCGGCCCGACGTACAACGATGCTTTCCGAGCTACCCCTTCATAATGGTATACACCATTCAGAAAATGGATAGCCCCGAACAATACTAAGCTCAGACAGCCCCCTAGCAACGCCGCCGGCTTGTACCCCGCCTTGCGCATCATACGGTAGAACTCCCACAGCATCCGCATCTGCACGAGCCCAAAAAACAGGGCGAACGTCCAGGCGCTGTACCAGATGCAGCCGAGCAACACCACGGCCCCAATCACGCCGAAGATCAAGCGCTGGCCTAGGTTCGACATGGGTTTCTTGCCGGTGGGAGGCTGCGGTACGGGTTCGGCGGGAGCGGGTGAGCTAGACAAGGCGGAAAATGAATAAGGGTACGCTATGTACGATCAGGATTATCGGGCAGACTTTTCGTGGCTACCGTCGACGCCGGCTCTCCCTAGGGTGCGTCCCGTTGACGGCACGTAAGAACCGGGTCGAGCAACGGCAGCCCCGCCACTGCTGAGCGTGTGCATTTCGGAAGGCAGCCGCACTTCATCGGAAGCGACGGGGGCAGCCAGCCAGCGCTGCATGCCTCGCAACAATAAAGCCGTAAGCAGCACTGAACCTAGCACCAGCGGCCACGGTAGGCTCTCCGTAGAATCTGGATTGAAGGTGTCGGCAACGTGGCGCTGTTGCAAATAAAGCAGGATCAGTTGGAAAGCATTCTGGGTAAAGTGGGCGGCCATGGGCACCAGAATATTGCCGCTCCACTCGTACAAATAGCCTAGCAATACGCCCAATACCAAGCGCGGCACAAAGCCAAAGAATTGAAAGTGAATGGCGCTGAAGATCGTAGCCGCGACCCAAACACCGACGTGCCGCGATCCGAACCACTGCACCAAGTTGCGCTGAATCACGCCCCGGAATACCAACTCTTCGCTGATAGCGGGCACCACGGCAATAACCAGTAAGCCAATCAGAAAGCGAGAGAAAGACGTGAAGCGGGTAAGATACTTGGTGAGCTCCTGCGCTTTGTCTTCCATGGCGCGGGCGCTAGCTTCCATGTCTTTCAAAAAGGCGGGAAAATGCGCCTTGGCATTCCACTCAATCAGCCCCGACATAAATGGAATAGTGCCGAGAATTAGCAAACCCGCCGCCAATAGCAACCAGAACGGCACCGGCCGGCGCGGCGCGAAGTATTGTGGAATGCTGTTGCCTGTAACCTTCGCCAGCGCCAGCGCCGAGCAGCCAAAGCCAACGAACAGCAGCACCCCCTGCGACAACATCGTGAAGGACCAGCCCTGCTCGTACGCCGCTGGGTTTTGGGTCACGTTGCCGAGCTCCAGAGCACCTAGCCCGAAAGCCAGATGCCCGATGACCATGATAAAGAAGCCGGCAATACAGAACGCTCCTAGCATAATTCCCACCAGCAAGATGAGGTTTACAAGCGGGTGCAAACGGCTGGACACGAAACCTTTCATATGTTTTTAGTGCTTAGTGCTAAATGCTTACCGCTTAGTACTGAATAGGAGCACACCAGTTGCCCGCAAGAACACGGGCTTTTGCTCGTAAGTACAAACAACTAAGCACTAGACACTATTATGTGTCGTAAATTTGCGTAAAATCCTGTTATCGCCTTTCCTGTGGTACATATCCGCAACATAGCTCTGCCCGATTTCCCACTTTTGCTCGCCCCGATGGAGGACGTGTCCGATCCGCCATTCCGGGCCGTATGCAAAGCCAACGGCGCCGATTTGATGTATACCGAGTTTATTTCCTCGGAAGGTCTGATTCGCGACGCGGCCAAGAGCAAGAAGAAGCTCGACGTGTTCGACTACGAGCGACCCATTGGCATTCAGCTCTTTGGCTCCGATGTAGATACCATGGGCGAGTGCGCCCGCATCAGCACCGAAGCCGGCCCTGACCTCATTGATATCAACTACGGCTGCCCCGTGAAGCAGGTCGCCTGCCGTGGTGCCGGTGCGGCGCTGCTGCGCGACATTCCGAAGATGGTAGAAATGACCGCCGCCGTAGTGCGCAACACGCCCCTACCCGTGACCGTGAAAACCCGCCTAGGTTGGGACGATACCACCAAGAACGTGGAGGAAGTAGCCGAGCGCTTGCAGGATGTTGGAATTGAAGCGCTTACCATCCACGGCCGTACCCGCGTCCAGATGTACAAGGGCGATGCCGATTGGCGCCTCATCGCCAAGATCAAAGAAAACCCGCGCATCAAGATTCCGATCTTCGGCAACGGCGACATCGACTCGCCCCAAAAAGCTCTCGAATACAAGAATCGCTACGGCGTTGATGGTGTGATGATTGGTCGCGCCAGCATCGGCTATCCTTGGATTTTCCGCGAGGTGAAGCACTATGTAGCCACCGGCGAGCTGCTGGCCCCGCCCACCGTGGAGGAGCGCGTGGCCATGTGTCGCATGCACTTCGAGAAAAGCCTGGAGTGGAAAGGCCAGCGCGCCGGCATCTTCGAGATGCGACGCCACTATGCCCAATATTTCCGCGGCCTAGAAGGCGCTAAGCAATGGCGTACCCGCCTGGTAGACGCCGAGCAACCCGAAATCATCCGCGAGATTTTGGAAGAAATTATTGCTGCTGAGCCAGTGATGGTGGGGTAGTAACACCTTTGCCTTCGCTAGAGCTAGTAGTTGGGCAAGAGGAAAGAACGCCTGTCATCCTGAGCCTGCGAAGGACCTCATGCCTTTTGAATAAGTCGTTACAACGATTGTCGTTCACCTGGCATAAGGTCCTTCGCAAGCTCAGGATGACAGGCGTTTTAATAATCTAGCTTTTAGTTCGTAGCCCGCGTAGGGTGCTGGGCTGGCAGGGCGAGTGGTTTGTAGGGCGAGAATGACCAACTTGCCGGCTGAACGGCCAGTCCTTCCTACTTTCTTCTGCTTTGACTTCTAATAATTCCGCCGCTTCCTTTTCGGCATCGACCGCGGCAACTACAACGTCACCTAGCTCACAGTCTATTCCGCCGGCTGCCTGGGGCTTGCTGCTGCTGCTGGCTAGCATCTGGGGCACGTCGTTCATTCTGATGAAGAAGGGGTTAGTGGTTTTTTCGCCGCTGGAGCTAGGTGCCACACGCGTGAGCGTAGCGGCTTTGCTGTTGCTCCCGTTTGCGCTCCAACACGTGCGCCACGTGGAGCGGAGCCGCATCAAGTGGCTGCTACTGAGTGGCATTGTCGGTACACTCATTCCGGCTTTTCTGTTTGCTTACGCCGAAACCAAGCTAGCTTCCGGGCTGGCCGGCGTACTCAATGCGCTTACGGCGGTATTCACCTTGGTTGTGGGTGCCTTCTTTTTTGGGCAACGTCTCACCGGCTTGCGTGTGCTAGGTATTGGGCTCGGCTTGGTGGGCACCATCGTGCTGATGCTGCTGGGCGGCAGCGGTGGCGAGGCTACGCCGGCCGGTGTGGGCAATGCCTGGTACGGCCTCTACATTGTGGCGGCTACTGTTGGCTATGGTGTGAGTGTCAACGTGATAAAGCACCACTTGCACGGTATTCCGCCGGTTGCCGTGACGGCGCTTTTGCTGCTGTTCATCGGCGGACCCGCCCTAGCTTTCCTGCTGCTTGGCACCGAGTTTCTACACAAGCTAGCTACCGTGCCTGGCGCGTGGGCAGCCTTTGGCTACATCGCCCTGCTGGCCACCATGAGCACGGCTGTAGCAATGGTGCTGTTCAACAAGCTCATCCATCAATCAACGGCGCTGTTTGCTTCTTCTAATACCTACCTGGTACCGATCGTAGCCCTCGGTTGGGGGTTGCTAGATGGCGAGGTTATTAACGGCTGGCATTTGCTCGGCATGGCTATCATTCTGCTCAGCGTGTTTATCATTCACCGGGCAAAGTAGAGCTAGGTTAGGCCGTGTCTGTCATTCCAAGCTAAGCGAAGAATCTGGATTAATTACCTAGGTACATTACTCAGATTCCTCGCTTGGCTCGGAATGACAGACACAGCCTAACCAGACCCCAAAACGACTTCTTTTCGTACTGCCTCTTCGAGCTTACTTCACCAGCTCGTTTATCACATGGAGAAATTAGTGCTACTGCGCCACGGCCAAAGCGTATGGAACCTGGAAAACCGCTTCACCGGCTGGACAGATGTTGACCTTTCCGCGGAAGGCGCCCAGCAAGCAGCCCATGCCGGAGAGTTGCTCAAGAAGAACGGCTATACCTTTGACATCGGCTTTACTTCTGTGCTGAAGCGGTCTATCAAAACCATGCACACCGCTTTGGAAGCCATGGATTTGCTCTGGATTCCGGTGCAGAAATCGTGGCGCCTCAATGAGCGATTTTACGGCGCCTTGCAGGGCCTAAACAAAGACGAAGTAACGGCGCAGTACGGGGAAGAGCAGGTGCTAAAATGGCGGCGCAGCCCGCAAGAGCATCCGCCGGCTATTGACCCCAACGATCCGCGCTTTCCCGGCCATGACATCCGCTACCAGCACTTAACGCAACGCGAACTGCCCCTAACCGAAAACCTCAGCGAGACCCTAACGCGGGTAATGCCCTTCTGGACGGAGCACATTATGGCTTCCATCCGCAAGCAGCAGAAGGTGATTGTGTGTGCCCACGGTAATAGTATACGGTCTTTGGTGCAGTACATCGACCACCTCTCCGACGAAGAAGTAACCCAGCTAGATATTCCCACGGGAGTGCCGCTCGTGTATGAGTTAGATGACAACTTCAACAGAATCAGACACTATTATCTAGAGTAGTTGATCCATGCTCCGGCCCGACGCCCTAGGCGTCCGACCGGTTTTTGTTAGAACGAGCGTCGTGCTGACGTTGCAACCCTGACAGGGGCTTCAAGCCCTGTCAGGGTTTTGGCAGAATGTGCACCCAGCCTACACTGCTCAGCTTGATTTGCTTTGTGTAAGGATTTGTTTGATTTTGGCAACGCTAGCGGCGGCAGCTAGCCTGAGCTTTGTGGCTCATAACCAGTGCGTACTACTACCTAGCCGTAGCACTACCCATTCGTTGAGCTATGCACGAAACCCTTCTGCTTTGCCTAGGTCTGCTCATCACAGTATGCCTACTGATCATCCTGAGTCAGCGCTTGCGCCTCCCCTATCCGATTTTGCTCGTACTTGGCGGCCTTGCTGTAAGCTTTGTGCCGGGGTTACCGCCCATACGAATCAACCCTGAACTCATCTTCCTCATTTTTCTACCACCGCTGCTCTACGAAGCGGCTTGGTTTACTTCCTGGAAGGATTTCTGGCGGTGGAGGCGGGTCATCAGCTTCCTCGCATTTGGGCTGGTATTTCTTACCTCTGGCATTGTGGCCTACGTGTCGTGGGCAATAATTCCGGGGTTCACGTTGGCCCTAGGTTTTCTGCTGGGCGGAGTCGTATCGCCACCCGATGCGGTGGCGGCCACTTCGGTAATGCGCAGCATGTCGCTTCCTCGGCGCATCATGGCCATCTTGGAGGGTGAGAGCCTGGTCAACGATGCTAGCAGCTTGATTGTATTCCGCTTTGCCCTGGCGGCGGTGCTCTCCGGCTCGTTTGTGTGGTATGAGGCGGCGGGACAGTTTGTGCTGGTTACGGTGCTGGGGGTTGCCGTGGGACTAGGTATTGCGCTAGTGTTTTATGCCCTGCACCGCTGGCTTTCGGTCACACCTAGCCTGCACACGGTACTCACGCTTATCACGCCCTATTTGCTCTACACAACGGCCGAAGCGGTGCACGCGTCTGGTGTAATGGCGGTAGTAAGTGGCGGTCTATTTCTCTCCTACCAAAGCGCTACCATTTTCACGCCGGCCAACCGGCGGCAAGGGCTACACACGTGGGCTACCGTGGGCTTTATCCTGAATGGAGCCGTCTTCATGCTAATCGGTTTGCAACTGCCGCTTATCGTTAAGGGCTTAGATGCTTACTCTAAGCTCGAAGCTATCGGCTACGGCTTGCTCATTAGCTTCGTCGTGATTGCCACGCGCTTAGTACTTACCCTGTTAGGTTCACCATTCACCCACTGGATCAGTCGCTACATCACGGTGAGCGATGCTAACCCGGGTTGGCGCGGACCAGTAATAGTGGGCTACGCGGGCATGCGTGGGGTGGTATCGTTGGCCGCAGCTTTATCAATTCCACTGCTCGATAGCGCAGGCCAGCCTTTCCCGGAGCGCAACATGGTGTTGTTCATCACCTTCATTGTCATTCTGGTTACGCTGGTGGGTCAGGGCTTGACGTTGCCCATGCTCATCCGCTGGATAGGCGTAGAAGACCTCGACCACTTACAACCAGAATATGAGCAGCAACGAGCCGTGCGCGGGCAGCTCATCACACACGCCCTCGATACCCTAAACGAGCAGTATGCCGCCCAAACGCAACGCAACAGTCTAGTAGGCGCCCTAAAGCAGAAGCTCGAGAAAGAAGTACACCTCTCGACGCACCAGGTGCCCGCGGGAGAAGACGACGAGCAGGAAGTAGCGGAATACTACCATATCTACTCCGAACTGATCGGGGTGCAGCGCCAAACCTTGCTCAAACTCCGCAGCCAGGAGGAGTACGACGATGAAGTCATCCGCAAGCTCGAAACCCAGCTCGACCTAGAAGAAGAAAAGCTGGAGCTATTGATGGAAGCGCAAGAGCAAACACCTTCCGCGGCAGAACACCCCGTAGCGCAAGTTACCCAAGAGGAAGTTTAGGCCTGTTAGCAGTGCAGCTATGATACCTAGCTTCCTGAGTTAAGGAAGTTTCGGGGGCCGATGGCTGCTCCTAGCTAGCTGCTTTCTGTGCAGCGTACGAATTAATCGCCCAAGAGCACGAGTTCACCGCTCAACAGTATCAGCTTTTTATGCGCCGCTTGCGTATTAATCTGAGGTCTTCTGACCTAGGGATCATTCTATTGCATGCATCGTATATGATAAATCATTTGCTCGGCCGGGTGGCCGTGGGGCTGGTAGCGCTTCTGAGCGTTGCAGGCTGCAATTCCAAGAAAAAAGACACGGGTGGCGGCCCTGGCGGAGATGGGAAGGGAAAAGGCCCAGCGCCTATAAAGGACTACGCCGTACTAGCTATCCGCCCCGATACGGTTACGCTTTTCCAAGACTATCCAGCTACTATTCAGGGCCAACAGAACATCGAGATTCGCCCGAAAATCGACGGTTTTATAGAAGCTATTTACGCCGACGAAGGTGCCATTGTGAAGAAAGGCCAGCGCCTGTTTCACATCAACGCGCCGCAGTATGAGCAAGAAGTGCGCACGGCGCGTGCCGGCATTAAAACCGCCCAGGCCAACGTGGCAGCCGCCCGCATGGGTGTTGCCAAAGTGCAACCGCTGGTCGAGCGCAATATCATCAGTAAATACCAGCTCGAAGGGGCTCAGTATACCTTACAAGCCAATTTAGCCGCCTTGGCGCAAGCGCAAGCTTCCCTGGTCAATGCCGAAACGAACCTAGGCTACACCAACATCACGAGCCCCGTGGACGGCGTCATCGGCACCATCCCGAACCGGATTGGAAGCCTAGTAAATAGCACCTCCGCCGATCCGCTCACTACTATTTCGAGCACCGGCAAGGTGTACGCGTACTTCTCGCTCAGCGAAAAAGCACTGCTGGATTTCATCCGCCGCCGGCCGGGCAGCACCCTACAAGAGAAGCTAGCCAAGGTGAGCGATGTGCGGCTTATTCTGGCGGATGGCAGCATCTACTCGCTCCCTGGGCGCGTGGAAACGGCTATTGGTCAGATTAATACCGAAACCGGCACAAGTAGCTTCCGCGCTACCTTCCCCAATCCCCAAGGGTTACTGCGCAGCGGCAGCAGCGGCTTGGTACGCACCCAGCGGCCCATGGAAAATGCCCTGATCATTCCGCAGAGCGCCACCTATGAGTTGCAGGGCAAGCGCTTCGCCTATGTGCTCGGGCGCGACACGGCGGCGCATGCAGTTGCCATCACCACCGTGCCCACCCCTGATGGTAGCTCGTTTGTGGTGCAGCAGGGGCTAAAAGCAGGTCAGAAGGTGATTGTAGAAGGCGTGGGTGGCTTGAAAGAAGGCACCAAAATCCGGCCCCTGCTGGTGAAGTCAGTAAAGCAAGAAGTGGCCGCTCAGTGAGCACACGACAGAACACAAAAGCTGCCCGTCATGCTGAGCCTGTCGAAGCATCTCGCTTGCAATAGTAATCAGATTACTTACCACAACGACCACACACGAGATGCTTCGGCAAGCGGACGCCAGATGAAGCATGACGGGCGGAACCAAACTAAGCAGCTATAAAAGCTTATGCTAAAAATATTCATAGAGCGCCCGGTGCTCTCTACAGTTATTTCGGTCATTATTGTGCTGCTGGGCGTGCTCGGGCTCATGAACTTGCCGATTGCCCAATACCCAGACATTTCGCCGCCTACGGTGCAAGTGTCAGCTAGCTACGCGGGTGCCAACGCCGATGTGGTGCTCAAGAGCGTGCTTGTGCCCTTGGAAGAGCAGATCAACGGCGTGGAGGGTATGACCTACATGACGTCGTCGGCCACGAACCAGGGCTCGGGCAGCATTCAGGTGTACTTCAACGTAGGCACCGACCCCGACCAAGCGGCCATCGACGTGCAAAACCGGGTGTCCAGCGCGACCAGCCTCTTGCCCCAAGAAGTAACCCTAGCCGGCGTGACGGTGCGTAAGCAGCAGAGCAGTAACCTGTTGATCTTTGCCCTCTACAGCGACAACCCGGCCTACGACCAAACCTTCCTCCAGAACTACGCCCAGATCAACATTGTGCCCCAGGTACAACGGGTGAATGGCGTAGGCGCCGCCAACGCCTTCGGCTCGCGCACATACGCCATGCGCATCTGGCTTCAGCCCGATAAGATGGCCATCTACGGCCTCACGCCCCGCGACATAACGGCCGCCCTAGCCGACCAAAACGTGGAAGCCGCACCTGGCGCCTTTGGCGAAAACAGCGACCAAAGCTTCCAGTACGTTATCAAGTACACCGGTAAGCTCCAATCGCCGGAGCAGTTCGGCAATATCGTGCTCAAAGGCACGGCTCAGGGGCAGCTATTGCGGCTGAAAGATGTAGCCCGCTTGGAGTTAGGTGCTCAGGCGTACAACAACAGCAGCACCACCTTTGGCAAGCCCTCTGTAGGTATTTCGGTAAACCAGACGCCGGGCTCTAACGCCCGGGAGGTTATTAATAAGTCGGTGGCGGTGCTGGAACAGGCCTCCAAGTCATTCCCAGCAGGCGTTCACTACATCAACTTGGTGAACATTAATGACTTCCTAGATGCCTCGATTGATAAGGTAATTCACACGCTGATCGAGTGCTTTGCGCTGGTGTTCCTGGTGATTTTCATCTTTCTCCAGGACTTCCGCTCTACCATCATCCACGGTGTGTCGGTGCCGGTATCTATCATCGGCACGTTCTTTTTCCTCTACGTCTTCGGCTATAGCATCAACCTCCTGACGCTCTTTGCCTTGGTGCTTGCCATCGGTATTGTCGTTGACGATGCCATTGTGGTGGTAGAGGCCGTGCACGCCAAGCTCGAAAGCGGTTATACCTCCCCGCGTAAGGCGGCCATCGATGCCATGGGTGAGATTACCGGAGCCATTCTGAGCATCACGCTCGTGATGGCCGCCGTGTTCTTGCCCGTTACGTTTATCCCGGGTTCCGTCGGGGTGTTCTACAAGCAATTTGGTATCACCCTAGCGGTGGCCATCCTGATTTCGGCCATCAACGCCCTCACACTTTGCCCGGCGCTAGCGGCACTGTTCTTAAAGCCCCCGCACCACGAGGAAGACCAGAAGGCCGAAAAGAAGACCTTGATGCAGCGCTTCAGCGTGTCGTTCAACGCGGCCTACGATGCTATGGTGGGCAAGTACACCCGCGCCGTCGACTTCCTAGCGGCGCGCAAGTGGCTAGCGCTGGCGGGTGTAGTCGGCTTTGCGGGCTGCTTGTATTTCCTCATGACGACCACCCCGAGCAGCTTCGTACCCAACGAAGATATGGGTACCATTTACGTGAACGTGTCGTTGCCGCCGGCTTCTACCTTAGAGCGCACCACGGCCGTTACGAATGAAGTGGATAGCATCATCCGCGCTATTCCGTCGGTGCGAGGTACGCTCCGCAATACGGGCCGCAACTTCCTAGCCGGCCAAGGCAGCGCCTACGGAATGGTGATTGTGCGCCTCAAGCCTTGGGACGAGCGCAAGGATGTGACGAACGAAGATGTACTCGCCGAAATAAGTAAGCGGACGGCGCACATTCGGGAGGGCACAATCCGCAGTCTGCCACAGCCTACCATCACCGGATTCGGCGCGACGGGTGGCTTTACCTTTCAGCTACAAGACCGCGGCGGCCACAGCACCACCGAGTTCTACAAAACGGCGCAAGATTTCTTGGCAGCCCTCAACCAACGCCCCGAAATTCGGGATGCCTCCACGTCCTTCAACCCCGGCTTTCCGCAGTACCAGCTCAGCGTGAATGTGGCCAAGGTGAAAGCAGCAGGCCTCACCGAGGCCGACATCCTGAACGCCATGCAGGTGTACTACGGCGGCTCGTACGCGTCCAACTTCAACCAGTTTGGCAAGCAGTACCGCGTGATGGTGCAGGCCGATACCCTCTACCGAGCTAGCCCCGAAGGCCTCAGCAAGATCTTCGTGCGCAACGCCACCGGCGAGATGGCGCCCATCACGGAGTTTGTCACGCTCACGCGGGTGTATGGCCCCGAGAGCCTCGACCGCTTCAATTTGTTCACGGCTATTTCCGTTAATGGGCAGCCGAAGGAAGGAGCTAGCACCGGCGAGGCCTTGCTGGCTATTCAAGAAGTGGCTCGGCAAAAGCTACCCGCAGGCTACAGCTACGAGTTTTCGGGCATCAGCCGCGAGGAGCAGAACAGCGGCCGGCAGTCGCTCTACATTTTTGCCTTGTCGCTCATCTTCGTGTATCTACTGCTGAGCGCGCAGTACGAGAGCTACCTGCTGCCTTTTGCAGTGCTTCTCTCTATCCCAATTGGTTTGAGCGGTACCTACTTGTTTGCCAAACTCTTCGGCATCGACAACAACATCTACCTCCAGATTTCGGTGATTATGCTCATCGGTCTGCTCGCCAAAAACGCCATTCTGATGATTGAGTTCTCCTTGGCGCGACGACGTGGGGGCGAGATGGGCATCTTGGAAGCGGCCGTAGAAGGGGCCAAAGCTCGCCTGCGCCCGATCCTGATGACGTCGTTTGCCTTCGTATTTGGTTTGATGCCGCTGCTGTTCGCAACCGGCGCGGGTGCTAATGGCAACAAGAGTATCGGTGCAGGTGCTATCGGCGGCATGCTGTTCGGCACCTTGATCGGGGTGTTCTTCATTCCGGTACTGTTCATCATCTTCGAAGGTATTCAGGAGCGCATCAGCGGCCCACCCAAGACGCAGGAGCAGCTAGAGGCCGAAGAAGCGGAAGGTGGTCCACCGCCCGCCGCGGATAAGCCCAAGCCAGCCGATCGACCCAAACCCGAACCGGCTATTGCTTAATACTTTGAACGTGCTGAATGCGGAGCGTTGCCGGGAACCTAGCACCTAGCTTTTCTACCAGACAACCGCTCCGCATTCTTCCCTCAACAGTCAATATCTAATTAGATGAAAACCACCCACCTGCCGCGCCTTCTTCTCCCCTTGCTCCTGCTCGCGGCCGGTAGCTGCCAAGTGCTGAACCCTTATAGCCGTCCAGAAACCGCTACCACTGGCCTCTACCGCGATGCGGCTACGACCGATACCATTAGCCTAGCTTTCCAGCCCTGGCAGCAGCTATTTACCGACCCGCTGCTGCAAAAGCTCATCAATGAAGGCCTGACTAATAACCGCAATCTGCAAGTGGCGGTGGCGCGCATCGAGCAATCACAAGCCCTACTCGCCCAGAGCAAAGCGGCTTTTCTACCTAGCCTCAACGGTCGCGCCACCACTACCTTATCCCGGGCCCGTGGCTCGCTCGTGGGCACCAACGCCGGCGGCAGCACGACCACAACAGGTGGCACCACAACTGGCGGTACCACCGGAGGTGGCACGACGGGCGGCGGCACCACCGGTGGCGGGACAACGGGCGGGGGAACAACCGGTGGTGGCACGACGGGCGGCGGTACCAACGGTAACGGCACCACTACCACTGACCAATCGACCATCGTGACGGGTGGTTCGCCGCGCCAGTACTTGCTAGCCCTGAGCAGTAGCTGGGAGGCCGATGTATGGGGCAAGCTCCGCAGCAATAAACGCTCGTATGTGGCCTCGGTGCTGCAAAGCGAGGCGTACCGGCGCGTGGTGCAAACTCAGCTCATTGCCGACATTGCCGATAACTATTTCTACCTGTTAGCCCTCGATGCGCAGTTAGAAATTACGCGTCAAACGGTGCAAAACCGCATCAAGGATGTAGAAACGATGCGCCTGCTCAAGGAAGGCGACGTAGTAACCGAAGCCGCCGTGGTGCAGAGTGAAGCGCAACGCTACGCCGCCGAGGTTACTATTCCGGACCTGGAGCGCAACATTCGCGAAACGGAAAACCTGATGGCAACTTTGCTGGGCCGCGCCCCGCGCCCCATTGAGCGGAGCACCCTAGCCGCTCAGCCGTCTACCCCACCGCTACTCACGGGCGTGCCCGGCCAACTCCTGCGCAACCGCCCCGATGTACAGCAAGCCGAATACGCCTTCCAGTCGAGCTTCGAGCTGACCAACGCGGCACGAGCCTACTTCTACCCGAGCTTCACCATCACGGCCAACGGCGGCCTCATCAGCTCTACAATTGATAACCTGTTTTCACCGACGGCCATCTTTGCGAGCGTAGTAGGCGGTTTGTCTCAACCTATTTTCAGCCAAGGGCTGAATCGGGCGCGCTTACGTCGGTCGGAGGCATTGCAGCGCGAGTACCTGGCCACCTACCAACAGACCATGTTTACGGCCGGGCAGGAGGTTTCGAATGCGTTGTTCGCCTACGAAAGTGCTGTTCAGAAAGCTAGGATTCGTGCCCAGCAGCTAGCAGCCTTAGATAAGGCCGTCGATTATACGCAGGAATTGCTACGTGCCGGCTTCGCCAACTACACCGAAGTACTTACGGCGCAGCAAAGCTTGCTTTCGGCCCAGCTCAACAGCGTAAACGACGCATTGCAGCAACGCCAAGCCGTCACAGACCTTTACCACGCCCTAGGTGGTGGCTGGCGGTAGCTGGGGTCATTCCAACCCTGACAGGGCTTGAAGCCCCTAGCAGGGTTTTAGCAGAACGTGCACCTAGCTCGTGCAAGCGTCCGCAGCCGACAATCAGTCGGACGCCTGAACGCATCGAGCGGTGGCAAATCTGAACCATCAGCAAAACGATTCGGTGACAACCCTAGCTAGGTTAACTCGTTCAAACCCAACGAACACTCCACCTTACCAACCACATACACCATGGGAAGCATTGCCTTGCACGGGTTTGGCCGCATTGGCCGGCAGTTTTTGCGCATTGGTTTGAAGAATAATCTGTTCGTACCCGTTTCAGTCTCCGACATTCGGGACGAGGAAACGCTGGCCGCACTATTCGCCGTTGATACGAACTACGGACGCTGGCACGAGCCCGTATCGGGTAGCCCAGGCAAATTCAACATCGGCGACCGGGAGATTCAGTACATCAATTCTTCGAAAGAAATACCTGACTGGTCCGCTCTAGGTGTCGACCTCGTGGTAGACTGCACCGGCCGCGCCACCACCCGCGCGGGCGCACAAGCCCACCTCGACCGCGGCGCTAAGTATGTGCTCATTAGCGCACCGAGTAAGTCGCTGGATGACTGCGACGCCGTGCTGCTGAAAGGCATCAACCTCGATACCTTCGATGCCAGCAAACACAAGATCGTGAGCATGGGCAGCTGCACCACCAACGCGTTGGCGGCCGTGGTGAAAGTCGTGCTGGAAAACTTTGGTATTAAGTACGGTTTGTTCTCTACCGTACACTCCTACACCAACACCCAATCACTCACTGACCAGCCGATGAAAGACCGGCGCGACTCCTGGGCCGCGGCCGAAAACATCATTCCGTCTTCTTCGGGCGCGGCCAAAACGCTGAAGTTTATCTGGCCTGACCTGAACATTACGGGCAAAGCCTATCGCGTGCCTACGCGCACCGGCAGCATCGCCGAGCTAAACTTAGTGACGGAAAAAGAGTGCTCAGTAGAGGAAGTAAACGAAGCTCTGCGCCAAGCCGCGAAGGAAGGCCCGCTGAAAGGTGTAATGGACGTGCTGGAAGATGAGTGGGCGTCGTGCCGCATTGTGGGCGACCCGCACACTTCTATCGTCGACTTACCCCTCACGGCTAAGCAAGGTGAGCTCCTGTCCGTTGCCGCCTGGTACGACAACGAGTGGGGCTTCTCCAGCCGCCTCGCTGAAGTAGCTGCCTTCTTAGCGGAGAAGATTTAAGCAGAAAACCAGAACACTTACGTCGAATCAGCTAGAGGAACCTGACGTGCTCCTCTGGCTAGTTCTGAGCGACAAGAGCCAGAAGCATCTCGCAACCTAGGTTGGGGAGAAAGCAGGAAAGCAAACTACTGAGCTAGGTCCGCCTCTGGCGGGATGAATAGCTAGGTCTGTTATCTTTCCGCTTTCTCCCCAATTTGCGTTTGTAAAGGCCTCATGCACAACATTGAGCTAATTATTGGGCTTCTGGCCGTCGTCACCATCTTAGCGGAAGTAGCCGACCGGGTTAAACTTCCTTACCCTGTGCTGCTCGTGATAGTAGGCATGGTACTAGGTTTGATACCGGGTTTGCCGCGGGTCACGGTAGCTCCCGACTTAGTATTCCTGCTGTTCTTGCCACCCCTGTTATACGAGGCAGCGTGGAGCACTTCCTGGCCCGACTTCAAAGCATATCGTCGGCCCATTGGCTTTCTGGCTCTCGGGTGCGTGTTGTTCACGACGGGGTTGGTCGCCGTCGTCGCCCACGCATTCATTCCCGATTTTAGCTGGCCAGCGGCTTTCGTCCTGGGTGCCATTATTTCGCCCCCCGATGCGGTGGCGGCTACCAGCGCTACCAAAGGCCTAGGTCTGCCGCGACGGGTGGTTACCATTCTGGAAGGCGAGAGTCTAGTAAACGATGCCACCGGCCTGATTGCGTATCGCTACGCGCTGGCGGCGGTGCTCACGGGGCACTTTGTGCTCTGGCAGGCGGGCTTGCAGCTGATCTGGGTGGCGGCCGCGGGTACGGGCATCGGCTTGCTGGTAGGCTGGGGCATCTTTCACGTGCATCGCCTCACGCGCAATCCCATCGTGGTTACGACGCTCACGTTTCTGACACCCTACCTAGCTTACCTAGCGGCCGAAGAGATACACGTATCGGGGGTGCTGGCGGTGGTAGCGGCGGGCTTGTTCCTGGCCCGGCGGTCAGCTACTATTTTCACCCACGAAGCTAGGCTGCAAACATACACTGTTTGGAAAACAACGGTATTGCTACTCAACGGCTTAGTCTTTATCCTGATTGGCCTAGCTCTGCCCAACATACTTGCTGGCATTCAACAAGAAGTCTCTTGGCAGCAGGCACTCAGCTACGGCATTGTGGTTACGCTTACTGTGATTGTGGGCCGGCTACTGTGGGTGTACCCGAGCACCTATTTGCCGCGGGTGCTGAGCCGCGGCATTCGGGAGCGGGAGCCGAAACCCATACTGCCGCTCGTCACGGTTATTGCCTGGACGGGTATGCGCGGGGTGGTGTCATTGGCTATTGCGCTGTCCTTGCCGCTCACTCTTAGCCCTGGCGTGCCCTTTCCGCACCGCAACCTGATTCTGTTCATCACCTTCGTCGTGATTTTCTGCACCATTGTAGGGCAGGGCTTGAGCCTAGCGCCGCTAATCCGTTGGCTGGGCATCGCTCCCGACGACAGCGTAGAGCACGAAGAAGTAGAGCTGCGCTTATATCTAGCTGGCCAAACCGTCACTTACCTCGGCAGCCCCGCCGGCCAGGAGCACGCGCCGCCCGATGTGCTAGCTCGCATGAAAAGCCGCTACGACATCCGCCTAGAGCGCTTGCACAACCGAGCGCTTGGCGTTCGTGCCAGCCGCTTGGAAGAGAAGCCCATCACCCAGTTTCAACAGCTACAAGAAGCGGTTATTCAGTTTGAACGCAGCGTACTTGAAAAGCTCCGACACGAGGAGAAAACCAGCGAGGAGCTGCTGCGCAAAATCGAAAACGAGCTGGACTTGGAAGAGACACGCTTGGCGCTGGATAAAGCGTGAACAAGCTAGATTCTGCTTGTTTTTAAGATGAAGGCCTTCTATTAATGTTCGGTCCGAGAAAAGTTGAGGAGAAGCAATGATTATCCGTGACCAACTCGAAGGCAGAAAATGGCCCTATTTTAAGTAGGCTGTTATAAGGTAGATTGTCTGGTAGTGGTTGAAAGATTATTGTAGCGCAACAAGCCTTTCCAAGTTCCGCGCAAGGCATAGCGTTGCCCCGTGGTTGTGTTCTTCAACGTGCCTTGAAATGAGCAAGTGAGGTGATATGCCTCGATTTGGCGGCTGATGTCGATACGAGAGTTAGCCGGAATCTTGATTGTTAGTATCTGCTTGGCATACGTGCCGTATGGTTTCTGCTGTTGGATGGCACTGAGCGGAAAGGTCTCTGTAGAGTAGCTGACCGCCTCCATACCCGCCCAATCCTGCGGCACCGGCACAACCAGATTGCTTAGGTCGATTTCTTTAGGCAGGAGACTGGTTTGGTCAATTTCGAACTGAGAAGTTTTCACTAAATCATCAACACTCGCTTCAATTTGCTGTGTAGCCAAGATGTTACTCGGGTTCTGTACACTTAGTCCCTTCAAGGGCACTGCTACCGTATCAATACGAGCCCCAGGAGTCAAGAAGTAATGGACATCGGTAACTTCATACTGCGCCGGCACAGTCGGTTCGGGCTCCGTGTGTTCTGATTTGATACAGGAGCTTAGTGGAATAAGGATGAACAGACTAGGAAAGATATGCTGAGGGAAATACCTCTTATATAGTTGATTCATCATTGTGTGGAAGCAGTTGTGTGAAGAAAAGCGATGCACAATATTTTCACTTACAGATACATAGTTTAATCGTGGCGAAGGGCATGGCATCCGTAACGACGTCAGTATAGTCAAGTTTGCACGCACTCGTGCTAACGTAAATACCTGCAATGACGGGCCGAGTAGCTGGTCACACCCTCTGAAGCAGCCAAAAAGGCTTTATTTTCAAAGTTATTCGACCGGTAAACACTATAGTAAGTCGCTACTGAATATGGCCTGCTCCGAGTCCTATTTCTTAGTAACCGACCTGACTCTAACCCTCACCGGTCCATCAGTCGGCCGACTTACTCGCTGAATTTTCTGCTCCAATTCCTCTGTGTTTGCTACAACGACAGGGCTATTATACTTCTTCGCCTTTCGGTTAGCAGTTCGAGCGGTTTTCTCTGCTGGCGTTTTGCTGTTTGAAACAGGAGCTGTCTGGGCGTGAGCACCAACTTGGCTCCCCGTGAGGAATAGTATGCTGAGTGAAAAGAGAACGGTTTTCATGGTATAGATCAAAAAGCTAGAGATGAGCACTGGTAATGAGCTAGGCAAATAGAAAATGATCTTTCTCAAGGTACTAATTATCAAGGAAATACTCGTTGACAAAACCTACCGGCTGTGTACCACAATAGTCTGAGGTTTAGCAAGCAGGCCTAAGTACCTACCACGTTATGCCGCTTCTATCCTGGGTAGCAGGAAACAAAAAATACCATTAGTTCTGCTTCAAAAAACAAGTATATTTGGAAGTATTCCAATAAAATCTATTCAGATCCCATGGCTCTGATAGGATCCGCTATACATTGTTTCTAGTCTAACTCATCGAGTTGATTATTGATGTAAAACCGTGGTTTAATAATATAGAAGCAGATCAAAAGCATTGTACATAGTAGTATACCCGGATTGATTGCACTAACAAGATTATCACCGATAAAACACATCATTATTCAAAAAATCAATAAGTTATCTTATACAGCTTTTATTCCCTCGCAATACATAAAATACTAATTAATTGAAAAACAAAAGCACCTCAGACTCATTACTTTTCTTTAAGTGTCAGTAGTTAAAAACTGAATAGTGAAGTATGGAAAACATAAAATACGCATTTATTATCTTATTGATAGTTACTTTGGCGTTATGCTCAACACAACGTTCTGTAGCGCAGAGAACCCAAATTAAAGGATTTGCTGACGCATCTGCTTATTATCAAAAGGGCAAAGCAAGCTTTGCTCTTGGCGAGCAAGATTTGTTTATTACTTCAGAAATAACCGAGCGATTATCGTTTTTGGGCGAGACAGTCTTCAAGTATTCTCTTGACTCTCCTACTGACTTTGACATTAGCATTGAACGTATAATTCTAAAATATAACTATGCAGGTAATCACAGCATTCTGATAGGAAAGCATCATACACCGGTTAATTACTGGAACGACACCTATCACCATGGTAGAGTATTCTTCCCTACAGTTGATCGACCCTTGATCTTCTCGGAAGGCATCATCCCACTTCATACAACTGGCGTCAGCTTACAAGGACAGAACCTTGGTCGTATTCGCTTTGGCTACGACCTCATGGTTGGTAACGGGCTAGGCTCAGGTGATGTGCAAGACAATAACATTTTTAAATCGCTAACAGCAGCCATCCATATAAAACCAAAGGATGGAATGCGTATTGGTGCATCACTCTACCATGATGTAATTTCGAAAGGAAGTACGATCCACAATCATTATAGTGGCGTTAGTACACTAATACCTACCAAGGTGAACCAAAATATAATGACAGCTTCTATTTCTTATAACGATTCTATTTTTTCTAAAAAATACGAATTATTAGCAGAGAGCAGTATGGTTATGAACAAATCTGATAGCCTAGGTATGCAAGATGCCCTAGCTTCCTACGTGTATGCTGGCCTAAGAGTAACAGATAAGATCATACCATACATTAGATTTGATGACATCCGTTATAAGAACAAAGAAGTATACTTTCTAAATAACAATGTTCAATCCTTTGTTGGCGGGCTGCGATATGAGTTAAGTTACCTAGCCGTTCTCAAACTTGAATATCAGCACGTAAAGAACCGCCAAGCAAGTACCACGGACAGGTTAGTGTTTCAAGTAGCCGTTGGTTTTTAAATTATCATGCTCATGACGCGGCTTTTCCTATTTATTTTCATTCTACTCCTACTTACCGTCTATCTCCCATTACCGGCAAATTCACAAAATATGAGTTTGACAGTAATTGCCAACGGGAAAGGAATACCAGCAGAAATGAAGATGGACCAATTAAGATCAATAATACGGGGAGAGAAATTGCGCTGGCCTGATGGCAGTAAAGTTGTCATAGCACTTATGAAAACCAATACTCCTATTGGAGTAAATACCAGCAAAAAGATCTATAATATGAGTGAAAACGAATTGAACAAGTATTGGCTTGCCCTAGTATTTCAGGGCAAAGCCAATGCTCCCAATTTTTTCAATTCCGAATCCGATCTTGGAGAATTCGTCTCGCAAACCAATGGTGCTATCGGCATTCTCAGCCAACCACCTACAAATAACAAGGTTATAATTGTCGATGGAAAAAAGAGCCTATAGTCTTCTCCCGTAGTGCATTATCGATAAAGGCATCTCATATGCTAGCCAGCTTCTACAAACTACCTGCTGTCCAAATCATCAACCACTTACGTCTTACCGTTAAGACTAAGATTTGGATAACGGTAACTAGTATTGTATTGCTATTTTCCTTTTTTATTTTATTCTACTTACCAGCTGTGCAGGAACGATACCTGCTCAGCAATTTTAACAAAGAAGTTCAGAACCATGCAAATACAGTTGCTCTAGGAGTAAAGATTGCTATGACTGAACAGAACTTCCAGGGCGTTCAAACCGCTATGGATTTTGTTAACAAGGACCCTTTGCTGCAATTCGTAAGCTTACTACAAGTTGACACCGTCTGGAATAAAGTGCATTCTACTTACCAAGTAACTAGAACTGTATTTAGGACTTATCCCGAAGCAAAGAAGATAAATATTGATGCTGTATCGAATGATTCAACAATCATAAAACGTGCAAATTTCAGTACTCCGGTGATGAAAGGTGCAATACTATTAGCTTTTTCAACGAGGGAAATTGTTCAAAGCAAAAGAAACATTCGTGCTACCTCTTTATTCTTTAGCTTCTTAATCTTTACCATCGGCATCGGCATCGGCTTCGTTTTAGCCAGGAACATTTCTATTCCTGTGCTAGCATTAAGAGACGCCGCCACCAAAGTAGGAAGGGGAGATCTTACCCAAAGGGTATTCAGCAAGTCGCGCGATGAGATAGGAGAGCTTGGCATTGCTTTCAATAAAATGGTTGCTGATTTATCGAAGGCACGCCAGGAATTAGAAGATAGAACCCGCGAGTTAACGGTAGAAAAAAAGAAGTCAGATGACTTACTTGAAGGTCTTAATAAGACGCTGACGGACCTAAAGGAAACGCAAGAACAACTAATTAGACAAGAGAAATTAGCTTCTATCGGGCAAATAACCAAAGGTCTAGTTGATCGATTACTTAACCCCTTGAACTACGTTAGCAATTTCGCTGAAGTATCAAACGAGCTTCTAGAGGAAGGAAAAGAACTATTAAATACAGATAAATATATTTCTGACGAACATATTCAGAACGAGGTAATACCAGTACTTACTATGATAGATGGGAATATAGATAAGATAAAAGAACACAGCTTTAGCTTAGTTAAAATAGTAAGGAGCATGGGAAGGTTGTTGCAAGCCAAATCTACAACCTTCATAGAAGCGGATGTCAATTCCTATGTAGAAGAACAATTTGCTATGTACAAAGGCGAAATAGATGCAGCTCACAGCTACATCTCTCTAGAATTGATCAAAGGACTCAACCTTAACAACTATACTGTAAATATTTTGCCTACAGAAATGAGTTTGGTCCTTTACAACATCATGAGTAATGCTCTCTACTCTATACACGAAAGACATTTGACAGACGCCAATTTTCATCCTAAGCTGATCGTTGAAACTTGTTTCAACAAACAATTTGTGGAAATCAGGATACAGGATAATGGTAAAGGAATATCAGACACCGAAGAGAAGCAGATTTTTTCTCCTTTCTTCACAACCAAGCCTACTTCTAAAGGCACAGGCCTAGGTCTATTTATCAGTCAAGATATTGTCAAGTCACACAAGGGAAATATAGCAATAGATACGCAGCAAGAGGGATTTACTACGTTTGTAATTAAATTACCTACATCAACTTCATCCCTAAGCTAGACAGTCAATTTACCGTGGCTCGAAATTGTTATTAGCGAGGTTACTATTCAGCCAACTCTGAAGCGTTCCTATTGCTCTTCCACAATCTGCACGCCCCAGGGGCCTAGCTGCAACTGCTGATTTTTGGCCACAGCCTGACTGGAGAGCAGTTCCTTACCTGCGCCGTGCGGGTAACGCACAGAGCTAGGTGCAGCCGAGTAGTTGAAGTAATAATGTACCATTTTCTTGCGCTGGTTTACGCCCGCTTTCGTGATGAGCGGAAACTGTAGCTCCTGATCAGCGCCCCACAAACCGTCTTTCTTTACCGCGTCAGCCACGATCTTCTCCACTACCGCGTTGCTCGTGCGGCACCCGATATAGGTAGCTAGCCCTTTGCCGTAGGTGTTTTCGGTGATGGCCGCGTACTTGCCCCACGCCGGATGATCGTAGGAGGCTAGCACTTTGGCGGTGGTGGGCGTGAGCAGCTCCATCCACGTGCTTACCTGGTTGTTGGCTTGGCCCACTTGGTACGGGTCGCCCTTCAGCGTCACTTTATCGGGCGCCGTGAATAGGCTGTACGTGACCCCGCACGCGGCACTCAGAACGCCGGGCTGCGGGGTGGTGCGGACCTTCACGTTCTCGTCCGAAAAACCGCTTCGATACGTGCATACGAGGTGGCCGCCTTTCTGCACATACTGGTTCAGGCGCTCCAGCAAACTTGTGGGCGCGGCGTAGAGCATGGGCACAATGACCAGCGAGTACTTATCTAGGTCGGGGCTGCTAGGGTCCACGAAGTCGCAGCCTACATTCTGGCGGTATAGCGCGTCATAGAAGGAACGCAGCACCTCGTTGTAGCCGAGCCCGTTGGCAAACCACTTTTCGGCCGTCAGGGCTTCGTTGCTGAAGAGGATAGCGACTTTATTGGTCTTCTGTAAGTTGACCAAGCTGGTGCTGAGCCGGTTGAAGTCCTGCCCAATAGTTTTGGCTTCGTTGTAGACGGGGTTGGGCTCAAAATCGTGGCTGAGCAGGCCTTTCCAGTAGGTTTCAGCGGAGTTATGGATGGAGTGCCAGTGCCAATATTCTAGCAAGCTAGCACCGGAAGCTAGGTGGCTAAACGCCTGCAAGCGCAACTGGCCTGGGTACGGCACCCACTGCGGAAAACCCTGGGCTTCCGTCTCTAGCACCAAGTAGCTCTGCCCGCCTTTCATGGAGCGAGTGATGTCGCCGCCCAAGGAGATTTCGGTGCCCGTAAGTTGGTCTTGACTTGGGTGGTAAATATCGATGCCGGCAATATCCAGTGCTTTAGCCGCCGCAAAGTGATCAACTTCTGACTGAATACCGTAGGAGTGGCCACGCCAGTCTAGGTCGAAGTTTTGGGTAATAAACTGCTCCGGCTTCTTGTATTCGCGCACCATAGCAGCCTGCCAAGCGAGGAAGTCGGTGACGAGTTGGCGCTGAAACTTGGCAAACTCGCTGCCTAGGCTCGCATTGATGGTGCCCACCGTCGACGGGAAATCCTCCCAGCTATTGATGCGGTTGCTCCAGTAGTCGAGCCCATACGCCTTGTTGAGCGCATCCAGCGACGGAAACTTCTTCTGCATGTACTGCACAAATTGCTTCTGCACCGCCGGCCCGGCCGTATTATACGCTTTCGTCTCGTTATCAATCTGATAGCCAATAATGGCCGGATGGTTTTTGACGTGACCTAGCATAGCCCGAATCACCAGCTCGGCGTGGCGGCGGTAGTCGGGGTTACTGATATCCATGTTCTGACGCGGACCATACTGGTTTTGCCCCTGCGGCGTAATCGCTAGCACCGCCGGGTACTTACGCACCAGCCACGTCGGCACGGCGTACGTTGGGGTACCGATAATAACGCTGATGCCCGCTTTGTGCATAGCGTTCAGGACCCGATCAATGTGCGAGAAGTCGAACACACCTTCCTGCGGCTCCACCGTGCTCCACGTCGATTCGGCAATGCGCACCAAGTTGATGCCGGCGGCCTTCATCATCTGGATGTCCTTATCCAGCCGATCATAGGGCATGTACTCGTCGTAGTACGCCACCCCGTAGAGCAACTTATTGACCCTAGGTTTGACGGCCTGCGCACTCACGCGTTGGAACTGGCTGAAAAGCAGCAGGAGCAGAAGCGTATACTTGGCCAAGGCGAGTGGGTTACTATAGCGCAGACGTTATAATCCGCAGGTGGATAAACAAACGGAACCACAAGGTCCGCGCTATATGCACCGCAACGCTTTCCTATAGGTCTTTCAGCAACAAGGTATTGAAAGAATTAGCTTTCAGCACTGGCGCCACTGTCTGCTGCCCTAGCTTGATTCGCACGGTCTGGTCGGTGCTGCCTTCGTTTTGGGCCACAAGCACCACGCTTTTATCCGGGTTTTGGAAGGCGAGTACGTTCGTAAAAGCTCCACTAGTAGCAACGCGCCGGGCACCGGGCTTCACGTAGTGGCTCAGGTGCTTCAGCAGGTAATATTCGTAGTTGAACTGGTAGGTCTTGGCGGCTTCGTCTACGGTCACGAGCGAGTTCTGACTCCACCCCCAACGACTAACCCCACCCTTTTTCAGGGAGATATTCCAGTACATGTACGCGTTAGCGCCACTGGTCAGATACTGTTTCATCAGGCCCCAGGTGTACACGCAGTACTTCCAATCGTTCTTGCCGTCGCCGCACTCCTGCTCCGATTGGTACAGGGCTAGGTTCGGGTAGCGCTGATGAATACCGGCAATAGCGCCCTTACCAGCCCACTGAAACCCTACGCCCTTGATGTACTTGCTGCTGCGCGCATCATGCAGCACGGTATCCACTAGGGCCTCATTGGCGCGCTCCATTGTGCCGAAGAACACGTCCACCTTGCGTTGCTGCATCTGCGGACCTAGGTAGCCGACGAACTTAGCTAAGCCGGTGGCCGTCCAGGTGCAGCTCGGGAACACCTGCGCCGAGTTGAACTCGTTTTGGGGCATCACCATGCTAATGCTGATGCCTTTTTTCTGGTAGGCTTCGAGGAATTTGACAAAGTACTGCGCGTAGGTTGTGAAATACTTGTCTTCCTGAATAAACATGTTGGTGCCCTCCTTCCCCTGTTGCTCCGGCTTAAGGCCGTTGTCGGCAAGGGTTGGCATCATTTGGCGGTATTCGGGCTTCACCATCGCCGCCGCGTAGTGTTTGTTGTACTTCATCCACGTGGGTGGGCTCCAGGGCGAAGCCCATATTTTCAGCGCGGCGTTGTACTGCTGGGCATTTTTGATGAAGGGAATCAGCGTTTGCTCGTCGTTGGCGATGCTGAAGTCTTTGAGGGCGAAGTCACCGGGCGTCTCGTCGTAGGAATACCAGTCGCGCGAAAAGTCGTTGGCACCCACCGGCATCCGGCAGATGGTGAAGTTGGCACCCACGCCCGGCGCAAACAACTCACGCATAATCTTCTCCCGATCAACGCCGCTGAGTGCGCTGAGCGACGTCCAGCCTAGCTCATTGAAGCAAGCTCCGAAGCCATTAATGGTTTGGAAGGGCTGCGCAACGTTGATTTCGACATCGGCCGGACCGCTGCTGGTAGTGGGTTTTAAACCCTGCTGCATCACCCACGAAGCCGTCGGCGTGGTAGCTACCCATTCCACGGAAGTAGCTGGCGTACCTAGGTTTTCTTTTGGCTCGGCGCACGAAAACAAGCTAAGCAGCATAACCGCACTGGTCATCACAATGGAGCGTTTTCGGCCAGCGCCATCCCTAGTTAGTAGTGGTACCATCATCGCAAAGTGATTAGAGACGCCAGAGCGGCTTGGGAAAAAGGCAAAACACTTGGCGGCAACCAGTCCGACATCCTAGGCGTCGGACTGGTTGCCGCCAGAAAAATTCTCCTGCACAATCATCGTTCAGCCGCAAGCATACAACGACCGGTCGGACGCTTAGAGCGTCGGCCCGGCAGGCGACTTCAGACAACTATTTGCCTACTTGCTGATCGAGGAACTGATAGCGGGCGCGAGTCGCATCGGGCTCGGCTTGGGTTTTCACGTCGATGCGCATAACCTGACCGCTTTTCAGCTGGGGCCAGTTAGGCAAACTGCCACCATTGGGGTTGCCCGTTTTGATGAAATTAGCGAAATAGCTCTCCATCATCTCCGACACTTTATGATCATCTGGCGTCCAAGCGTACACCTTGTTGGTAGCTAGGTTGCCAAGAGCATACTCGATTTCGGCGGAGTGCACGGCACCTTTTGCGGGTGGCGCTTTGGGTGCGTCGGTGGCTTGCTTCACCACACCACCGGCTAGCCCTGCTACGGCGTTGCCCATCTCGGGCGTCATTTCGGGTCGGGGGCGGGCGTAGAGGTAGCGGTACACGGGCTGGCCGCTAGTCTGGCTGTGCACATCGGCCCATTTCCAGGTGCTGTAGCCAATGAACCGGTCGCTGGCTAGGTCTGTGGCCGCTTGTTCGGCATTGGCGGCGGGGTAGAGCTTCAGGACTTCGCTGGCCCGGTCGCCATACAGCTTCTGCACAGCTTGCGTGTACGCTTCTGGCGTTGGGCTTTCCTTACCCAAGATGCCATTGGCTCCCGACTCCTGCGAGTTCCAACCCACCAACAACGGCACTTTCGCTTGCTGACCAGCCATGAAGATTTCCCTTGGGGATTTCGGAAAGAAGTATCCATCTACGGCCACCGAAAAGCGTGGTACTCCTTGTTTGCCCGTGGCTTCGAGTAGCTGTTGCGCCGGCAATGCCCGCAATGCGGCCAGCGACGTAGCGCTCAGGGCTGTTCCGAACTGGACTCCGTTCTGTTCCGCTTCCGCTAGCGTAGCCGTTGGTTGCATCGACAGCAGCGAGCCGCTTTCGCCAATAGCCCGCGCAAACATCGTCTTCGAGCCAGGCGAGGCCATTTGTGCACTCACCGAGAAAGAGCCCGCCGACTCGCCCGCGATGGTCACTTTCTTGGGGTCGCCACCAAAAGCGGCAATGTTTTGCTGCACCCAGCGCAGGGCGGCTTGCTGATCGAGCAGACCGTAGTTACCGGACGCGTGATTCGGCGATTCTTTCGTCAGTTCAGGGTGGGCCATAAAGCCAAACACACCCAGTCGATAATTCATCGTCACGGTCACGATGCCGCGCTTGGCTAGGCTCTCGCCGTCGTAGCGCGGCTCCGAACCATCGCCCGCCACGAAGCCGCCGCCGTAGAAGTACACCAGCACCGGCAGCTGCTCTTTGCCGGTTTTGGCGGGAGTCCAAACATTCAAATAGAGGCAATCTTCGCTGACTCCGTTAGAGCGGAAGTTCATGTCGCCAAACAGCGGCAGCTGCATGGCGCGGGGACCAAACTGCTTGGCCTGACGTACTCCCGTCCAGTTCTTGACAGGTTGTGGGGCCTTCCAGCGCAGCTCGCCCACAGGCGGCGCAGCAAATGGCACTCCTTTAAATTCGTGAATGCCGCTCGCCGCAGTGGCGCCTTCGAGCGTGCCGTTGGCTACTTGCACCCGGTTGGCTGCCAAGGTGCTGGTGGCCGCTTTCGACGTTTGGGCTAGCGCAACTGGTGCCGCTTGTACGGTCAGGAGCGAAAAAAGCAGAAGGTATTTCATACGCTTGGTTGTGGGTTGGGAGCGTTAGTCACTAGGGTCTAGGTCTTAAGCAAGCATATCGCGCGGGTGAGTCAGCGCCCACTCGCGCGATACGCTTGCTACCGCTGAGCAGTCGGTTTCAGATCGGCAAACTGCTCTTGCGGGGCCAGAAGTTTGCGACTTTTTTCCACAACTAACTCTTTCGGCACTTCAAACTTGGCTGTTTGCTTAATAGCTAGGGACGAAGCGCCCACTTTTGCGGTGTAAGCGCCTGGGGCCACCACCCACGCAGAGGTAGGAGTGTCGAACGAAGCTAGGTCAGCCGCCGCTAGGTTGAAGGTCAGCGTTTGGGACTGGCCGGGCTGGAGCAGGTTGGTTTTGGCAAAAGCGCGCAGCTCGCTCTCCGGCTTATCGAGGCGGGAGGCAGGCGCACTCACGTAGAGCTGCACTACTTCCTTCCCGGGTACCTGACCGTTGTTGGTGATAGTGAGGGTAGCGGTTATTTTGCCGGCGAAGGTCGGGGAACCTAGCTTCAGGGCACCGTAACTAAACGTGGTGTAGCTCAGGCCGTAGCCAAACTCGTACGCGGGCTTTACCTTGAAGGTATTGTAGTAGCGGTAGCCCACGTAAATGCCTTCCTCATACGTATTTTCCGAAGGCGCGCCCATAAAGGCATTGCCGCCCGACTTCGCCGCGCTTGGCAGCTCTTTGCCAGGGAAGTTGCCACTAAATGGCACGTCCTTGTAGGCCACGGGGAAGGTAGTAGCCAGCTTCCCCGAAGGGTTTACCTTGCCGCTGAGCACGTCGGCCACCGCATAGCCACCCTCTTGCCCCGGTTGCCAGGCCAGCAGAATGGCATCAGCTTGGTCGCGCCAGCTTGCTACTTCCGTCACGCCCCCCACGTTGAGCACCACTACCACTTTCTTGCCTTGGGCGTGAAAGACGGTAGATACTTGCTTGAGCAGGGTCTGTTCGGCGGCGGTTAGCGTAAAGTCGTCTTCCACTTTTCGGTCGCCACCCTCGCCCGCGCTACGGCCGATGGTCACGAGGGCCACGTCGGCGGCTTGCGCCTGCTGTTGCAGGAGGCTAGCTTCCACGGGCATTTCCGCAATAACGGGCGCCGGGTCCAGGAGACCTTTGGTTTTCGGCAGCTTCGCTTTTTCGCCCTTCAGGTACTGATCGTAGGCTTGGCTGAGTGGTTCATTCATCACAAAGCCGGCACCGGTTAAGCCTTGTAGGATGGAAATGGTGTAGGCTTTATTCACGTCGCCACTGCCCGTGCCCCCGGCCACGAGGCTGTAGGAGGTATTGCCAAACGCGGCCACCTTGCGGCCCGCGGCCAGCGGCAAAGCCTTGCCCTCATTGCGCAGCAGCACCATGCTTTCGGCGGCGGCCTGCCGGGCTACGGCGGCATTAGCTTTCAGAGCCGGTTGGCTGCTGTACTTTACCCCTTTGAAAGTGGGCGACTGCAGTACCATCGCCAACACGCGGGTCACGTTGGCGTCGAGCTGGGCACTGGTGAGCTGACCGCTTTTCAGGGCCGCCAAGACGGCCTGGGTTTGGGCATAGGTGCCAGGCATCATCAGGTCGTTGCCGGCTTGGAGCTGGGCCACCGGGTCTTTTCCGCCGTACCAGTCAGTCATTACCAGCCCTTTGAAGCCCCACTCCTGTCGCAACAAAGTGGTGAGCAAGTCTTTGCTTTCGGAGGTGTAGGTGCCGTTTACTTTGTTATAAGACGACATTACCGTCCAGGGTTGGGCCTTTTTCACGGCCAACTGAAAACCTTTCAAGTAAATTTCACGCAGGGTCCGCTCGCTCACTTTTGAGTTGAGTTGCATGCGATTGAACTCCTGGTTATTGACGGCAAAGTGCTTGATGGACGTGCCCACCCCGTTCGACTCCACCCCATTCACAAAAGCCGCCGCAATGTTGCCCGTCACCACTGGGTCTTCGGAGTAATACTCGAAGTTGCGACCACCTAGGGGGTTACGGTGAATATTCATGCCCGGCGCCAGCAATACGTCGATGCCAAAGTCGCGCACTTCACTGCCGAAGGCGGCACCCACTTTGCGCACCAGCGTGGTATCCCAGCTAGAGGCTAGCAGCGTGGCGACGGGGAAGGCGGTAGCATAGTAGGTTTTGGTTTTATCATTGCCTCGAGTAGGGTCGATGCGCACGCCAGCGGGACCGTCGGAGAGCGTCAAGGACGGAATACCTAGCCTCGGAATGGCGTGGGTACGGCCCGCCGCGCCGGGTACTTTCTCAGGTACTTCTCGGTCGCCGGGGTTGCCGGGTGGCAACATGCCCTCTGGGAAGCCCGACGGGTAAAAGCCCATGCCAATTACCAGCTTTACTTTTTCCTCCGGCGTAAGGGCTGCTAGCACTTCCTTGAGGCTCGCTTTGCCGAGCTGCGGCAGCGCTTTGGTTTGAGCCGAAGCCACGATACTGCCGCCAAGCAGCGCCGCGAGGACAAGGGCATAAACGCGAGGATTCCGCAGAACGGCCGCGACGAGTGAACGGGTGGTTTTTTTCATGGGGAACGGGTAAAAGGGGTAAACAACTTCTCCTAATCAACTGCTGGGCGGAGTTCCTGTTCGGGTGTACCGAGTACGAACTAGCTTTTGACAACAAAGGCAGCAGTCCGCTACGACTGCTGCCTTTCTCGCCTTTACCAACGCTTACCCGCTAGTAACCAGGATTCTGCGTCAAGTTGGGGTTCACGTTGCGCTCCGTCTGCGGGATAGGTAGCAAGTTATTGAATTCCTGCACCCCCGTTTTACCCTGGGCGCGCATCTTGGCTACCAGCGTACCCGTCCGCTTCAAATCATACCAGCGGTCCATCTCGAAAGCTAGCTCGTAGCGCCGCTCCCGAATCACGGCGTCCTTGAAGTTAGCGGTAGAAGAAGCCGTCAGGTCTTTGGCCGAAGGCGTATTAATAGGCAGGCCAAAGGCGCGGCGGCGTACTTTGTTGATGGCTTCCAAACCTTCGGTTGTTGGTCCCACGGCTTCGGCCAAGATCAGGTAGATTTCGCCAAGGCGCAGCACGGGCACGTTCAGCGGCGAGTCCCAGTTGTTCACGTTTACGGTGCCCACGTAGAACTTCCGGATGTTGAACCCAAAGGGGTCACCTACCAAGGTAGCGGGCTGCACTTGCCCATCAGGGTACTTGTCGCCTGGCACGAACACGGAGGCGGCTTTGCGCAGGTCGCCGGCTTCGTAGCCATCCACAAACTCTTTTTCGGGGATGTTGAAGCCGTAGCCGCCCGACGACACCACGTAGGGGCTGCCGAAGAAGCGCGCGCCCCAGAATTCGTTCATTACTGAGCCCGGCCCGTCGGTGGTGTAGCTGCTCAGGCCGTTCTTAAACTGCACCTCAAACAGCGACTCCTGGCCGTTCTCGTTCTCTACCTTGAAGTTATCGGCGTAGTTGGCCCACAAGCTTTTGCCCGAGCCGCTGATGACCGCCCTAGCTTGTGTGGCGGCATTAGCCATGTCGCCCTGGGTCAAATACACTTTCGCCAGCAACGCCGTGGCCGACCACTTCGTGGCGCGTCCTACGTCTTCGCCGGTGTACGGGCCGGCGGGCAGCTTGGTAATTGCATCCTGAAGATCCGTTACAATTTGAGCGTATACCTGCGCGGCCGGCGTGCGCGTCACGTTGGCTACGTCAGCTGCGCTCTGAGCAGGCACGGTCACCAATGGCACGTCGCCGAAGCCGCGCACCAGGTAGAAGTAGTACAGGGCCCGCAGGAACTCTGCTTCCCCCAAGCACCGGTTTTTGATGGTAGCATCCATCTCAATGGCCGGCACCCGCGTCAGCACCTGGTTGGCTTGCCCAATACCTAGGTATGCCCGTTGCCAGTGACTAGTCGTCAGGGGGTTGCTGGTAGGAATGGAGAAGTTATCTAGCTGCTGAAACTCGATACCGTCGGCAGCGCCACCGCCCCCGAGGAAGGAGTTATCCGACATTACATCGCCGATGGCCCAGAGCGAGTAGTTGTACATTCCGTTCTGGCTCAGCTGCGAGTAAACGGCGTTGGTGGCCTGAACGGCGTCGGTTTGAGTTTTGTAGAAGGTCTCGGTCGTAACCGCATTGCGGGGGCTCAGATCCAAGTATTCTTTCCCGCAGCCGGCCAGCAGACCTAGGGTCAGCAACGAAGCGGCCAGCGTTTTTTGTTTTATAAACATGGTGACAGTTGTTGTGAGTGGAAGCGCCGCCCCGCAGCTCGCAAGCCGAGGGCGCACCGCTGATTTGTTTAGAACCCGATGTTGATACCAGCCAGGAAGACGCGTGCCTGCGGGTAGATGCCGCGGTCGACGCCGAGGCTACCACCTTGGTTACCTAGCTCGGGGTCGAAGCCCTTGTATTTGGTGAAGGTTGCCAGGTTCTGGCTCGTCACGTACACCCGGATGCGGGTAGCCGAAATCCGGCCGACCAGCGTGGCAGGCAGCGTGTAGCCTAGCGTCAGCAGCTTGATGCGCATGTAGGAGCCGTTTTCCACGTAGTGGCTCGACACGCGCAGGTTCTGGTTGGGGTCGCCAGCGACAGCGCGGGGCACAAAGTTGCTGGTGTTAGGCGCCGTCCAGCGCTCCAGGGTCAGGGTGCTAGCGTTAGAAGCACCGTACAAGCCACCCTCAGTGTAGTAGCGGTTCAGGTTGTACACGTCGTTGCCCTGCGAGCCTTGCAAGAAGACGTTCAGGTCGAAGCCCTTGTAGCTGAACGTGTTATTCAGACCATAAGTAAAATCGGGGTTCGGGTTGCCGATGTACGTCTGGTCCGCGTCGGTGATTTGACCGTCGCCGTTCAGGTCTTTAAACTTGATGTCGCCGGGGCCAGTACCAGCCGTTTGGTAGCTCTTGGTTGGGGAGCCTGCATTCAGCGCATCTAGCTCGCCCTGGCTTTGGATGAGGCCATCGGCTACGTAGCCGTAGAAGGAGCCGAAAGGTATACCCTCAGCGTAACGTACCAGGCTGCCGCCGCCGCGCGTGCTCTGCCCGAAGTAAGGCCGGCCCGCTCCGAGCGACGTAATCTTGTTGCGGTAGAGCGAGAAGTTCAGCGTAGTCGACCAGTTGAACCCGTTGGCATCGCCCACAAAGTTGTTGGTCGTAATAGCTAGGTCGACGCCCTTGTTAGAGGAAGCTGCGGCGTTCGTATTGATGCTTTCGCTGGTGCCCGACACGTACGACACTGGCACGGCCGCAATCAAGTTCGGGGAAGTCCGCTTGTAGAGGTCAATAGAGGCCGATACCCGGTTCTGCCACAAACCCACGTCGATACCTAGGTTGATCTGCTCGTTGTTTTCCCACTTCAGATCCGTGTTCGGCAAGCGCGTAGGGGCGCCACCAATCACCTGAACTTGGCTGCCCGTGCCGAAGATGTAGCCCGTGCCCGGCACGCCATTGTTGGTGGTCGTGGCCGAGTTGATGGTAGCTAGGTAAGCGAATGTACCCGCGTTCAAGGGGTTACCCACGCGGCCCCAACCGGCCCGAACTTTCAGGTTGCTCACGCTGCTGTAGCTTTTCAAGAAGTCTTCCTCCGAAATGCGCCAGCCCGCCGACACGCCAGGGAAGAATCCAAACTTATTCTCCGGCGAAAAGGCCGACGAACCATCGTAGCGCGCCGTAGCCGAGAACAGGTATTTGCCCGCAAACTCGTAGTTGAGGCGGCCGAAGTAGCTAGCTAAGCGGCTGCGGCCGTTGTTGCCGCCGTTGCTGATCTGCGAGTTGATCGGGCCCCGGTCGATGATTTGCAGGTCGTTGCGGCTGTAGCCGATGCGGCTGGCCGTTAGGTAGTAGTTGTCGAATTGCTGCGCCGATTGCCCGAGCAGGAATGTGACTTGGTGCTTGCCGGCGAAGAGCTTGTCATACGTCGCCGTGTTTTCAATCAGGTAGCTTGGGCTGTAGTTGTTGCTGCTGTTTGCCTGCGCCTGCGAAGCCGGATACTTCGACGAACCACTGATGGACGGGAAGAACTGATCCTGCTGCAAGAACTGCAAGTCGGCGCCGATGTTGGTACGGAAGCGCAAGCCGGTTATAGGCTCTAGCTCCGCATAAAAGGTCGATGTTACACGGTTGCGGTTGTTCTTCAGAATAGGCCGCAGTGCACCAGTCACCGGGCTTTCCTCGCCGTAGTTGTCGACGCTGGAAAACTCATATAAGCTGCCGTCGGGGTTGCGCACGGGGGCTGTCGGCGGCGCCTGCACTGCTAGCTGAATAATGCCGCTGAACTCGTTGTTTTCGTTGTTAAGCGGCTTTTCGTCCTGGTGCGTCAGAGCTAGCGTATTACCGATCTTCAGGATTTTGCTTAGCTGCACTTCGCCATTGGCGCGCAGCGTAAAGCGCTGGAAGTTAGAATTGATAATGGTACCGTCCTGCTGAAAATAACCAGCCGAAACAGCGTAGCGGGCCTTTTCGCTACCACCCGTAGCCGACAAAGAGTAGTTCTGAATTTTGGCCGGCCGGAAGATGGCATCCAGCCAATTAGTACCCGCGCCTAGCGAGCCTGGGTTGGCATATTTCGGAATAAGCGCCAAGCCACCCGCCGTCCGCGCTTCGTTGTTAAGCTGAGCAAACTGCGACGCGTTGAGCATCGGAATTTGCCGCCACACGTTTTGCGTACCCACGTAGGCATCTAGGTTGATGTTGGAAGTGCCCGCCTTGCCCCGCTTGGTCGTGATGATGACAACCCCGTTGGCAGCGCGCAAGCCGTAGATAGCCGTAGCCGACGCATCTTTCAGCACGTCAATGCTTTCGATGTCGTTGGGGTTGATGGTGCTTAGCTCCGTACCCGTGGCATTGCCGTTGCCATCCACGGCCGTAGGCAGCGGAAAACCATCGACCACATAAAGCGGTGAGTTATTACCGGCCGAGGTAATACCACGCACCCGCACCGACGTACCACCCGAGCCACCTGGCGCCCCTGAGTTCGACACAATCTGCACACCTGCCGCCCGGCCCTGAATGGCTTGGGCTGCATCGGGGACTGGCTGAGCGGCAATTTCTCTGCCCGACACGGAGGCTACCGAGCCCGTCACGCTGGTGCGTTCCTGGGTGCCGTAGCCGACAACAACGACTTCCTTCAGCGCCTGCGTATCTTCATTTAGTGTTACGCTCAGCGTTGTGGTTGAACTAGTTACGGGCACTTCGCGCCGTGTGTAACCTACGTAACTAAATACCAGCGTGCTGCCGGCGGGTACATCTAAGGTAAAATTGCCATTCGCGTCGGTGCTGGTGCCCTGGGTGCCACCTTTTATCACCACCGAAACGCCGGGGAGTCCTTCGCCATTGCTTTGTACGACCCGACCTTTGATCGGCAGGGCAACGGGCTTCACGATACCGGCTAGCCGGAGCGCTGCACCACTTCGAGGCTTAGCTGCAATCGGTTGCACGAACGTTTGCAGGCTACCTACGGCAAGCAGCGCAGCACTTCGCAGCAGGAGTTTCTTGTAGGGGTTTAACAACATATACAAAGAGTTAGAAGTGGGATGAGCTTGAACAGAAGAAAGCAGCTAGCCTCCAGCCTCGCACAAGGCGAAGCGCGACGGTAGTAGCAACGCGCGCTTGCTTAGGCTAGCGGCGCATTCAAATAAAGCAAAGGCAAATAGGAAGGCTTATAAAGCCTTGATGCTACACCAAGCACGAAGCGCAGCCGCTATGAGCGCGGTTAGCTCGTGTGTAGAAGCAGTAGATAACGAGGAGCGATAGTCGAGAAAGTAGCTAGGTTGGCCACCACCTCCAAAAAACACAAGACGATCTATAGCGAATCAGCTGAGCTGAACAGGGTTCCGGAAGCACTCCGGTTTATGCACCAAACTGGCTACGAGCCAGAACACGCACGAAAGGCACTATCAAACTATTGCAGCGCCGGATAAACGCCATCTTTACGTATGGATAGTGAAGGCTGTACTTAGGTGGTGGTTTGGTAGCTAGGTATGCTTATGCAGAGGGATTTGCCGTGCAGCACGGCACGTAGGCCGAGGAGGCGAGTAGCGTAGGAATTAACCATAGACTGGGTGAGACGGTGGGAGTTTGGGCTGGATGGAGTGGCGGCACGTAAAAGGAGAATGGCGGCGTCAGCGTGAAATCAACTGCCATTCTGTATTATTTACGGATTAAATGTAGAGATTTTTTCTAATGCGTGTATTTTACGCAATAAAAAATTTACGGCCATGAACACTGCCGAGGAGGTACACGATTTCGTCAACAAGGGGCACGAGCAGTATTTGCCTCATTTATCAATCGACTGTGTCATTTTTGGCTACCACGATCGGCAGCTGAAAATCCTGTTGATTAGGCACCACGGCCACGATAAATGGATGCTGCCGGGCGGATTTATTCAGCGCCACGAAACGCTGACGGAGGCGGCTTATCGGATTTTGGCTTACAAAACCGGTATTCGCGACCTGTTCTTGCAGCAGTTTTACACGTTTGGCGATAGTGCCGCCCGCCTCAATCGCATTGCTATCCAGCAGATCCACAACAAGACCTATGCGAAAGTAGGCGTCACGCTCGACCAAAATCATTGGCTTTCAGAGCGGACGTTGTCGATTGGGTACTATGCGCTAGTCGATTACTCCAACGTGGTGGTACGGCCTGAATTTCTGATCGATGAGTATGCTTGGCGTGACATCAGCGACATTCCAGAGTTGCAGTACGACCACAACGAAATCATTGACAAAGCCTTAGCAACGCTCCGCACCCAGATTTACCAGCAGCCTATCGGTTCTAATTTACTTCCCGAGAAGTTTACCCTGCCGGAAGTGCACGACCTGTACGAGACCATTCTTGGCAAGAGCTTCGACCGCCGCAACTTCCGTAAAAAGCTCCTGGCCCTAGGTCTGATCCGGCAGCTGAACGAGCAACGTAAGATCGGGCCGCACCGGTCGCCCAACTTGTACGAATTTGACCTAGAGAACTACCACAAAGCCCTAAACGAAGGCGCTACGCTCGTGCTGTAGCGCCCTAGGTGTAGTTCGCGCAGCCTGCGCCAAGCCGTGCTAACACGTCTTGTGCTGCGCCACGCGAACTACAAGCCCTAGGAGGCTTACAGCGTCAGGTTACCCGTCTGGCGAATGTCGCGGGAAGAGCTGCCGACCAGCACCTGAAACTTGCCGGGCTCCAGCACCCATTGCTTCTTGCCCTCGTCGTAGTACTGGAAAGCGTCGGCACCTAGCTTCAGCGTCACGGTCTTGGACTCGCCGGGCTTGAGGAACACTTTTTCGAAGGCCTTGAGCTCTTTTTCGGGACGCTTCACAGATGATTGCTCGTCTTTCACGTAGAGCTGCACCACTTCCGCGCCCGCCATTTTGCCGGTGTTGCGCACCGTGAGCGACACGGTAGCACTCTGCGTACCGGGCGTCATGGTCAGCTTGCCGTAGTCGAACGAGGTGTAGCTTAGCCCGTAGCCGAAGGCAAACTGCGGAGCTACTTTGTAAGTATCGAAGTAGCGGTAGCCTACAAAAATATCCTCTTTATAGGTCTGTTTCAGCTCGTTGCCGGGCGTACTGGGGTACTCTCCTAACTTGTGCGCGGGCGAGTCTTCCAGCTTTGCCGGGAAGGTAAAGGGCAGTTTACCCGAGGGGTTCACGTCGCCGAACAGCACGTGCGCAATGGCGTTGCCGCCTTCCATCCCCGGATACCAGGCCTCTACCAGCGCCTTGGTCTGTCCGACCCACGGCGACACGTCGATGGGGCCACCGCCGAGCAGTACGACCACGGTATTAGGATTGGCTTTCTGGACGGCCTGAATCAACTCATCCTGGCCAAAGGGCATTTTCATGTCAGGCTTGTCGGTGCCTTCGGCGTCGTAGGCGTTGTCGCTCCACTTGCTGTAGTCGTAGCCGTGGGTCGAGCCACCCACATATACCACAACGTCAGCCGCTTTGGCAGCCGCAACCGCTTCAGCAATCATTTGCGGGTCTGCTTTTTGGCCGCGCGCGATTTTGTAGCCTTGGGCATACGTAATCTTCACTTGATCACCTAGCGTATTCTTGAGCCCTTGCAGCGCCGTGATTTCGTACTTCGGCTTGACTTGGGCACTACCGCCACCTAGGCCATTTTCGCGGTTGGCGTTTTCGCCAATGACGGCAATCGTCTTCACCGACTTCTTCAGCGGCAGCATGTTGCCTTCGTTCTTGAGCAGTACGATGCCTTCCTCAGCTACTTTGAGGGCGGTGGCTTGGTGCTCTTTGGTGTTGTAGGCGCCGGGCTTGCGCTTGGTGCCGCCCATCATGTTGGTGGCGTACATCACGCGCAGAATGCGCCGTACTTTATCATCCAACAGAGGCACCAGCTTCGGATCTTTTTTGATGGCATCCAGCGCTGCATCTGCCAAGTAGAAACGGTCATAGACGTTCTTGGTTGGGGCATTTGCGATGGAGGCCGTCGCGCTTTGGTCTACGCTATTATTCAGGAGTTCTAGGTCGGTGCCCATTTCCAGGTCGGTGCCGTTGCGCAATGCATCCTGTGTGTTGTGCACCGAACCCCAGTCACTCATTACCAGCCCCTTAAAACCCCATTCCCCCTTCAGAATGTCGTTCATCAGGTAGGCATTTTCAGTGGCGTAGGTACCCCGAAATTTGTTGTAGGAACCCATCAGCGAGTAGGCGCCACCTTGCTGAATAGCGGCTTTGAAGCCTGGCAGGTAGATTTCGCGAAGGGCCCGCTCGCTCATGTCCACGTCGATATCGTTGCGGTGCGTCTCCTGGTTGTTGGCTGCGTAGTGCTTCACGCAGGCCGACACGCCTTGGTCCTGCACCCCACGGATGTACCCCACTACCATCTTCGAGATGAGGAAAGGGTCTTCGCTCAAATACTCAAAGTTGCGTCCGTTCAGCGGCGTGCGAACGATGTTGATGCCCGGACCTAGGATGATGTCTTTGCCCCGAAAGTTGGCCTCGCTGCCGAGCACGGTGCCGTAGGCGTAGCCTAGCTCAGGGTTCCAGGTGGAAGCGAGGGTGTTGTTGTTGGGCAGGTAGGTGCCGGCGTCGTTGGCTCCTTTCACGCCTTTCCAGTCGCGGCCCTGCTCGGGGCGTACGCCGTGCGGACCGTCGGAAGTCATGATTTCGGGAATACCGAGGTGCTCCACCCCACCAGCGGCAAAGGCCGAGTTGGCATGCAGCATGTGCACCTTCTCTTCCAGCGTCAGCTTCTTGAGTAGAGCATTAATTTCGGTTTCGTGGCCGAGCAGCGCCTGCTGGCGGTTGGTGGTTGGCGCACTCGGCGTGCGCGGCTTGGCGGCGGAAGTAGTTTGCGCCTGACATACGTTCGTCATAGCAGCGTAGCACAAAGTAGTGCCCAAAAGGAGAGAAAAGCGGGAGGGTTGATGAGGCATCTGTGTCGTGTAAATGCTAGTGGGAACGGAAAGAATACGAGAAGAACGCGCAGCACGCAGCGTGCCGCACTGATGGATTACTGTCCCAGCCGTTAGTAGCTAGGCGGTATAGTATTCGGAATTCAGAATCAGGTTCAGCTTAACGCGGTATTCCCACGGTGGAAACCATACTGGGGAGCCAAGGTGAACCTAGGCACCAATTGAGCAGCAACACCTGCTTCCAGACTGGTGTAGCGAGCAGCTAAAGAGTATTAATCCTTGACAGACCAGGCGGGCTCGGGTGCGATAAACAAGTTATGCGGAGCCCTACAGCCCAACTAATCCGTAAAGCAACCTTTACCGGCATTATTCATAGAATTGAACCCAGCAACGCCGTGACTGATAGAAGCTGTATCTATATAGACGCACTGCAGGAAGCTAACAGTCAAGCAGCTAACGTAGCGCGGAAAGCAGTGGATTGAGTAAACAGGCGCTAGAGTTCAGCGCAGCAACGCAAGTATTGCGTATTGTTTACGCAATAAATGTAGCAGATTTTTCCTAATGCGTATATGATACGCAATAAAAAAATTTGGCTCATGTATACCGAGCAGGAGGTGCTACCATAGAGCAGAAAACAGATCTGCCCGTAGCACCTAGCTCAAAAGCTAGGTGCTACGGGCAGATCTGTTTCTTGACGCCGGCGCAACGGCGCCGAGGGCGAGCTTACTTGATGGCTTTGAACACTTCCTGGGCCAAAATGGCATCGCCCGCGGACGTGGGGTGAATGCCATCGGGAGCTAGGTCGTCGTGGCCGAGCATTGGTGTATAGAGGTCGATGACCTGCGTGTGGGTTTTCTTGGCAATGGCTTCTACTAGCGGCAGTATCTCACTCTTGATAATTTCGGGGCTGATGCTGAAGTTGGCGCGATACGCTGGCATGGGCTTGCTGAGGTACACCTTTGGGTGCGAAGGCAGCTTCTTGAACGACTTTACAAAAGCGACATAGTCTTTCTTAAAGTCCGCTTTGTACTTCCAGTTCTGTGGTTTGGAGTCGTTGGTACCTAGCTTGATAACGACGATGTTGGGCTCCCACTGCAATACTTCCTGGTATTTAGCTTCTTTCCAGTACGGCCGGTCACCTTTCTTCAGCAGCGTGCGTCCACTAATGCCGTAGTTGCGCACGTCGTAGGGGTCGCCGAGCAGCTCCTGCAACTGAATAGGGTACGTTCGGCCGTCTTTGACGCCGTAGCCTTCCGTGATACTATTGCCCACGCACGCCACTTTGATTTTGGTTTGGGCAAAGCTCGTGCTGATGGTGAGAGCTAGCAGGAAGCTCCAAACCCAGAATTTGCGGATACGTGGGTGCATAGAAAGATACCAGACGCGGCTTTGCGTCCTGAGTTTTGGGTGGGAGTAGATAGCAGACGGTAGCCAAGACGTAGCCTAGCTATGGCAAGTATAGGAAAAAAGTGGTGCCCACTGCTGTGTAGCAACGCGCTGATGCTGACGAAATTTCCTAAATACATAGCCCAAGCGGCTCGTGCTTATCCCAGGTTTTCTACGATTTCGGCAAAGCTCGTCTACTAACTCTGCTGGAGGTGCTTTCGTACAGAATGGGAGTTACTAGTATCTATTTGCCATGCCACTACACCGTTTGTTAGACCAAAAGCTGAGCAAGATTTACGAGCCTTCGTCACGCATCGACGACGTATTTAAGGGCTACGACATCACTTTCTTGACCAACGAGCTAGGGGAACCGGTCACGCTATTTTTCGGCAAGCGCCGGCCCGACGGCGCCATTGCCGGCGAGCGGTACACACGCACCATCAAGCGTGAGCCCGGTGGCACGGCCGTGGCCCATAGCCACTGGGATTTGCGCGGCAAAGTCACCCGGTAGCGCCAAGCACGACGGTTGGGAAACGTGCTTTTAAGATGATGCTGTTTCCCAATACTACTGGCGGCCAACCTTCTGCGCGGTGAGGTACACCCGAAACAGCGTTCCTTCGCCCGGCTTACTTTCCACTTCGATGCGGCCCTCCTGCCCTTCTACCAAGCGGTTGATGAGGTACAAGCCCACGCCCGTGCCTTCGACGTGGTGGTGAAAGCGCCGGAATAAATGGAACAGTTCGCGGCCATAGCGCTTCATATCGATACCGAGGCCGTTGTCTTGTACTTCGAGCACTGGGCCGCAGTCGGTCTGCTGGGTTCGGATCTGCACAAGTAAGCGGCGAGTAGGGTCGCGGTACTTCAGCGCATTGCTGAGCAGATTGAACAGAATAGTCCGTAGACTGCTAGGAGTGTACCACACCTCCGGCACAGCGGTGAAGTCGGTGCTGATTTCGGCGCGGGCGGTACGAACCTGGGTCTGGAGCGTTTGTAGCACGTCAGTTGCGAGTGAGGCCACATCGATGCCCTCGGCCGGCGGAGTAGCGTTCTGCCGTTCCACCCGTACCACCGTCGCTAGGTCGTTGATGGTCGTGTTGAGCTGAGTTAAGTTGCTGTCGAGCAGGGAGAGCAGCAACTCCTCCTCCGGATCGTAGAATACCGCCGAGCGCCGTAGTTCCCCAAACAGGCCCACAATGTTATTGATCGGCTGCTTCAAGTCGTGGGAGGCAGCATACACGAAGTTATCTAAGTCGGCGTTGGTGCGCGTGAGGATGCGGTTGGTTTCGCGCAGCTCCTCATTAAGCGCTTGTAGCTGATGCTCTACTTGCTTCCGGTCGTTGATATCGGTGGCGGTACCCACCCAGAGCGTAATAGCGCCTTGGTCGTTGCGCACGGGCAAGACTTGGCTTAGATGCCAGCGGTACTCGCCGTCCGACCCACGACGGTAGCGGTTTTCAATGGTTAGGCCTTTCTTGGCTGCGAAGGCCTGCTCAAAGGCTGTTTTGGTCATGAGCGCATCGTCGGGGTGCAGCACCTCCTGCCACTCAGCCCCGAGGCTCTGCTGAGGAGTTAATCCCGTGTAGGCATACCACGTGGCGTTGAAGAACGTCAGCTCGCCGGTAGGCGTGCTGGTCCACGTCATCTGCGGAATGCTTTCGAGTAGGGTTTCAAAGCGCCGAGCATTTTCCTCCATGGCCTGGCGCGTATGCACCTGGCGGGTCACATCGTGGGCAAAGATCAGTAGGCCATTGATCTTTCCATTGGCGGCACGGCGGGCTTGTAGGGTATAGCTCCAGTAGAATTCTTCCAGTGGCCCACCTAGGGTGCGCGCTATTTGGTAAGGCGATTCGTGCGCGAAGTAGGAGTTGCCGGTTTGGTACACTTCCTCAAAAATCGCGTGCAAGTTGGTGCCAGCCAGTTCGGGCAGGGCCTCAAAAAGGGGTTTGCCTTGCAACTCACGCGCCGGAAAGACGCGCTGATACGCCGGGTTAATCAACTGGAATGTAAACGCAGGGCCCTCTAGAAGTACAATTGGCTCGGGAGCTTCCATAAACACCTTATAGAGCTGCTCGCGTTGGCGCTCGGCCTGCATGCGGGCAATTTGCAGTTCAGCGGTACGATCCACTACGCGGACCTCTAGCTCGGCGTTGAGGATAGCCAACTGTTGCTGCGCTTGCACCAGCTCCACGTTGGCGTTTCCAATCTCTTCGTTGGCAGCGGTTAGCTCTTCGTTCATCGCCGCCATTTCCTCGTTCGCAATGCGCAACTGCTCATTCAGCTCCCGTAGCGCTTTCTCACTCTTTTCTATTTGCTGGCGCGCTACTACCTGCGACGTCACGTCGGATGCGAAATTCAGGATGCCGTCAATGTTCCCACTCGCGTCGCGGGTAGCTTGATAAAAGACGTTGTAATAGCATTTCTCCAGCTTACCAGTACCCGTAAGGTCGAGGTAAACCTCCATTTCACGCTGATAAAATGGTTCGCCCGTGCGATAAACCTGGTCGAGCAGATCGAAAAAAGCCTGCCCTTTCAGTTCGGGCAGCGCCTCCCGGATAGGCCGACCGTGCAACTGCCGGGTGGAGAACAGCTGCTGGTAATACGGATTGACCAGATCATACACGTGATTGGGGCCTCGGTACGTGACAATCATCGCCGGGAGCTGCATGAGAATGTCGTACAGCCGTTTGCGTTGGACCTCTGCATCCGCTTGCGCGGCACGCAGCTCGACTGTCCGACTCGCCACGCGTTCTTCCAGCTCTTGATTGAGCCGCTCCACTTTGCGCCGGGCATGCACCTGCTCCGTCACCTCATAGGCATATACCATAAGGCCTTCTACTCGCCCTTGCGCATCGGTACGCGCTTGGCAGGTAAAGCTGTAATAGTTGTTTTGCACAGGCCCGCCGTTGGCGGGCACCACGGGAATCATTACCTCGTGTTCGTTCAGCGTTTCGCCCGTGCGGTATACCTGCTGGATGTCCCGCCAAATAGGCGTGTTAATCAGCTCTGGCAATGCGTCTAGCAGCTTCTTCCCAAGCAGCTCGCGTCCCTGAAATACCTCCTGGTAGCGCGGGTTGACAAACTCAAAGACCAGATCTGGCCCTGTGTACATGGCAATAAGCGCGGGAGCATGCAGGAAGAAGCGCTCTAAGCGCAACTGCTGCCTCTCTACCTCTCCTAGGGCTAGTTGCTCCTTCCCCTTGCTTTCGCGCAGTTGATCCTGCGTCCTAACCTTTTCCGTCACGTTCACCACTTGATGCAGGAGGTAGCACACGTGGCCCTGCTCATTGAATACGGGCGTATTCAGGGGTTCCCAATGGCGCTCCACGAAAGCACCGGAGCACTCCGGATCAGGCACATCATAGTGCTGCACAGCCATGCGGTGCGGCTGGCCCGTAGCCAATACCTGTTGCAACGACGCCCGTAGCTTACTCACCCCTTGTGCGTTCGGCGTCTTCGGATTATCCGGAAACGCCTCAAACAAGTGCTTACCCACCAGACTTTTACGCTGGGTAAGGGTAGCGGCTAGATACGCGTCGCTGACTGCTTGAATTATCAGCTCGGGCGAGAGCAGAACGTAAGCGTCGGGCAGGGCATTAAATACCGATAACGGGAAGCTATCGTTTAGGCTAGCCTGCGGCACCGACGTGCTAGGTGCTGCTCCAAAAGAAGAGTTGTCATGTTCCACCATAACGTGTCGTAGCTAGGATGGCTCCCTGTGCTTTTTACGCAGGGCCGTTTGATCTGAAAGCGATAAGCAAGAAAGCCAATTGTAAGAACCTAACCTGAGCTTTTGTACAATAGACTTTCTAGGTACACTAACCGGTGAGCGACCGGTAAGAGCAGTCAAGCTAGCTATTTGCGCAGCGCACGCTATTTAGTCAGAAGTTTTTCAAAAAGTATTTCCCAGTCGAGATTGTAATCTGACTGGTAGGTGCACTGAAAACCAATACGCAGTCTGTAGCTACCACCATGGATAAGTTAAGGATAAGGCTACTGATTAGTAACGATGCTTTTTTTATCTTGGATGATGAGGCTAGGTAGCTTAGTATAAAGAGGTAAAGTAAGTAGTAAAGCCTGAAGATCATTACACTTGCCCTACCTCAATTCGCCTGATTCGTGCTTCTATTCTGATAAGCTAGGTTTTGGCAAGTGCCTTTGCTGTACCTAACTCCCCTGAATGCGTATTTGCGGGTTCAATCTTATTGACTCTTATGCGCTACCTCCTTACCAACTGCACCATCTATACTAGCACGAGTGTGCTGCGGAATCATGCTGTTCTTGTCAACGACACGCTTATCGAGGCCGTGTTACCAGCCGTGGAGACCCCGGCGGAAGTACCCCGCCATGATTGCCACGGCGGTATTCTAGCACCCGGCTTCATTGACTTACAGCTTTACGGTGGTGGGGGCGGCTTCTTTTCCACCGACCCATCGCCCGCAGCCCTGGCGCGTATTCGGGCGCACACGCTGCGGCATGGCACCACGAGCTTCTTACCTACCATGCCCACCAACTCACCCGCCATGATGACGGCGGCAGTGGCGGCGGTGCGCAAGGCCATGCTTTCTATGCCCGGCTTGCTGGGGCTACATTTGGAGGGCCCGTACATCAACCCCATCAAGAAAGGCGCCCACCAAGAGGAGTTCATTCAACAGCCCACCGTTGCTGGTGTCACCGAGTTGTTGGCCGAGGCAAAGGGAGTTTTGCGCATCATGACCCTAGCCCCGGAAGTAGCTTCTCCGGAGATTACCAGTTTGCTGCGGGCGGCAGGGGTGATTATCTCTGCGGGACACTCTAATGCCACATATGAACAAGGTAGCGCCGCTTTCCACCAAGGCCTCACGGCAGCCACCCACTTGTTCAATGCCATGTCGCAACTCGGCAGTCGGGAGCCGGGCCTAGTGGGTGCCATCTACGACGCTGAGATGGCCCGGGCTAGCATCATCGCCGATGGCGTGCACTGCGCGTTTAGCGCCGTACGCATCAGCAAGAAGATCCTAGGGGAGCGGCTGTTTCTCATCACCGATGCCGTGGACGAATCGAAGGAAGGCGCCTACCGCTTCCACCGCCAAGACAACTACTTTGTGGACGAACAAGGCATACTAGCCGGCTCGGCTCTCACCATGCCCGATGCCGTACGCAACTGCGTGGAGCAAGTAGGTATTCCGCTGGCCGAGAGTCTGCGCATGGCCTCCCTCTACCCGGCCCAAGCCATCGGCCTCGACGACGACCTAGGACAGATTCACCCCGGCTACGTGGCCGACTTGTGCTTGCTCAACGATAAGTTTGAGGTGCAAGCCACCGTGCTGAAGGGTGAGTTGCAGTGGTATTCCTAAGCTAGTATTTGAGTAAAGCTAGGCCTGCACAGCCGGGTTCCGCTGACCCAGGATTATAGTACCTAGCTTTTGCTTCTCTCCTGGTATGCTATGCCCTAAACCTGCCGCGAAGGCAGCTTGGCATCACTATGTCCTGACCACAGGAAGCCACCACAACCAATGAGTTTTGCGGTGCAAAACCGCATGCTAATATCCTACAACAACATGCTAAAAGCGAGTAAGGACCTCGCCTACTACATCACCATATTTGCAAGAGAGCTTTCTTACCCTACTGGCAATTAATGTCATTTAAAACATTCATAAATATTAGCAATTACAGCGAGCTTATTTAAATCACTTTCAACAAAAACAAGATGATTTAAAAAGAGCTTTATACAATCTTAGCAATAAAACTGATCATTTCATTTAAACAAGTTGAACAACTAAATACTTTTAAATAAACAACCAAGAAAAGTTAACCCTTAAGTTAATGAGCAAGCATCTTTTAAAAACTTGGTTGTTGTTTTTTTTCACCTTCTTCACTACAGTAGCGAATGCGCAATCTGAACAGAACAAGGTTCCAGATGCTGTGATGCAGAAGGTTTATAACGAAGTAAAAACCCCTTATAAATACGGCCTAGCCTTAGTACCCACGGAGAACTCGAAGAAGATGGATTGCCCGAGCGTGTTTCGCAAAGGCAATCAGTGGTACATGACCTACATCATCTTCGACGGCCGCGGCTACGAAACTTGGCTAGCGCAGAGCAAAGACTTGCTGAAGTGGGAAACCAAAGGCAAGATCATGGCCTTCACTGATACGACTGACTGGGACACCAACCAGAAGGCCGGCTACGTGGCCCTGCAGGACTACAAATGGGGCGGCAGCTACGAGTGGCAGCCCTACCAAGGCAAGTACTGGATGTCGTATTTCGGCGGTAACTCTCGTGGTTATGAGAAGGGTATGCTGTCTATCAGCATGGCTTACACCACCCAAGACCCTACGACGGTGCACCAATGGAAGCGGCTTCCCAAACCCGTATTGAAGCCCAACGACCCGGATGTGCGCTGGTGGGAAAACCACACCATCTACAAAAGCTCGGTGATCTGGGACAAGAGCAAGCTCACAGGTCACCCTTTCGTGATGTACTACAACGCCAACGGCGACAGCATCGACAAGAAGCGCGGAGCCGAGCGCATTGGCATGGCCGTGTCCGACGACATGACGCACTGGGCTAGGTACCGCCGCAACCCGGTGATGAACCACCACAAAGGCATCACCGGCGACGCACTCATCCAGAAAATGAACGACGTGTACGTGATGTTTTATTTCGGGGCATTTTATCCGGGTGTAAAAGGAGCGGTGAATCGTTTTGCCTGCTCCTACGACTTAGTTAATTGGACCGACTGGAAGGGCGACGACTTAATTAAACCCTCGGAGCCGTACGACGAAACGTTTGCGCACAAATCATTTGTCGTAAAATATAACGGCGTGGTATATCATTATTACTGCGCCGTAAATAAAGCCGACCAGCGCGGAATTGCAGTTGCTACCTCGAAAGATATGGGCAATAGCAAATTGAATTTTATTGCGCCGCCCCCTTCCAAAGTAAAGAATAATTAATAAATATTCATTTGAACGTCATGCTGAGCTTGTCGAAGCATCTCGCGTGCGGTCGTTGCAATAGTTAACCAGACATCAGCACGCGAGATGCTTCGACAAGCTCAGCATGACGGAGCCTAAAAAGCTAAAACACCCTAGTACCCGCTTTCATGTCCAGAGTCTATGTAATCTGTTTCGTTCTACTTATCCTAGGTCAAGCAGCGTTTGCGCGGCCGGTGCCCCGGGTCGTCACAGATTTCAACAAGGACTGGAAATTCTACCTAGGTGATAACGTCCAGGCCAAAGAAGCGCAGTTCAATGACACGCCGTGGCGCCACCTGACGCTGCCTCACGACTGGAGTATCGAGGGTAAGTTTGACGAGAAGAACCCTGCTAAGCCTGAAGGCGGCGGCTTGCCTACCGGTATCGGTTGGTACCGCAAAGCCTTCGTACTGCCTACTTCCGTGAAAGACCGCCACGTCTTTATCGAGTTCGATGGCGTGTACCGCAACAGTGAAGTGTGGATCAACGGCCACTGGTTGGGCAAGCGGCCTAATGGCTACATCTCGTTTCGCTACGAGCTAACGCCTTATTTGAAGCCTGGTAAGCAGACCAACGTCCTAGCCGTGCGGGTCGACAACTCGGCGCAGCCGAACTCGCGTTGGTACACTGGTTCAGGCATTTACCGCAACGTACGACTGGTTACGACCGGCAAAGTAGCCGTGGACCAGTGGGGTACCTTCGTAACAACCCCTAAAGTTGACAACAGCTCCGCCGCTATTAGGGTGAGTACCAAAGTGCGCAACACTACCGGGAAGCCTCAGCAAGTGAGCATAGTAGCTACCGTGTACGACGCCGCTGGCAAGCAAGTAACCGAGCACACCAACTCTAGCTTCACCCTACGCGATACGCTGACGACCGTAACGCAGGACCTCGCTTTGATGCAACCTAGGTTGTGGTCCGTTGAGCAGCCGTACTTGTATAAGGTGGTGACGACGATAAAGAGCAAGCAGGGCGTAGAGGACCGCTACGAAACTCCGCTGGGCATTCGCTACTTCAACTTCGATGCGCAGAAAGGCTTCTCGCTGAACGGCAAGGCAATGCGCATCCTAGGCGTGTGTCAGCACCACGACCTAGGTGCCTTAGGTGTGGCCGTGAACGTGCGGGCCATGGAGCGGCAGTTGAAAATCTTGAGAGCCATGGGCTGCAATGCCATTCGCACGGCGCACAACCCGCCCGCGCCGGAACTGCTTGACCTCTGCGACAAAATGGGCTTCCTGGTGCTCGACGAAGCCTTTGACATGTGGGCGAAGAAGAAAAACGGTCAGGACTACCACGTCGACTTCAAACAATGGCACCGCCGCGACCTAGAAGACCAGATCCGGCGCGACCGGAACCATCCGTCGGTGTTTATGTGGAGCATCGGCAATGAAATCCGCGAGCAGTTCGATAGCACCGGCACGCGCCTCACTAAGGAATTGACTGCCATTGTGAAGCGCCTCGATACCACCCGGCCCGTCACCTCGGCGCTGACAGAGCAGGAGCCTGATAAGAACTTCATGAGCCAGGCGGGTGTGCTCGACGTGCTGAGTTTCAACTACAAGCACGAAGGCTACCCCGAGTTGCCCAAGCGCTTTCCCAACCAGATTTTCCTAGCTACCGAAACGGCAGCGGCTTTCGAAACTCGAGGCCACTACGACCTACCATCCGACAGCATCCGCGTGTGGCCTATAGATGGCAAAACTAAGCTCACCACTGGCAACCCTGACTTCACCGCTTCCTCGTACGACAACGCCCGGCCTTATTGGGGCGCCACCCACGAAGCTGCCTGGGGTGCCATCAAGAGAAATCCGCACCTGACGGGCTTGTTCGTGTGGTCGGGCTTCGACTACCTAGGGGAGCCCCTGCCCTATCCGTGGCCGGCACGCAGCTCTTACTTCGGCCTCATCGACCTGGCCGGTTTCCCGAAGGATGCTTATTACCTCTACCAAAGCGAGTGGACGAACAAGCCGGTGCTGCACATTTTACCGCACTGGAATTGGTCGGCGGGTCAGACGGTGGACGTGTGGGCGTACTACAACAACGCCGACGAAGTAGAGCTTTTCCTCAACGGTAAGTCACAGGGAGTAAAGAAGAAAGGCAGCGACGACCTGCACGTGACGTGGCGGGTAAAGTACGAGCCCGGCACGTTGCAAGCCGTATCGCGCAAGGGCGGCCAAACGGTGCTCACGCGCACCATCAGCACCGCCGGCAAGCCGGCCAAGATCGAACTCACCGCCGACCGCAACACCCTCAAAGCCGACGGTCGCGACCTAGCTTTCGTGACTGTGCGCGTGCTGGACGACAAAGGCAACCTAGTACCGAACGCTGATAATCTGGTCAACTTCGCCACTAGCGGCCCTGCCTCTATAGCTAGCGTAGACAACGGCTATCAAGCTAGCTTAGAGCCCTTTAAGGCCACCTACCGCAAAGCTTACAATGGCATGTGCCTCGCCATCATCCAGACGCAGGAGAAAGGCGGCAACATCACGCTCACCGCTACAGCCGAGGGCCTAGCTCCCGTCACCCTTACGCTTACCAGCAAGTAGCGCCTAATAGCCTTAATCATGAAAAAGTTAGCGCTTGCTTTCCTCTTCCTCAGCTACCTAGCTCCTAACCTAGCACACGGGCAGGAAGCTAGCGTGTACTATTTCCCCGGCGTTTCAAACCCACCAAAAATATATGCAGGCGAAGGTTGGGAGAACCCGCTAGTTTCAGAAATCAACCGTGACCCATCGCGGGCTACGGCGTATTCTTTCACCAATGAAAAAGACGCCCTAGCTGGCGACCGGGCGAAATCACGCCTGCTCTCCTTAAATGGCAATTGGGACTTCAACTTTGTAAGCAAGCCGGCCGATGCGCCGCAGGATTTCTACAAGAGTCGGGTGCAGGGCTGGAAGCAGCTGGAAGTGCCTTCCAACTGGGAAATGAAGGGTTACGATCTGCCCATTTACAAGAGCGCGAAGTACCCGTTTCGGCCGGTGAATCCGCCGTTTGTGCCCCAGGACTATAACGGTGTGGGCTCGTACCAGCACACTTTCACGGTACCGGCCAATTGGAAAGACCTGAACGTGACCTTGCACTTTGGCGGCGTTAGCTCAGCGTTTAAGGTTTGGGTGAACGGCCGGTTCCTAGGCTATGGCGAAGACAGCTGCTTGCCTTCTGAGTTCAACGTGACGCCTTATCTACAAGCCGGCGAAAACACGGTTTCGGTGCAGGTAATCCGCTGGAGTGATGGTTCTTACCTCGAAGACCAGGACCACTGGCGTCTAAGCGGCATCTACCGCGAGGTGATGCTGCTGGGCGAGCCAAAGATGCGCATTGCCGATTTCCACTGGCAGGCCAAGCTCGATAAACAGTACCGCGACGCCGTGTTGAGCATCCGACCTAGGTTGGAAAACATGACCGGCAACGACGACCTCACCGGCTATCTGCTGAAGGCGCAACTCTATAACAAGAATGGCCAGCCCGTTTTTGCCAAGCCCTTGGAGCGCACCGGCGACGCTATCATCAACGAGAAGTACCCGCGCCTCGACAACCGCAAATTTGGCCTGCTGGAAACCACCGTGGCGAATCCCGCCAAGTGGAGCGACGAGCAGCCTAACCTTTACACGCTGGTGCTCACACTGGAAAAAGACGGCAACGTTCTGGAAGCCAAGAGCTGCAAGCTAGGTTTCCGCGCCATCGAGTTTTCCAAAACCGATGGCAAGCTGCTCATCAACGGCAAGGTGACCTACCTCTACGGCGTGAACCGCCACGACCACCACCCAACCAAAGGCATGGCTGTGTCGCGCGAAGATATCCGCCAGGATGTGCGCACGCTCAAGCAGTTTAATTTCAACTGCATCCGCACCAGCCACTACCCCAACGACCCCTACTTCTATGACCTCTGCGACGAGTACGGCATCTTGGTGATGGATGAGGCCAACCTCGAAACGCACGGCCTAGGTTCCAAGCTCAGCAACGACCCGAGCTGGACGCAAGCCTACGTGTCGCGCAGCACTCGTATGGCCCTGCGCGACAAAAACCATCCGAGCGTCATCTTCTGGAGCCTAGGTAATGAGTCGGGCCGGGGGCCAAACCACGCGGCTATGGCGGCCTGGCTGCACGACTTCGACATCACGCGCCCGGTGCACTACGAGCCCGCCCAAGGCGACCCGCACCTGGAAGGCTACATCGACCCTTCCGACCCGAATTATCCCAAAAATCACGCGAAGCGCATTCAGGTGCCGCGCGACCAGGCCTACGTGGACATGGTCAGCCGCATGTACCCGACGCTGACCACCGGTGCGCTGCTCGCCAACCAACAAAACGGCGACAACCGGCCCATTTTCTTCTGCGAGTACTCACACTCCATGGGCAACGCCACCGGCAACATGAAGGAGTTTTGGGACGGCTGGCGGAGCACGAAGCGCGTGATTGGCGGCTGCATCTGGGAGTTCAAGGACCAAGGCCTGCTAAAGCGCGACTCCCTGGGCACGCCCTTCTACGCCTATGGTGGTGATTTTCAGGAGAAATACTACGACGACTTCACCATCAAAGGCGTGGTGGCCTCGGATGGCAAGCCGCACGCGGCCCTCTACGAGTGCAAGCGCGTGTACCAGCCCGCCGAGTGCGTGCTGACGGATGCCGCCAAAGCCTTGATCAAGGTGACGAACCGCCATTCGATGGAGTCGCTGGGCATTTACAACGTGTCGCTCGTAGTGCGGGAAGATGGGAAAGTGGTATCTACCAAGGTGTTGCCGCACCTGCGCTTGGCGGCAGGCAAGGACACGACGCTCAGCCTGAAGCCCTACTTACCTAGGTTCAAACCGGGCGCGGAATACCTGGCCGACATTCATTTCACCCTGCCGCAAGCTACACCGTGGGCTGACAAAGGCCACGAGGTAGCCTCGAACCAATTTGGGCTGACCAACCTAGCCAAGCCCACGAGCAAGCCCCAGGCGTACGCAGCCCTCACCACGCGGGAAGATGCCAAGGCTTATACACTGATTGGCAAGGGCTTCCAAGCCACTTTCGACAAAACGAGCGGCGCCCTCACCTCTTACCGCTGGAACAATCAAGAGGAGATCCTAGCCCCGCTTCTCCCTCATTTCACCCGCCCCCTCACCGACAACGACCGGCGCGGTTGGAAGGCTGATAAGAAGTCGAAGGAGTGGTTTGAACCTAGTTTGAAGCTCAAAACCATCTCGCTCGACCAAGCGCAGAAAGGCCTAGCAACCATCAAGAGCGACTACACGCTGATCGACGGCAAAGCGGCCGTGCAGGTGGTGTACACGCTCAACGGCGATGGCGTGCTGAAAGTAGACTATAAACTCAGCCCCGAAGCTAGCCTGCCCAACATGATCAAAGTGGGGATGCAGTGTGGCATTGCCAACGACTACCGCCAGATCAGCTGGTACGGCCGTGGCCCTTGGGAAAACTACATCGACCGCAGCTACGCCGCTGATGCGGGCATCTACTCACAAGGTCTTCAAGATTTTATGGAGTCCTACGTGGTGCCCCAGGAAAACAGCAACCGCACCGACGTACGCTGGATGCTGCTATCGAGCGCGCAGAAAGGTGGCCTCTTGGTAGTAGCCGATAGCCTGCTCAGCATGAGCGCCTGGCCCTACACCGAAGCCAACATTGCCAAAGCTAGGCACACCAACAAGCTCAAAGAAGCCGGCTTCCTCACCCTCAACATCGACCTGAAGCAGATCGGGGTAGGCGGCAACACCAGCTGGGACGACGACGCCCAACCCGTTGAGCAGTACCGCATGGCCGCCAAGCCATACGCCTACAGCTTCTACCTTTTGCCCACGAACAGTAAGAAGGAAGCCGCAAGCACGTTGGCTAAAAGCATCAAGTTTGAAAGCAAGTTTTCCTCGTCGGTGGGAGTGAAATGATGGCTAACATGAATCCACGAACGCCTTAATAGAACGTCATGCTGAGCTTGCCGAAGCATCTCTACCGCTTCGTTTTCACACTAGGATTACCATTGCGGTAGAGATGCTTCGGCAAGCTCAGCATGACGTTCTTCCTTTTATTCACAGAAGCTAGGTTACTGACGATCAATACATCAAAGCCACCCACCACATGAAACCACAAGGCGGCTCGAAGATTCTGCGACACGGTTTGCTAGCCGCCTTTACTTATGTAGTGGCGGCTAGCCCGTTGCAAGCCCAACAAGCGCCAGCAGCGGCTACTGATTTGAAAACCATCTTCCAAAACCCACCCGAATCGGCGAAGCCGTGGGTGTTTTGGTATTGGATGAACGCTGCTGTGAGCCGCGAAGGAATCACCGCCGACCTAGAGGCCATGCGGGAAGCCGGCATTGGTGGGGCGTACCTCATGCCGATCAACGGTGCGGCCAATCCGCCTGCCATCAGTCCACCAGCCGAGCAGCTGACGCCCCAGTGGTGGCAGATGGTGCGCCACGCCATGCAGGAAGCCGACCGCCTAGGCGTGAAGCTAGCCATGCACGTGAGTGACGGGTTTGCGCTGGCCGGTGGCCCCTGGATTACGCCGGAGCTATCGATGCAAAAGGTGGTGTTTTCCCAAGCGCAAGCCACCGGTGGGCGGCGCTACAGCCAAGTATTGCCGCAGCCGCAAGCCACTAAGGGCTATTACCGCGACATTGCCGTGTACGCCTACCCCACGCCCGCGGGCGGTACGGCTTCTACCTACACCACCAAGCCCCAGGTGACCACCAACGCCACCGGCGACGATGCAAATGCCGCCTTACTCGCTGAGGCGGGCAACAAGAAAGGCTTCCAGAGCGGCGCGCCGTGCTGGATTCAGTACGCGTTTGCCAAGCCGTTCACCTGCCGCTCCATCCGGATTCGCTCGAAGGGTTATAACTACCAGGCCAACCGCCTCCTCGTAGAAGCCAGCGACGATGGGCAACAGTTCCGGCCGGTGGGCCGGTTGCAGGCACCGCGCAGCGGCTGGCAGGATAGCAGCGCCGTGACCCACGCCATCGTGCCGACCACCGCCCGCTACTTCCGCTTCGTCTATAACCCCGAAGGCTCGGAGCCCGGCGCCGAAGACCTCGACGCGGCCAAGTGGAAACAGTCGCTGAAAGTCACCGAAATCCGGCTTTCGGAAGAAGCGCGCATCAACCAGTACGAAGGCAAAAACGGCGAAGTGTGGCGCGTAAGTCAGCGCACAACGGCTAAGCAAGTGCCCGATAACCTGTGCGTGCCGTTGGCCAAAATGGTGAACCTAACCAGCAAGCTAGGTGCCGATGGTCGGCTGACGTGGGACGTGCCGCCCGGCCACTGGACCATCTTGCGAGTGGGCCACACGTCCACGGGCGCCGTCAACACGACCGGCGGTGGCGCGCGCGGTTTAGAGTGCGACAAGTTCAACCCCGAAGCTGTTACCCTTCAGTTCAATAGCTGGTTTGGCGAGGCCATCAAGCAAGCCGGGCCAGACCTAGCTTCGCGGGTGCTGAAAATATTTCACGTCGACAGTTGGGAGTGCGGTAGCCAGAACTGGTCGACGAACTTCGCGGCAGAGTTCCAGAAGCGCCGCGGCTACGACCCGCTGCCGTATCTGCCGGCCATGGCGGGCGTGCCGGTGCAGAGCGCCGACGTATCGGAGCGGTTCTTATTTGATGTGCGCCAGACCATTGCGGAGCTGGTGAATGATAGGTTCTACGCCACGTTGGCTGACCTAGCCCACGCCAAAGGTTGCACTTTCACGGCCGAAGCGGTAGCGCCTACCATGGTCAGCGACGGCCTGCTACACTACAAGAACGTGGACGTGCCCATGGGCGAGTTCTGGTTTCGCAGCCCCACCCACGACAAGCCCAACGACATGCTCGACGCCATTTCGGGGGCGCACATTTACGGCAAGAACATCGTGCAGGCGGAGGCCTTCACCGAGCTAGGCGTAGCGGGCATGGCCTGGGACGAACACCCCGCCTTGGTAAAAACGCTCCAAGACCGGCACTATGCCCTAGGTGTGAACCGCTTAGTGAACCACGTTTTCGTGCACAACCCCTGGCTCGACCGCAAACCGGGCATGACGCTGAGCAATATCGGCCTGTTTTTCCAGCGCGACCAAACCTGGTGGAAGCCCGGCCGCGCCTGGGTCGACTACACGCGCCGCTGCCAGGCCCTGCTCCAACTAGGTCGCCCTGTCGTCGATGTAGCAGTGTTTACGGGAGAAGAAACCCCGCGCCGCGCCATCCTCCCCGACCGCCTCGTGCCCGACCTCCCAGGAATCTTCGGCCCGGAAGTAGTTGCCAGCGAGAAGAAGCGCCTGGAAAACAAAGGTTTGCCGATGCGCCAGATGCCCTACAAAGTCAACTTCACGGCCAACCTCACGGATGCCGAATCGTGGGTTGACCCACTGCAAGGCTACGCCTATGACTCCTTCAACAAAGACGCGCTGTTGAACCTAGCCCAGGTGCGCAACGGCCGGGTGGAGCTGCCCGGTGGCGCCAGCTATGGCGTGCTTGTGGTGCCCGGCAGCCAAGCCATGTCGCCCGACAGCACTTCTATGTCGCCGGAAGTGGCGAGCAAGTTACTCGCATTAGCCAAAGCAGGAGCTACAGTATTGCTGGATAAAAAGCCTAGCCGTTCGCCCGAGCTCAGAGGCTACCCAACTGCTGATCAAGAAGTTCAACAGCTCACCAGCAACTTACAACAGCTAGCCTTTCAGAATACGTCCGGCTCCGCTTCTCCTCTCTCGGACTCTGCGCATAAAGCAGATGCGGGGCTGGGGGGTAAGGCCCGCCGCCAGAACGGTCCAAACGCAACACCATCAATTGTTGCCAGTCAAGGCCGAGTAATAAAAGGGCCGTTCACCGCCAATTCCTTCCAAAGCCTAGGGTTGGAGCGCGACGTAGTAGCCACCAACACCGACGGCCAGCGCGCCAACAAGATTGCCTGGACACACCGCACCGATCCGCAGTTCGACATTTACTTCATTTCCAATCAGCTAGATAGCGCCCGCACCATCGACTTGTCGTTGCGCGTAGCGGGGCGTGTGCCCGAGCTATGGGACCCCGTGACGGGCGAAACTCACCTAGCTTCTGACTGGCAAGTGGAGCAAGGCCGCACGCGCCTACCCCTTCGCCTCGACCGAAGTGGGTCGGTATTCGTGGTGTTCCGGCAGGCCACCAGCGAGCAGGCGTCGCACACGGGCAAGAACTGGCTCGAAACCGCACCAGCCCAAAGCCTAACCGGCGCGTGGCAGGTGAGCTTTGACCCAAAGTCGCACGGATCTAGCCAACCAGTTGCGTTTCAAGAACTCACCGATTGGAGCAAGAACGCTGATGCGCTTATCAAGCACTATTCTGGCACAGCCACTTACACCAAAACCTTCACCTGGAAACCCAGCCAAGCCAAGCAGAAGCGGGTGTACCTGGAGCTAGGTCAAGTGGCGAACCTAGCCGAAGTGCGTGTGAACGGCCAGTCCTGCGGCATCGCCTGGACAGCGCCTTACCGCGTCGATATCACACAGGCGCTGAAAAAGGGTAAAAACCAGCTCAGCATCGACGTGACGAACACCTGGGCCAACCGCATCGTGGGCGACCGGGCGCTGCCCAAAGACCAGCAGGTGACGCAAACCACCGCCGCTTACAACTTCCCCGACAAGCCTCTCTTGCCCGCCGGTCTGCTCGGCCCCGTGACCATCAGCACGGCGCCGGAGCGGAAGTAACTGCACGCAATAAACCACCCGCTATATGAACATATCCATCAAACAGCTAGGCACTTCGCTCTTCGCCCTACTACTGGCTGCCCATGGCCTATCTGCGCAAGACAAGGGCCTCGTGAATACCTCGGCCAGCAAATACGCCAAGCTCGGCACCGTGGACCTAGGTAGCGTAACCTGGACTCAAGGTTTCTGGGCCGACCGCTTCAAGGTGTGTCAGGAATCGATGATTCCGACCATGTGGAAGCTCTACAAAGACCCGGTCCGCAACCACTCCTTCCGCAACTTCGAAATTGCGGCCGGGCTGGAGAAAGGCGAGCACAAAGGCCCGCCCTTCCACGACGGCGACTTCTACAAGCTATTTGAAGCCGTGGCCTCGGCCTATGCCACCACTCACGATCCGAAGCTAGATCAGATGATGGACGAGGTCATTCCGGTGATTGCCAAGTGCCAACGCGCTGATGGCTACCTGAATACTCAGGCGACCATCGCCGCCATCAACAGCGGAAAAAACACCGCGTTTCAGGACCGGCTGAACTTCGAGAGCTACAACCTAGGTCACTTGATGACGGCCGCTTGCGTGCACTATCGCGCGACCGGCAAAACCACCATGCTCGACCTGGCTCGCAAAGCCACCGACTACCTCTATAACTTCTACAAACGGTCGTCGCCGGAACTGGCGCGCAACGCCATTTGCCCCTCGCACTACATGGGCGTGGTGGAGATGTACCGCACCACCCACGACCCTCGGTATCTGGAGCTTGCCAAAAACCTGATCGACATTCGGGGCATGGCGGGGGATATTGGCACCGACGACAACCAGGACCGGGTTGCGTTCCGCAAAATGACCAAGGCCGGCGGCCACGCAGTACGTGCCAACTACCTCTTCGCCGGGGTGGCCGACGTGTACGCCGAAACCGGCGACCAGTCCTTGATGTCGACCCTAAACCTGATGTGGGACGACGTGACTAGCCACAAAATGTACGTAACTGGCGCGTGCGGCGCCCTCTACGACGGTGTGTCGCCCGACGGCACCGCCTACAAGCCCGACACCGTACAGAAAATTCATCAAGCCTACGGTCGCGACTACCAGCTTCCTAACTTCACCGCCCACGGCGAGACCTGCGCCAACATTGGCAACGTGCTCTGGAACTGGCGCATGCTGCTCGACACCGGCGACGCTAAATACGCCGACGTAATGGAAACGGCCCTGTACAATAGCGTGCTCTCCGGCATCAGCCTCGACGGCACCAAGTTCCTGTACACCAACCCCATGGCGTTTTCCGACGACCTGCCCTTCAACCAGCGCTGGTCGAAGGATCGGGTGGAGTACATCAGCCTTTCCAACTGCTGCCCGCCCAACGTGGTGCGTACCATTGCGGAGGTGAACAACTACCTCTACAGCACGTCGGATAAAGGCTTGTGGTTCAACTTTTACGGCGGCAACATTCTGGCTACCAAGCTCAAAGATGGCTCGGCGGTGAAGCTCACCCAAACGACCAACTATCCCTGGGATGGCAACATCAACGTTACCTTCCAGGAAGCACCTGCTAAGCCGACCTCATTGTTCTTCCGCATTCCAAGCTGGAGCGGCCCGGCGAAGCTCATGGTGAATGGCAAGACCTGGACCTCTGCCCTCACACCTGGACAGTACGCCGAAGTCAACCGCCAGTGGAAAGCCGGTGACAAGATTGAATTGGTGCTACCCATGCAGGCGCAACTGGTAGAGGCCAACCCGCTCGTAGAAGAAACCCGCAATCAAGTGGCGGTGAAGCGCGGCCCAGTAGTTTACTGCCTCGAATCGACGGACTTCTTGAAGGACAGAAAAATCAGCAGCCTGGCTATTCCCGCTAGCTCTGCCTTGACGGCTAAGCGCTTGCAGATTGCCAATAGCGACATTATGGTCTTGGAAGGCAAAGGCAAGCTCACGCCTGAGCAGTGGTCCGCTAACCAACTCTACCGCCCCATCACGGACCAGAAGCTAACCACGGTGCCGCTCAAGCTCATCCCCTACTATGCCTGGGGCAATCGCGGCCACGCCGAAATGGAAGTCTGGATTCCGTTGAGCCGGTAAGTTTTTAGGGCTAGCTTACAATCAAGTAGCCATCAAGTAAAATCGTCTGTCATCCTGAGCTTGCGAAGGACCTTCTCACGCAAGAACAACGTCAATAACAACGACTTGTTCTCGCGTGAGAAGGTCCTTCGCAAGCTCAGGATGACAACGAAGAATGTAGATTCTCACTTACTTTTCCATGACCCTCAAACCCTTCCTTCTTTCCCTTACCATAGCTTTTCCCGTGGCTTTGCAAGCCGAAGTCAAACTACCTTCCATTTTCACCGACAACATGGTGCTTCAGCAGAAAGCTGACTGCGCGGTATGGGGTTGGGCCAAGGCAGGTAGTACGATTACCGTGAGCCCATCGTGGGGGAAGCAGAAGTACACGGCCAAAACTGACGCGGCGGGCAAGTGGAAGCTGAAGGTGAACACCCCGGCCGCGAGCTACACGCCTTACCAGCTTAGCGTTAGCGGCGACGGACCAGCTATCCAGCTCAAAAATGTGCTTATTGGGGAGGTGTGGTTGTGCGGCGGGCAGTCGAACATGGAAATGCCACTGAAAGGCTTCAAGGGCCAGCCAGTGCTAGGGTCGAATGAGGCCATTTTGCATTCCAAAAACGACCAGCTGCGGCTCTACACCGTGCCGCGCTCGTCGGTGACCGAGCCGCAGGACAACAGCAAGCCCTCGCCCTGGCGCGTGGCCGAACCTGAGGCGGTGAGCAACTTCAGCGCCACGGCTTACTACTTTGGGCGCTTGCTGCAAGAGCAACTGCACGTGCCGGTGGGGCTGGTGCATTGCAGCTACAGTGGCTCCTTCATTGAAGCCTGGATGGACCCGGCCACGCTGCGCGAGTTTGCGGGCGTGAAGATTCCGGCCAAGGGCGACACCATCAAGCTGGTGAGCCGCACGGCCACCACGCTCTACAACGGCATGCTGCATCCTATTGAGGGCTATGGGATTAAGGGTGCTATCTGGTACCAGGGTGAGTCTAACTACGACCGCCCCGATGAGTACGAGAAGATGTTTGCCGCCATGGTGAAGCAGTGGCGCACGCACTGGGGCATGGGCGACTTCCCGTTCTACTACGCCCAGATTGCCCCCTTCGATTACACCCGCACCTCCAAGAACAAAGGTGGCAAGTACAACTCGGCCTTTGTTCGCGACACCCAGCGCAAGCTTCAAACCCAAGTACCCAACACTGCCATGGCCGTGCTGCTCGATATAGGCGAAGAAACCAGCATTCACCCCATGCGCAAGGAACCCGGCGGCACCCGCTTGGCTTTGTTGGCGCTGGCTAAAACCTACGGGCTGAAAGGCTTCGGAGCCGTTAGCCCCGACTATGAATCGATGCAGGTGAAAGGCAACGAAGTGGTCGTGCGGTTCAAGGACTCGCCCAATGGCATGACTTCATTCGGGCAGGAGCTTACGGGCTTCGAAATAGCCGGCGCCGACAAGAAGTTTTACCCGGCCAAAGCTAGCATCAACGGCAGCAGCATTACCGTATCGGCGGAGGCCGTGAAGGCTCCCGTGGCGGTTCGCTACGCATTTCAGGACTTCACCCGGGCTACGTTGTTCAGCACGGAAGGCCTACCGGTATCGTCCTTCCGCACAGATGATTGGGCGGAATGAGGATGTTCAATCGTGCGCCTCACCCCCCGGCCCCCTCTCCGAAAAAAGAGAGGGGGAGCCTGACGACTAAAAACGTTTGCCGACGACTGGCTCCCCCTCTCTTTTTTTGGAGAGGGGGCCGGGGGGTGAGGCGCCACGTCAGCACGATCTTAGTCCTCCTTTCCCTACTAACTAATTTTACCACCCAAGCCCAAAACCCCACCACCGAACTAGCCGACTGCAACCTAGCCTGGACCACTCAAAGCAAGAACAGCGGCGAGTCGATGCCATGCGGGGGCGGCGACATTGGCCTGAATGTATGGGTAGAAAATGGCGAAGTGCTGTTCTACGTAGCGCGCAGTGGCACTTTCGATGAGAACAACGCCCTGCTCAAGCTAGGTCGACTGCGGTTGAAGCTGACGCCTAATCCTTTCGCAGGCCAAAGCTTCAAACAGGAGCTATTGCTGCAAGACGGCTACGTGAAGATCAGCGGCTCTAACGGACCGCTTTCGGCGCAGGTGAACGTGTGGGTGGATGTATTCAAGCCCGTGGTGCACCTGGAAGTAAATAGCAGCCAGAAGCTTACCGCCGAAGCTAGCTACGAAACATGGCGCTTCGAAGATCATGTGCCGAAAGGCAAAGAGAACAACGCCAACTCCTACAAGTGGGCCCCGCAAGGCGACGTTCGGACGTACCAAGACAGCGCCCGGTTTCAGAGCCAAAGCGTGGTGTTCTACCACCAGAACCGTCCGCAGACGGTGTTTGATGTAGTGGTGCGTCAGCAGGGGCTAGAAGCCGTAAAACCGCAGCTCTTCAATCCTTTACAGAATCTAATTTTGGGCGGCGCCTTGCAAGGCACGAAGATGGTGCCCGCCGGTACCACCAATGGGCAATATCTAGATACCCGCTACAAAGGTTGGAAGCTAAAGAGCCAAGCCCCAGCAAAATCGCATGCTATAACGCTGGTACTCACTACCGCCAAAACGGGTAGTGCAGCGCAATGGCAAGCTAGCTTGCAGCAAACCAGCAAGCTAGCAAACACGAACCTCAAAGCTGCTCATCAAAAAACCCTAGCCTGGTGGCACGACTACTGGCAGCGCAGCTTTGTGTTTATCGACCCAGGCCAGAAAGCGGCTAACACACCTAGGTGGCAGGCGGGCCGCAACTACCAGTTATTCCGGTATATGCTGGGTTGCAATGCCTTCGGGGAATATCCGACGAAGTTCAACGGCGGCCTCTTCACCTACGATCCGTCGCGCGTTGATTCTACCCTCAAGTTCACACCCGACTTCCGCAACTGGGGCGGTGGCACCCATACAGCTCAAAACCAGCGCTTGGTGCACTGGCCCATGCTCAAGAGTGGCGACGCGGACCTGATGCGCCCGCAGTTCACCTTCTACCAGCAGCTTCTGCGCAACGCTGAGCTGCGCAGCGAAACCTACTGGCATCACCCCGGCGCCTGCTTCACCGAGCAGCTTGAAAACTTCGGCCTGCCCAATCCAGCTGAATATGGTTGGAAGCGGCCCGCTGATTTCGATAAGGGCATGGAGTACAACGCTTGGCTCGAATATGAGTGGGACACCGTGCTGGAGTTCTGCCTGATGATGCTGGAAACTGAGCGCTACGCCGGCCAGGATATTTCCACTTACATTCCCTTTATCGAGAGCTGCTTAACGTTCTTCGACCAGCACTACCAATACCTAGCCCGCCAGCGCGGCGCCAAAGCTCTCGATGGCCAGGGCCACCTAGTTCTCTATCCTAGCTCTGGGGCCGAGACGTACAAGATGGCTTATAATGCTACCTCTACCACTGCGGCGCTTCGTACGGTGCTGACGCGGTTGTTGGAGCTGCCTGCGAACTACTTAACGGAACAAAAACGCAAAGATTGGACGGCCATGCTCAGCCGGATTCCCTCGCTCAACTTCCGGACCATGGACGGCCATCCGATGCTAGCTCCGGCTAAGCTGTGGGAGCGGGTAAACAATACGGAAAGTCCGCAGCTCTACCCGGTTTTTCCCTGGGGCTTGTACGGCCTGGGCAAAGCCGGCCTCGACACGGCTCGCAACACGTATTTGTATGATGCTGACGTGCAGAAGTTTCGTAGCCATGTGGGTTGGAAGCAACACAACATATTCGCCGCGAGACTAGGTCTAAAAGAGGAAGCTGCCGAGCTGACGGTAAAGAAGCTGCAAGACTCCGGCCGGCGCTTCCCCGCCTTTTGGGGCCCCGGTTTCGACTGGACGCCCGACCACAACTGGGGTGGTTCCGGCATGATCGGCCTGCAAGAAATGCTGCTGCAAACCGACGGTCGCAAAATCTACCTGCTCCCCGCCTGGCCGAAGGAGTGGAACGTACATTTCAAGCTTTACGCCCCGTACCAAACTACTGTGGAAGCCACGGTGAAGAACGGTAACGTACAGATAGTGAACGTAGTACCAGCATCGCGGCGGGCGGATGTGGTCGTATTGGAATAGGTGCTTGTCGCAAAATTGGTTTGGGGACATACAGTGGGCTCCGGAATAAGAATATTGCCTTTGAAAAATCAAAGAGGCGGGCTTATTGGTTGTATCGGCTCCTGATGTAATAAATCAACCGAGTATATGTCAACCAACGCTTTGTTTGCGCCATTTGCGCTAAAATCGCTGCAACTCAAAAACCGGATTGTCATGGCGCCCATGACGCGCGCCTTCTCGCCTAACGGCGTGCCGGGGGCTGATGTAGCCGCCTACTACCGCCGCCGCGCCGAGGGCCACGTTGGCCTGATTCTGTCGGAAGGCACTGTGGTAGAGCGCCCAGCCTCGTCCAACGACCCCAACATCCCGCATTTCTACGGCGAGCAAGCCCTAGCCGGTTGGCAGCACGTTATCGACGAAGTACACGCGGCCGACGGCAAAATGGGGCCGCAACTCTGGCACATGGGTGTCATGAAAGAGCACCACTCTGGCTGGAAACCATCGGAAGCCTTCGAAGGCCCGTCAGGACTGCTCAAGCCCGGCGAAACCAACGGTAAGGCGATGAGCGAAAACGACATCACCGACACCATCGCCGCTTTTGGCCGGGCCGCCGCCGATGCTAAGCGCCTAGGCTTCGACTGCCTGGAGTTGCACGGCGCCCACGGCTACCTCATCGACCAGTTCTTCTGGGCGGGCCTCAACCAACGCACCGACGGTTACGGCGGCGATGCCCTCACTGCTCGCAGCCGCATTGCCGTGGAGCTAGTGCAGGAAGTACGCCGCCAAGTGGGCGAAGACTTCGTCATCAGCCTGCGCCTTTCGCAGTGGAAGCAGCAGGATTACGACGTGAAGCTAGCCCACACGCCTCAAGAAATGGAGGCGTGGCTCCGTCCGCTGGCCGATGCCGGAGTAGATATTTTCCACTGCTCGCAGCGCCGTTTCTGGGAGCCTGAGTTTGAGCACGAAGGTTCGGATTTGAACTTTGCGGGCTGGGTGAAAAAACTCACCGGCAAAACCACCATCACTGTGGGCTCGGTGGGGCTATCGGGCGAATTTTTGGCTGGTTTCGCGGGCGAAGCCTCAGAGCCGCGTTCCATCGATGAGCTGCTGCGCCGTCTCGACCGTAACGAATTCGACCTCGTCGCCGTGGGTCGCCAGCTAATCGTAGACCCTAATTGGGTGGAAAAGATCGAGCAAGGCCGCTCGGACGAAATGAAGGGGTACAGCCGCGAGGCCCTGAGCACGCTGGTGTAGTCAAGCTCAAGTACATCTTCCCATCTGCGTTCTTACTAAAAAGCCCAGTTCCTTTATGCTAAGGAACTGGGCTTCTGATTTCTAAGTCGTTTAACTTCTCTAATGCCCGTTGAAAACGAAGTATAGCACCACCATCACAGCCGCCAACGCCCCCCACAGCGCTTTTACTCGGGTAGTGGGCTTCGCCAATACGCCATAGTCCACCGCCACGCGGCGTTCCTGACCGGCTTGGTCCAGCAGCGACAACAGCACGGCGGCTACGAACAGCACGGCGAAGATGCAGAACGACAGCACTAAGTAGTGGGGCCAAAAACTGTATTGCGCCGGTGGCAACACCCACAAGTACACCACGCCCACCCCTAGGCTAAACGCCGAGCCCCACGACAGAATAGCATTGACAGCCAGCTGCGTGGTGCGTCGCCAGAATACCGTCAGCAGAAACACCACGGCCAGCGGCGGCGCGATGAAACCGAGGACTGCTTGAAACACGTCGAACAGGTTCAAGCCTTTCACCGAGTCGATGGCAAGGGCGACGAGCACGGCGAAGGCACAACCCACCAGCACCGTCATGCGGCCCACGCGTACCACGTCTTTTTCCGTGGCATTGGGGTTTATGTTGCGGGCGTACACATCCATAGCGAAGACAGTGCTCAGCGCGTTGAGCGACGAGCTGATCGTACCTACCAGCACCGCAATCAGCACCACGATAACCAAGCCCTTCATGCCCGCTGGGAACAGACTCGTGACCATCGTCATGTAGGCTTGGTCGGGGCTGGCTAGGTGGGGAAACAGGACATAGCAGAGCACGCCCGTCAGGATGAACAGCGGCAGCGACAGAATCTTGAGCCAGCCAATGAAGTTTACACCCAACTGCCCCTGCTCCAGGCTCTTCGCTCCTAGCACGGACTGCACCATAGCCTGATCAGTGCAGAAAAACGCCACCGCTGACACCGGATATCCTAGCAAGATGGCGTACCACGGGTACTTAGGGTCGGAAGCCGGATGAACGAGGTTCCAATAATTACCCGGTACGCTGCGCCATAATTGGCTGAGTCCACCCACCTTCATCACACCGATAACCGTGAGCGTGAGCGAGACACCAATGAGCAGCAGCATTTGGAATACGTTGACTTTGGCAATGGCCTTCAGCCCGCCGGCGAAGGTGAAGAAGCCTGCAAACAAGACCAGCACAATCACTGATTGCCACATCGGAACACCTAGGATCTGGCGTACCAGCACGCCGCCCGAGAATAAACCCAACGACAGCCACGAAATCAGGATTTTAATGAGAGCATACCAGGCCAGGATGTTCTGGGTGGAGTTGCCGAACTGCCGGCCCATGAAGCCGGGCATGGTGCTGACGTTGGCGGCCAGGTAGCGCGGGGCAAACACCGTAGCCAGCAGAAACAAAAACACGAAAGCGTACCACTCAAAATTCACCGCCACGATGCCAGTACTGTACCCAATGCTCGCAAACGCCAGCAGCATCGATGGCCCCACGTTGGTGCCCCACATGTTGAACCCAATACTCGCCCATCCCAACGATTTGTTCGCCAGAAACAACGATTCCTCGGTTTTCTCTTTTTTCGAAAAGCTGGCCCGGTAGCCAATGGCAAACAGAATGACGAGGTACGCCGCCACAATGGCGTAGTCCCAAATCGTCAAACGACCGAGTAAGTTATTTCCCATACGGTGGGGTAGTTAGGCTAGGGTGGGATGTGGAGATGTAGAGATGCAGACGCGGGACCTCACCCCCGGCCCCTCTCCAAAAGAGAGGGGTGTCAGACGACCTAGGAAGTATAGTCGTTGAACGCACCCCTCTCTTTTGGAGAGGGGCCGGGGTGAGGTTCCAACGCTAGAGTTCCAGCCCGTGCTCGGCGAGAATAGCGCGCACCTTCACCGGCTGGCCAGTGCTCAAGGAGCGGTCCATGGCTTGAAGCAGAGCGACGGTGCCGATGCCCTCGCGGATATCGGGGTAGGCGGTGAAGTTCTGCTCGATGGAATCGGCGAAGTACTCTAGGTAGTTTTGGTACTCGCCGGCGTGGTGGCTTTTGCCCTCGAAGCGGAAATAGTGCTTGAGCTTATGCTCCCAGGTCACGATGCGCTCCTCGCCGGTGTTGTCGGTAATGGCGTAGCGCAGGTCCATGTAGTCGCCTTGACTGGCGCCCTCGGTGCCGCGCAAGATGCAGCTCATTTCGGAGTCGCGGGTGACGGGCTGCACGGGGCCGGTGTAGCAGCCGCTCACCCGCGCCACGCGGCCGTCGGTGGCTTTGAAGATGAAGTGCATGGTATCGGGGTTCTTCAGGCCGCCTTTCGCGCCGTTGGAACTGAGCATACCGTAGCCCATCACCTCTTCAATGTTGGGTAGGTACCAGCGGATGAAATCCACGGGGTGGCTCAGGCCGCCGTAGAGCCACTTGAAGGCGTTTTCCAGTGACCAGCCTTTGGCTAGAAACCAGCGGTGGTCGGCGTGGTAGTAGCTTTCAATGCTGATTAGCTCCCCCACTAACCCCGCTTCATAATCGGCGCGTTGGCGCTTCATGGGCTCGAAAAAGCGGGAGCTTTGGCCGATAAACACCTTCTTACCCGATTGCTCGGCTAGGGTCAGCAGGTCATTTGCCTTCGACAGATCATCAATAAATGGCTTGGTGCAGACCACGTGTTTACCGGCCCGCAGCGCCTGCGACACATGCTCGGCGTGCAGGTGGTCGGGCGTGTAGATGGCAATGATGTCGATTTCCGGATCATCGAGCATGTCCTGGTAATTCGCCGTGACGCGACCCGTAAACTGAAACTCCGCGACGCGGTGCTGGCATAGCTCCTCGTTTCGGTCGCAGATGGTTTTGAGCGTGAGCTTGGGGCTGTTGAGCGCCGCCGACATGGTGCTGCGGCCTTCGCCCAGACCTAAGATTCCTAGGTTTAGCATTTGGTTGATCGATTGTTTGATTCGTGTCATGCCGTGCGGGTTGAAGCTTCGCTGCTCGATGTAGAGACACATACTTGTGTCTCCTCGCGTTGCGGATGTTGTTTACCTAGGTCGTTCCAGGTGAGTCGTTCAACGAGGAGACGCAAGTATGCGTCTCTACATCGTTCGGGCGTCCGCAACGACGCGGGAGAGATGCTTCGGCAAGCTCAGCATGACGTTCTATGTTATTTATGTAGCACCGGCTGCTTTTCCGTAGTTACAGGCTTTAGAAACACCCACACTTCGCCCGTTTTGGTACCAGGCGGACCTTCCTGGTACTGCTTCATGCGAGCGTTCCACTCGTCGACGCGTGGGTTGTTGAGGGTGGTTTTGGGGTTCAGCTCATCTAGGCTAGCTCCGTGCGGAATGCTGATGACTAGCATCAATTGCCGCCCATTGCGAAATACTAGCAGCTGTTGAAAGCTAGCATTGCAGAAGCCTTGTCCGACTTCCGGCCACTTCTGAAATTGCGTGGCGTGGTAGGCTAGGTATTCTTGCTGCTTGGCAGGGTCGCGCACCAAGTTGGCCGTGAGGATAATATTGTCCCACTGCTTGCTCACGGCTTTGTCGGTGCAGCGCTGCCGGTCGAACTTGTAGAACGGCGCGCTGTACAGCTTTACCATTGCCTTGCCGTACGTGGCACCTAGCTGCTGGTGCACTTGCCTGATCTTCTCCGCCGGGCCATAAGCCACGAGGTGATTTTGCCAGCGACGCACATCAACCGTCGGCACTTGGTACTTCCGGCATAGCTGCAACAACTTATCGGCCGGCAACGGCGTGGTACCCGTGCCGGTGATTTCCACCACGGCGGCGGGTCCACTCGGCTGCGCTACAGCAGGCACCGCGTGTAAGCCTAGCAAGACCAAGCCTAGCTTTAGGTGCGCTCCTACTCTTTTAGCTACGCTAATTCTCATTTCACCGCGGGGGCTTGCAGTGCTTGATAGGTTACCGTGTACTCGCTTCTTGGCGCGATCTGCATTTCATACTGACCATTCGGTAAGGCTTTGATTTTGCCGCCTTTGCTCGTGGGCTTCACCTTGCTTTGGAAACGTAAGGTTCCCGTGCCAGCAGCGCCTTTTACCTTGATCTGCTTGAGGTTGCATGACACCGTGATATCGCCTTGCGGTGTGGGTACAGTACCTTCCATAAATTGCAAACCACCTAGGTTCGGCTCGACCACGTAGGTATCGTAACCCGGCGTGAGCGGCTTCACGCCGAGGTAGTACTTGCCGAGCAGATAGATCGGGCTGGCGCCCCAGGCGTGGCAGAGGCTTTTGCCGAACGGCCGACCGTACATGGCGTAGTGGTCGGCACCTTTCTTTGCGGGGTCGTATTCTTCCCAAAACGACGTGGCACCTAGGTCGATCATGCCGCCCCAATACGACTTCATTTCCTTCAGCACGTAGGATTGCTCGCCCATGGCGCAGAGGGCTTCCAGCTCGTAGAAGCGCATGTAAGGCGTCGTGATTTTCGGCACTTCGGGGTTCAGGAGCACGTATTTCTTCACGTCTTGGCGCTGGGCCTCGTTGAGGTAACCGAAGAAGATGGAGAACATGTTGGCGTAGCGCGTCACGTTATCGGTGGGCTTGCCATCGACGCGGCTGTGCACCAGCGCGTGCTTTTCGGGGCTCCAATAGGTAGCGAATATCTTGGCTTTCAGGTCGGCGGCTAGCTTTTGGTAGTTGGCGGCACCGGCTTTGTCGTTCACGAGGTTGGCGCACACGGCCATGGTTTCAAGACTGCGGCAGAAGAGTAGCTGCTCGAAGCTCACTTCGCCTTTCTTGCTCAGGCCGTCGGCCCAGTCGATAAACACCCAGTCGCCGGCTAGGCCTTCCATCATGCCGTCTTTGTTGCGGCGGGCGAGGCAGTAGTCCATCAGGCTTTGCATGCGCGGGTACATCTGCTGCACCAAGGCCTTGTCGCCGGTGTACTGGTAGGCATCGTAAATTCCCATGAACCAATAGAAAGTGTAGTCCATGATGGTGTTGATGTGGCTCGTGATGGGGTCTTTGCCGCGCAGGGCAAAGAGGGTGCGGCTCACCGTGGGCGTGTCGAAGTACAGGTAGTAATTCATCAGGTAGCTCTGGTAAGCGTCGCCCGACCATATCCACCGGTCGCGCTTGATGCCGTCAATGAAGAACTCCCGCGTGTTCAGGTGCATGGTGTACGAAGCCACGTCCCATATCTTATTGAGCTGCTGATCGGAACACCGGAACTTGCCGCGCTCCAGCACCGGCGCAAACTCGTACAGCATCGACACCGAATCGAGGCTGACGCCTTGGTCGTACTGAATGTTAACGTAGCGAAACGCCTTCGACATATCGGTGGTGCGCTCGGCTTTTTGGGGCTGATCGACGGCAATGCGGTCCAAGGTTTCGCAGGTTTCGGTGGCCAGCGCTTCCTCCCGCGACTCGCCGTAGTACAGCGTCATGTTGCCCTTGCCTTGCAAGCCGTGCAGCTTCACGTAGCCAAAGGTTTCGCGCCCAAAATCCACCACCATCGACCTAGGTTGCGCCGCCACATTGGCGGCCCGCTGCGGCTCCGTAATCAACCGAAACCGCGAAGGTGCCCCCCGAGGATCATCAAAATTCCAGCTACCAGCCTGCAACCACGTCGTGCCCGACTGGTCCGAGGCTTTGCCCGACGCGTCGATCCATTCTTTATCCTCGTAGGTCACGAGCCAGGTATTGTCTGAGGCAATGGTAGCGCCGCGCACGTAGATGGCCGGCACGCGCTCCTGGTTGTACACTTTGATGTTGATGCGGTGCTTGCCGGTGGGCACCGTGAAGCGCAGCGGCGACCCCGAAATCAGCTTGCCGTCGACCTTCACGTTGTACTGCCCTTCAGCCCGCAGCTCTACTTCTTCGGCTTTAGCTAAATCGAAGTCCTTGTGGAAATCGATGAGCACGTAGTGGCTGTCCATGCGCCAGAACGGCGGGAAGAACGACCCGCGCTCGGTGCGGCGGTTCTGCATTTGGTTGCCCAGCCAGATTTCAAAATCGCCAGGATACCAGATCCAGGTGGCTTGATTTTGAGCCATGGCGCCCGCCATCGGCAGAAACAGGCAGAGCAGCATGGCGAGAAATAGTTTTTGGCGTAGTGGTTTTATGGTCATGGTGTTAAGAAAGGCAATTTTGACCTCAGACCTAGCTTCGGGGTTACTTTGATTGGTTTCCCTTTGCGCTTGGTGGGGGAAGCTTAGGAGCTAGGTTCTTCAACTCCCGATATGCCGGCTCAAGGCCCGCCGCTTGCTTGATGCGGTCGGCGACCATGGGGCCATTGTTTTGCCATACGTTACCAGGGCCGTTAGCATTGGCCAAGAATTTCTCGGCCGGGCACCAGTTGTCGCGCACAGTGATGTTGGAGGAGCCTTCGTCGAGGTAGAGGTAGAACCAGTGCTGGGGGTCGTGCACGTAGGGCGAGAAGCCAATGCTGTCCACGCAGTTTTCGCTGATGAGCGTGTTCGGCTGGGCCGACAGCGTGTAGATGCCGGCCACGTCGTACATGTAGTTAGCGTAGTGGTGGATGTAGTTGTACTGCACCTTATTATCACGCATCGCGTTGGCGGTTTTGGTCCACCCCCACCCTAGGCTGATGCCCGTGTAAGGCACCTGCGAAATCTCGTTGTGGCGAATGGTAATGCTACGGCCGTAACCAACCCCGATGCCTACGCAACCCCAATCTTCGTTGCCACAATCAACCACCAAGTTGTTTTCGATCAACTCATTGGCGCAGACTTCGCGCTCGTCGCTAGGGTTGTAGGGCAAGTGAGTTTCGGTACCCGCATCGGAGAAGGTCGCCATCTGAATACCGTTGCCGCCAATGTCGCGGAACACGCAGCCCACAATAGCATCATCGTGGGTGCCGCTCACGTAGTCGAGCCCGGCGGAAGCTAGGTGCTCGAAACGGCACCGCTCAAAGCCCGTGTGGTGGGCACCGCTGAGCATAACGGCCGCCGCGGGCCGACCAATCCAGGCTTGGTTTTCCAACCCTTTCTTATCGGGCGTGCCGGGCACTTTCAGCTTATAAGCATCGAGCATAAACATGCCCGCCTGCAACGGAACGTGCCCCGCCTGCGCCGGCCGTAGCCAAGAGGTATGCGCAAACGTCAAGCCCTTGAACAACACGTTACTCACCGGATGATCAAGGTTGCCGCTCACCCGCACCAGCGTTTCTAGGGCGGGCACCACCGCCCTGGCCGTCGTCATCGTCTCTCCCGACCTAGGCCAGTAGATGATCTGCCCGCGCGCCGCGTCGTAGAACCATTCGCCCGGCCGATCTAGGAATTCAATGGCATTGGTCAGGTAAAAGGCTGAACTGCCGTTCTTGCCGTTGATCACCGCCGACGGCCACGGGTGCTCAAACTCGATCTGGCTCTCGGGGTCTTGGAAGGCTATTTTCGTTTTAGCGCCTTGCACCTCCAGCGTTTTCAAGCGCAGAAACGCCACGGCCCACATCTGGTGCAGCACCATTTCGGCTTGACCGGCGCTTTTCAGTCCGCCAAGCGCTGAGGTTGGAATCCAGCCCTCTTGCTTGACCTTATCCCACGCTAGCAGGCGCGGCAGATTGTTGTCGTCAACTTCCCGCGCCCGCGTGGCTTTGCGCTCATTGACCCACAATTGTCGGAACTCGAGCACACGGCCATTGACCCTAGGTGCATCGGCTACCCACACGTTGCTTTGGGCCGCAGCCGGTAAGCCAACTAGCTTGGTAGTTGGTTTGCGCCAGCCTTTCACACTCACGCCGCCGCTCAGTACCGGCTTTTCGCCAGGAGCCGCTTCCACCACCGTCGGGCTGCTAGCCGTACCCGAATCTTCAGGCCGGAAAAACAGCGGTTCGTACAGCCGGTATTCGCCCCCACGCAGCAGGATATGCACGCCACTCTGCACCGACGGGTCAGCCAAGCGCCGCAGCTCCCGCCCTTGCCGCACGGCCGCGGCTACAGAGGCTAGGGGCTTCTCCTTCGTGCCGGGGTTTTGGTCGGAGCCGGTGGGCGACACCCAAATGTCGGCTGCCGTGGCGGGTGCAGCCGTGAGTAGGCCAAGAGCGAAGAGTAAGGTTTTACCGTTGAATCTATTGGTCATGAAATCTGCGTGTCATGCTGAGCTTGTCGAAGCATCTCTACTGCTTCGTCCACCGATTGTAGAGGCGCAATATTTTGCGCCTCCTCGCTGCTGATGTTGTTTATGTGGATTGTTCTAGGTGGGTCGTTCAACGCCGAGACGCAAAATATTGCGTCTCTACATCGTTCTGGCGTCTGCAACGAAGCACGCGAGATGCTTCGGCCAGCTCAGCATGACGTTCTTTTATATACAAGAAGCCTATTGATGAGCCACCGACTTGTTGAACACCGCCTGCAACGTGTCAAACCCTTTGATAGCATTAGCCGGCAGCAGCTCGCCGTTTTTACCGAATACCCGCTGCGCTTCTTCCTTCTCAATGATCACCTTCGACTCGTTGAGCTTGCCCGTGTTGTCCTCGGCGGCAGCTAGGTTTAGGCCTAGGTTCTTGGCCATGAACTCGTACATGGCTTGGCGCTTGGAAAGGCCGTAGTCGTGGCCTTCTTTGGGCAGGTGAACGTTCTTGGCTAGGTCCGCTTTGCCATAGAAGCCGTAGATATTCTGCACGAAGGGGTAAGCGGTTTCGGGCGTTTGGGCGGTCCAGTCGCCGCCATCTGTTATGGCGAGTAGGGGCCTTGGGGCCGCCATGGCAGCTATTTCGGCGTTGTTGGTGCCGCCGCCGCAGAGGTGCACCGGCATGCCGCTTTCGCAGGGGCAGCCGCCGCTGTGGTAGGTCGAGAGCATCACCACAGGCACGCTCACTTTGATACGGTCATCCAGTGCCGTGAGCAGCATAGTTTGGCTGCCGCCACCCGAGCCACCGGTGATGGCCACACGGTTTTTGTCAGCGTCTTTCAACGACAACAGGTAATCCAACGACCGTTCGCCGTTCAGCGCCTGCACCGTCATGGCGATGCTGCGGTGGTGGTCTTCACCTTTGAATTGAAGCAACGATTCGCCCCAGGCAAACAAGTCATAGCTGTACACCATGGCGCCCATGCGAGCTAGGGTCGCGCACCGATACTGCGCATCCGCCCGGTAGCGTCCGTCGCCAAAGTGCCCATCCGGGCTGATGATGACGGGCACTTTGCCCTTGGGCTTCAAAGGCTTATACAGTGAACCGGTCACGTAGAGTCCAGGCAGCGTTTCAATAGCTAGGTTCTCGACGGTATAGCCGTCGTACTGCCGTTTGTTGGTGATGATGGGCTTGCTGCTGGGCTTAGCGGGCATGGGCGAGAGCCGCAACGCCTGCCACATGCAGCTGCGCAGCTCGGCTTTGCGCTTCTCCCAAGTAGCCTGATCGTGGTATAGTGTTGAGAGATACGCTAGCTGCTCCTTGCCTTCCTCGGGTGTTTTGAGGTGATACTGAAAGGTCTTCAGCTTGTACGACTTGTCACCGGATGAGGTCACCTGGAGGTCGAATGGCGACAACACGTTGCGCAGGGTCTCGTCCACATCCGGGCGGTAGCGCCACTCGGCGTAGGTCAAGGACTTGTCCTTCACCATATCGGGTGAGTACTTGATCTTCACGTTGTAGCGCTGCTGAATTTCATCCAGCACCGTTTTGAGCGGCATTTGGTACTGATCGTCCGAGTTTTGGGCGAAAGCACTAAGGCGAAGCAGGCTAGCACCAATAAACAGAAGAAGCTTCTTAGACATCGTAGGGTGGTTTGAAAGTCGGCTAGGTTGTAGCGCGGACTCTGTAGTCCGCGGCGTTGAACGATGTAGCGCGAAGTTCCCGCTTCGCGTGTCGTTGAACGACACAGTCTAGGTCATCGTGCTGGCATATCGTTCAACGAGGCGCGAAGCGGGAGCTTCGCGCTACATCGTTCAATCCTTGGTAATCTCGGCAGAGCCTTGTGGTGGCTTATAGCCTTTGATGGTCGGCCACACACCGTTCTCGATCTTCACCAGCTTCATCTTCTTCGGATCGAGCACCGCGTGTTTAATCCGCTGACGCCGCCAAGTGTAGATGAAATGCACCAAGCCATCTTTCGTCTGAATGACAGACGGATATGAGTACTGACTGATCGGCGAGTCTTCCAAAATGGCGGCGGCATACCAAGTTTTACCATCTTTCGACACGGCTACGTTCAGCGGTGTGCGTGGGCCTTTGGCTAGGGTGCCGGGCGGCAGCACGTGGTTGTACACCAGCAGTTGCCGCCCATCAGCTAGGGTCACGGCGTCGGTGCCGGAGTTGTTGTTGGGCAGCGTGGTTTTCGCCAGCGGCGACCAGGTTTTGCCCTGGTCCGTCGACCATGTTTCTAGGATGGCCCGGTCGCGGCTGCGGCAGAGGGCTTGCAGGCGGCCGTCTTTGTAGGTGAGGATGCTAGGTTGGATGGCACCTTGCGTCTGACCGTTGTCAACCGGGCCGATCATCGACCAAGTTTTGCCCTTGTCCGTTGAGGCTTCGAAGTGCACTTTCCAACCACCTTCGCCCTCAGTACTAGTCGGGCTGAGCAGCGTGCCGTTGCTGAGCAGCACTGGCTTGTTCTTCACCGGCCCGATAAAGCCCTCCGGTAGTGCTTCCCCGGCCGACCATGTCAAGCCGTTGTCCTTGGAAGTGCGTATCCAGCCTTTCCATTCCGACGGCTTCGGACCGATTTTGTAGAACAGCAGCAAGTCGCCATTAGGCACTTGGTAAAGCACGGGGTTCCAGGTTGGGTAGCGCAGCGTCTCGTTTACGATGCCGTTGGCTACTTCTACCGGGGCGGTCCATTTGCCGTTTTCCTGGCGGCTCACCCAAATACCGACGTCGGGGTTGCGTTCTTTCGTGCCCCCAAACCACGCGGCGACAAGACCCTTCGGCGTTTCCACGATGGTCGCGGCGTGGCTCTCGGGGAACGGTGCTTTCTCGAAGATAAACTCGTCGACTACCAGACCTTTCTGCCAAGTCTTAAGTTGCGCCTGCACGTTGCCGAGGCTAGCAGAGCAGCCGAGCAACAGGAGGAAAAGGGCTTTTTTCATTCGTCTACTGTGTAAATACTTAAAACGTCATGCTGAGCGAAGCGGAGCGTAGTCGAAGCATCTCGCGTGCGGTCGTTGCAATGGTAACTTCTTACTGACTGGGGTTAGCACCACAACGAAGCGAGCGAGATGCTTCGACTACGCTCCGCTTCGCTCAGCATGACGTTCTTTATTTGAGTCTTTGATACTGTTGTTTGCGACCTAGCTTTCATTTCACCTCAAAAGCATAATCCCCCGAGCCTACTTCAAACACGGCCCTCTCCTCTTCCATGCGCACGAACTTTACGCCGGGGGCGGACTCGGCTTTCTTGCCGCCTTCCCGCACGTCTTTTTCCGATTTGGCGGGGAGGTAGACCAGCGCTTTCGTGTTGCCGGGCACCGAGATATTCCAGGTGAAGCGCTTGGCATCGCGCTTCCAACTGCTGCGGATCAGGCCGTGCACGGAGCGGTAGGAGGCTTGCGTAGAGGTCAGACCGTCGATGAGGGCGGGCTTCATTTCCAGTTGCTTGAAGCCGGGGGCGCCGGGGGTCGACTTGATGCCGGCTAGGTTTTCGTAGTACCAGATCAGCAAGTCGCCGAGCAGCATCACGTGGTTTTGGGAGTTCATGGCGGGGTCGGCGGTGTTACCGTTCCACAGCTCCCAGATGGTGGTGGCGCCGTTGGCGGCCATGTAGCCCCAGCTCGGATAGTCGCGGTTGGTGGCTAGCTTATAGGCAATGTCGGGGCGACCGTGGGTGGTCAGGCCGCGCATGAGCCACTGCGTACCAATAACGCCGGTGCTGATGTGGCCTTTGTTCTCGACCAGAATCTTGTCGGCAATGTTCTGGAACACCTTGGCCTGATCTTGCTCCCGCACCATGCCGTAGGCGAGAGGCAAGAGGTTGGCTGTGACGGTGTTGTTGCTGTACTGGCAGCTTTCCGCGTTCAGGAATTTCTTGTTGAAGCTCTCCTTGATTTTGGCACCTAGGGCGGCGTATTCCTGCGCATCCTGCGGCTTGCCGACGATGGTGGCGAAGCGCTGCATCAGGTTGAGCATCTGGTAGTAGGTGCTGCTGGCAATGAGCACGCCGTCGGTGTTGCGGGCGGGGTCCTGGGAGTGAATCAGCTTCTCCGATTCAGGCGGCACGCACCAGTCGCCATACTTGTCCTTGGTCACGATGTAGTCCGAGGTCATGTAGTTGGCGTCCATGTAGGCCAGCCACTTCTTCATCGAATCGTAGTGTTTCTCAATGGGTTTGCTGTCGCCGTACTGGGTGTAGAGCATGTCGGCGACGGTGAGGTAGGTGCCGGGCCAGGTCACGTTGTCGCCGTAGTAACGCCAGAAGGTGGGGGCCACGTCGGGGATGCTGCCGTCGGCCTTCTGGGCGTTGGCAATGTCGTCGACCCACTTGGCGTAGAGGCGGCTGTTGTCGAACACGAAGCTCTCCCCGTAGGCGCCGGTCGTCCGGTCGCCGAGCCAGGGCTGGCGTTCGTTGCGCTGCGGGCAGTCGATGGGCATGCCCTTGTAGTTGCCCCGAATGCCCCAGTAGGCATTCTTATACACCTGATTAATAGTCGGGTCCGAAGTCGTGAACTCGCCGGTGGTCTGGATGTCGTCGTACACCACGCGGCCGTCGAAGTCTTGCACCATGGGCGTGCCGGGGAAGCCCGTGACCTCCACGTAGCGGAAGCCGTGAAAGACGAAGGTCGGCTCCCAGGTTTCGGGGCCACCGCCGCGCAGGGTGTACACGTCGGTTACGCGGGCGTCGCGCAGGTTGGCCACGTACAGCTCGCCGCTTTTTTGCAAGGTTTCAGCAAAGCGCAGGGTCACTTTGTCGCCGCGCTTGCCGGTGGTGCGCATCCGCAGCCAGCCCACCATGTTCTGGCCCATGTCGAGGATATACACGTTGGGCTTCAGGCGGGTGATGGACGCCGGTTTGCGCGTCTCCATCACCTTCATGTTGTCGTTCATCTGGGCCTCGAAGGCGCCGCCGGGCTCCTGCACTAGCTCCGCTTTCAGCCAGCTTTTGTCGTTGAAGCCGGCGGTGCTCCAGCCGGACATTTCCTTGGTGGCGTCGTACTCTTCACCGTCGTACTCGTTGTTGGTGCGGATGGGACCGTCGGCGGTGCCCTTCCAGGTTTCGTCGGTCTTGATGACGTCGGTGCTGCCGTCGGCGTAGGTTACTTCTAGCTGCATCAGCATCTTGGGGTAGCCAAACGTCTTGATTTTGTAGGGCTTGTAGTTCTGCCGCATGGCATAGAAGCGGCCGTTGCCGAGCGCGGCACCTAGGGCATTGGGGCCTTGCTTGAGCAGGGAGGTCACGTCGAAGGTGTTGTACTTCACGTTGCGGGTGTAGTCGGTGGGGGCGGGCGCCAGCACCTGGTCGCCCACCTTCTGCCCGTTCAGGTACAGCTCGTACAGACCTAGCCCGACGATGTAGGCCGTAGCCTGCTTGATGGGCTTGGCGGCGGTGAACTCCTTGCGGTAGTAGCGGGCCGAGAGCCGGGCGTGCGACTCTTCCTTATCCCAGGCAAACGGGTGGTCGAAGCCGATCCAGCGGCCTTTCCAGTCGAGGTAGTTCAGCAGGCCCATGCTCCAGGAATTGGCGGGGCTCCAGGCGCTTTCGCCCTTGTTCGTCCAGGTCTTTACCTTCCAGTAGCACTGCCGACGGCTTTTGAGCGGCGCGCCTGCGTAGGCCACGTGCACCGATTGCGAAGAAGTTACCTTCCCCGAATCCCACAAGTCGCCCTGGTCAGCGGCTAGCTTCTCGGGCGTGGAGGCGACCAGCACCTGATACGCCGTTTGCTCGATGCCGCGCTCCGAGCCGGTCAGTTCCCAGCTCAGCCGGGGTGCGGTGGCGTCGATGCCTTTGGGGTTGGTCAGCAGCTCACACCGCAGGTTTTGCAGCGCCACGCCAGTGGGCGCCGTCACTCGGAAAGCCGACAGCAGGATTGCCGCGAAGAGAGAAAGCAGGAGTTTGTAGTTCATACAGCGGCCTCACCCCTAGCTCCACTCTTACGAGCAGAAAACCAGCCGATTGGCAGGCGTGCGCCGGAGGTTCGTGGAATGCACTTTTAAGCGCTCCATAGTTCGCAAATTTTCCCGCCGAATCATTCTAGGATATTAGCACAAACCTTCACGATTTATGCATTCTGAGCGGCTTGGGTCCTTTTTGGTGGTTGGCTGGTGCCTTTACTGTAGTAGAGTTAGGGTGCGCCCGCCTTTTTTAGTAATGTCATAGGCATTATTAAAATAAGACGCTTTGTAGAGCAACACTAATTTAGACTACAGCGAATAAGCAAATACATTTATTAACAATCTGAGTTTATCCTATCTCTCCTAATGCCATAATCATTTGAATTGCCACTGGCTTATGGCTAAACTTCTTTTAGGTGTCTTATACTGATTTAGTATTGACTTCAGTGAATCAATTCTACTATTTAGCTTTTTAATTTCGGCACCCTGCTTAACCTTCTGTACATTTAACGAGCTTCTATCTAAATTTGAATAATAATAAACTCCTAATATCAAACACATTGTTATTGCCGTGGGAACTATTGATATAAGCGTATTCAACCTATTATACAACAAGTTGTTTTTAGTTATTTCTTTATTCTTATTAATAAGATAACTATTCTTGTCAATTTCATGCTTAACACTATCCAACTCGTTTATAACTTCTATAATACGAGGATTATCATTTGATTTATTTCCTATACCCGCATATTCACTTAGAAGAAGTTTAGTTTTATCAATAACTGAATTTAAACGAGAAAAAAAATCATTCGTCATAACTTGACATTATTTATCGTACAACATTTCAATTTCATAATCATCTATCTCACTTTTCCAACGCAGATGCATCAAAGAATTTAATTTACGTATTTTTGGATAGCAAAAACCTTGAGAAATTATAGTTAAGTATGGAGCAAACAACGCCGCGGCAGCTTGCAAGAAAGTATTATACGCTTCATCACTTGTATCTGTATTGGAAAGCATTCTACCCAGAACAAAGCCAATAAATATCAAAGCAATAGAATTAGCTAATGCAAAAATAAATCTTATCAGCAATACCTCTTGTTGAACAGCATCTATTTGCTCACTAATAAGGTCAATGTTATTTTCCATAGCTTTTTCATTAGGATGCATTTACCTCCCCTATTCATAACAGCCGTTATTATAATTTTTCTACGATTCAGAAACAAGTTTTTTGTCATTTACATAAGCAACAATTTTCAACTCGATAAGCATAAGGTCAGTTCCTTGACGTACGAAGGGCCTATGCTGAGTCGTAGTACGTTTCTGCTCCCTAGTGCCTACGTGTCAAAAGCTTTCAGACACACCGCTCCTTCAGTTCAGATACCGGTACTCCGTCGGCGATTTCCCTGTCTTCGTCTTGAAGATCTTGGTGAAATGCGAGGGATGTTCAAAACCTAGGTCATACGCAATTTCACTGATTGACTTTTCGGTGCTCCACAACAGCGCTTTGGCTTTGTCGGTCAGGTGCAGGTGGATGTGCTCCTGGGTGGTCTTGCCGGTGTAGCGCTTCAGCAAGTCCGACAAGTAGTGCGGCGACAGGTGCAGGGCGGCAGCAAAGAACTTCACATCCGGCAAGCCAGCTTCGATCAGCGTTTCCTGGGCAAAATACGCTTTCAGCAGCTTCTCGAAACGCTGCACCAAATCGTTGCTTACGTTGGCTCTAGTTAGAAACTGCCGGTTGTAGAACCGGTCGCAGTAATTAAGCAACAGCTCGATATTATTCTGAATCAGGCTTTGTGTGTGCTGGTCGATATTCTGCGAATATTCTCTTTTAATATTTTCAACGCAGCCTTCAATAATTAGCTTCTCCTCTTCGGATATGTGCAAGGCTTCGTTTGCATCGTAGTGAAAAAACGAGTAGCTAGTTATTTTTCTACCTAGCTCCGTTCTATTTAATAAATCCGGGTGAAATACTAAGCCCCAGCCTTCTTCTATTTGAAGGTCGGGGCTTGGCGTTATTACCTGGCCGGGAGCGGTAAACATCAGCGGGCCTTCGTTGAAATCATAATACGCCTTACCGTATTTCAAAGCGCCGGTGAATTTCTTGTAATAGATGCTGTAAAAACCTAGCCGGTAAATACCGTCTGCTTCCAGGCTGCTGCGGTTTAGCTGCGTCAGGTCGAACAACGACACGAGCGGGTGCTTGGGTTTTGGCAAGCCATATAGGTGGTGCAACTCGCTGATAGAATTGATATCGATATACTTGGCTTGCATAGCGGATAATTTTCCGGCGGTTATTGATTGTATAATAAAGAACGTCATGCTGAGCTAGTCGAAACATCTCTATCGCTTCGCCTACCGATTGTAGAGACGCAACACTTTGCGTCTGGTCGTTGCCGATGTTGTTTAGATAGGTTATTCTAAGTGAGTCGTTCAACGAAGAGACGCGAAGTGTCGCGTCTCTACATCGTTCGGACGTCCGCAACGAAGCGGTAGAGATGCTTCGGCAAGCTCAGCATGACGTTCAAAGATGCGGAATGACTTCAACAAGCATCACTGTCCACAGGTACTTAATTAATAAACCAGTCGCGGACTAGTTTCACGAAGTCCTCTTCGCTGTTTTCCTTTTTCGCGCCGATATAAAACTGCGCGTCCTCACCTACCACGTAGCGCAATTGGGCTTTGCCGTCGGTGGCGGCTTGGTAGATAGTGCTAGCCACGTCTGCGGCGGTGGCATTGGCTAGGTGCTCCGTTGGCTGGGCGTAGCGCTGGAAGAACCCAGCCATCAAGGGGTTGTATTCAGCCACGTCGTTTTTGATGATTTCTAGGCCGTCGCGGAAGTTGGTATGCACGCCGCCGGGCTCCACGATTTTCACGGCAATATTCAGCTTCGCCAGCTCGTGCGACAACGATTCGGAGAAGCCTTCCACGGCGAACTTGGTGCTGTTGTAGAGGCTGCCAAACGGCAGGGCCACCACGCCGCCGAAAGAAGAGATGTTGATGATGGTTCCGCCGCCATTGGCCCGCAGATACGGCAGCACGGCTTGTGTTACATCCATCAGGCCGAACACATTCACGGCATACTGCTTCTGAATCTGCTCGCGACTGGCCGACTCAAAAACGCCCATTAATCCATATCCTGCGTTGTTCACCAGCGCATTGATGCCGCCGAACTGCTCCGCTCCTGCTTTAACAGCTCGTTGGATGGACGCTAGGTCCTGCACATCTAGGTGCGCGACCAACACGTTCTCTAGCTTGGTTAGCTCATCTTCCTTTTCCGGGGCGCGCATGGTTGCTACTACATTCCAGCCGTTTTGCTGAAACAACTTGGCGGTTTCTTTCCCGAAACCGGAGGAAGCCCCGGTAATCAACACGGTCTTTGCCATTGTCTTTTCTGTTGTGAATGAACAAGGCAAAGGTCCGGCGCCCGGCCGCGGCGGGCTTATATGTTTCTACTGGGTGCTTATACGTTTGGTGGTTTTGGTAGCGTGGTGCGTAAGAGCTAGGCATCTCCGAGTTGCTTCAGTAGACTCTCGTCAAGTTGCTGCCGCATACAGTTGTGCTATGTTATCACCAATATGCCATCAAGTACTTATCAATCTTTACTCTATTTCTTAAGTCAATCAGCTCCAAACTATTCCAGTCTATGAGTATAAATTCGTATTCCTCCCCTAAGCAGTATAAAGCTAATTTTATCGTTTCAAATTGCTTTGCCGAATCAAGTACCCCAATTGAAAGCCATATATTTTTTACAAATTCATCTTCAATATCGAAGAAAATGGTAAAGTTTGTAAAACCATAAGCTTTAGTATTTGATTTTTTACAATCAATAATTTCACCTGAATCATACCTGATGTATTTGGCTTTAATAAAGCCAAAACCTACTAAAGCATTCTCCCAATAGTCAATTCTGAATTCTTTTGAAAGGCTTGTTATGGGCATAGATGATCTTTCGAATATCTTAGTAAAACCATGTTCATCCCTTAGCTTTACCGTCGAGTTATTTGTTCGTCTTATCTGCTCCTCTATGAATTCCTTATTTTCCCATGGCACTATCTCGATTTGGCAATAATCATCTTCCCAAAACGAAGGTAAATATCCATTAGGGTCAACAGGTACTGGAACAGCTTTACTTTTACTGAGTCTTTTTATAAATGACAGTATTCTCATCAGCGTTTCATTGTAAGGGCTATCTGTGAAATATATCTATTAGTATTTGGCTTTACTACTCAAATAAGCAGCGGGTAGCAAACCTCAATCGGCTTACTACCCGCTGCTATTTTATTACAAAGCTAGGTGCCCTCCCCTATCGCTGCCCCACTGTTGGTGTTTGCGTCTGCTTGCCGGAGAAGTCGAAGTACAAGGTTAGCTCTTTGGCGTAGGAGGGGTCTTTGCTGTAGTCGTAGTACATGTTGGCGCGACCCATGGGGCCCATGTTTTCGGCTTTCTGCGACTTGGTGCCGATGGGTATAATCAGCAAAACCAACGCATTATTCTGGCGAACTAATCTAGAACTTGATTGCCAGCGAAATATGCCCGCCCAATCCTACCTCCACTATCTTTTGCAGAGTAGATAGACGTACCTCTTTTACATCGTTCTCAATCTTCGAGATATACGATTTTGTGGTGCCGACCTTCTCCGCTAGCTCTTCTTGCGTCAGGCCTTTCTCTAACCTAGCTTCATGTAATAAGGCACCTAGCTTAAAGCTCTCATAGCCAGCTTCCAGTTCCTCCCGCTTGGCCGAACCACGTTTGCCGTAGTGCTTGTCCTTGAAATCGCTCAGGGTAGTTACGTTACTGTTTTTCACTTTCATATTCTTGCTTGATTTTCAATGCTTTCTCAATTTCCGACTTAGGCGTCTTCTGAGTCTTCTTCTGAAATCCATTAGCTAAGACAACCAACTTGCCAGCGTCGAAAAAGCAGAAGATTCGGAAAATATTACTGCCCGTTTGCACGCGTATTTCATACAAGCCATCCGTTCCTTCCAGGTGCTTGAGGTAGGTTGCGGGCACTCTTTCTACTTCTTCAAGCAGTTCAAGCGTCCAGATGATCTTGGCTTTCACCTTATCCTGCTGACGTACAAAGAACTGTTCAAAGTAGTCTTTGTAAAAGATAATGGTCCGGTGTTTCTGACTGTTGCTCACTTCCCAAAACTACAAAAGTTGCCCATAAGTGCAACTTTTGTGTTAATTCATAAAGCTTGTGCCTGCTAAGCCTAGGAAAGCTAGGTTTTCTCCTTACCGCTGCCCCACTGTTGGTATTTGCGTCTGCTTGCCGGAGAAGTCGAAGTACAAGGTTAGCTCCTTGGCGTAAGAGGGGTCTTTGCTGTAGTCGTAGTACATGTTGGCGCGACCCATGGGGCCCATGTTTTCGGCTTTCTGCGACTTGGTGCCGATGGGCGGGATGCCGTGCATGAAGGACAGATTGCCACTGGGGAAGGGCGGGGCCGTGTTGTAGGGCTTGGCGCCGAAGCGGGGCGTGAACAGGCGCAGGTACACGTCTTCCTGGTCGCAGAGGATGGTGAGCGGCTGGCCGGTGGTCTGGAGCGTGAGCCAGTAGAAGTTGGAGTAGTAGCCCTTGAACTCGGGGTACACGGGGGACTTGGTGCCGTCGGGCTCGCCGGTGCTGGTGTTGTTGTAATCTTTGGACCACACCCCTAGGTTGGTGCCTTTCAGGCGGTCTTTCCACACGCGGTACGGACCGTCGCCGCGCCACTGGATGCCTTTTACTTCCTTTTCGGGGTAATTGAAGCTCAGGCCGGCCAGCTGGAAATCATAGTCTTTGGGGAAGTACTTGGCCGTCATCTTCACCCAGCCGGAGGGATACACCGTCCACTGCAACGATTGGTAGCGGCTCGCCTTCCCAAACTTCGATTCAATAACCACATTTTGCCCTTCCTGACGCTGGCTCAGGCCCTCGAAGGCGGTTTCGCCGTCGGCTAGTACCGGGCCGTGGCTCAGCGGAATGATGCCCTTGGCGTTGCGCACCTGCCGCAGCAGACCCGTTTTGCGGCTGAAGGTGAGCGTGATACCGTTGGCCGACGCTGTGTAGAGCGAATCGTTCTCCGACACCGTGGCCGCGCTGCCGCCCTGCATGCTCACGAGGCGCTGGGCTACCTGAGCCGGATGGGCAATGGGCCAGCTCCAGGTGTAGATTTCGCGCCCGGCGGGGTCAGTAGCCGTGATGTAGAGGACGTCCTGCTGCTGCCAGTCGGCAGGCAGATTCAGCTTGAGTGGGCCAAACTCGGTGGGCGCGATGCTCGGTGCGGTGATGGTACCGGTTTTGGTGACGGGCGCCGCCTTGCTGCCGGGGCTAGGTAGCTGGGCTAGCTTCCAGGTGAAGCGGCACTGGTTGAGGTTGAGGTAATGGTAGCGGTTTTGGACCCGGAACGTGCCATCGAAGGCGGGCGTGATTTCGCGGCGCTCGAAGAACACGGGGCTCCATACTTCCTTGATGGTGTAGTAGCTTCCCTCCTTCTCGTGGTAGGGCCCCACGACGCCGTCGGGAGCGTGGTCGCCGTCAACGTCGAGGACACCGCCTTTGTCGGTGCGGACCACGGCAGCGTCGGCGAAGTCCCAAAGGAAGCCGCCGGCTGATAGCGGCTCACGCCACATCTGCTCCCAGTAGTCTTGCAAGCCAGCACCGTGGCCGCCGTCGTAGAGGCCGTGCAGAAACTCCGTCGGGAATACGATGTTGTGGCCTTGCAGGTGAGTGCCGTTGCCGTAGTCGTAGTTTATGTAGTGCTGGGTATCGGTACCGCGGAACACCTGCCAGGCGTGGATCACGGGGCGCTTCTGCATGTCCATGCGGTCGAGCACGGGGTCGAGGTCGAAGTTGTGACCGCCCTCGTTGCCGTTCACCCACACCACAATGCTCGGGTGGGTTTGGTCACGCTTCACCATTTCTTCGGTCAGCTTGGTGCCCACTTGGGTGTCGTAGGCGGCGTGCCAGCCGGCCACTTCGTCGAGCACAAACAAACCGAGGGAGTCGCATGCTTCCAGGAAGTGCTCGTCGGGCGGGTAGTGCGACATGCGCACGGCGTTCATGTTCATGTCCTTCATCATGTTCACGTCGGCGATGCTCAACGCCTTGCTCATAGTGCGACCCGAGCTAGGCCAGAACGAGTGCCGGCACACGCCCTTGAACTTGATCTTGGTGCCGTTCACGTAGAAGCCTTCTCGCTCGCGCAGCTCCACCGTCCGGAAGCCAAACTTCTTATTGACGGTATGCACCGCTTTGCCGCCTTGGCGCAAGGTCATCACCACGCGGTAGAGGTTGGGCGTTTCAGACGTCCAGAGGCGAGGGCTAGGTAGCGTTGTTTCGAGGTGCACGGTAGCGTTGCCGCCAGTCACGGCACTTTTGAACTCCTGACCAGCCTTCTGACCATCAAGGGTGTACAACTGGCCCACTACCTCATCAGCGCTGGTGCTGGCACCTAGGTACACGTCGGATTTAAAGCTGCCGTCGGCTTTGGCATCAAGCGTAATACGCTCAATGTGCTGGGGTGGCAAGGCCTCTAAGTACACCGGCCGGAAGATGCCGCCGAAGATCCAGAAGTCGCCGCGCCGCTCGGCGCCGTTCACCGATTCGTTGGCGGAGTGCTTGGCGACGGTGGCTTCGAGCAGGTTAGTTTTGCCGTACTTCACCAGCTTGCTGATGTCGTACTTAAAGCGGTAGTATGAGCCTTGGTGCATCAGCCCCGCCGACTGCCCGTTGATCTTTACCTCGGTATCGGTCATGGCGCCTTCGAAGACGATGTTGATCGTCTTACCCTGCCAATTGGCAGGTACCTTGAAGGAGTACTTGTACAAACCCTTCTCCTTGCCGCGCGCCGTGTCTTTGTCGTGGCCGTAGTTGTACTTGCCGAAGCCTTGCAGCTCCCAGTTAGAAGGCACCGCGATGGTGGTCCACTTGCCGGAGTTGCGCCCGGCCGTGCAGAAGAACTTCCACTTCATCGTGTGGTCTTTGTCGGTGCCGGAGAGGTACTGGGTTTCGGTGGTCTGGGCGTGGAGGCCTAGGGGCAGAAGAAGCAGGAGAATGAGTAGGAATCTGGGCATGTTGTTCTGGTGGGCGCCTCACCCCCCGGCCCCCTCTCCGAAAAGGAGAGGGGGCGCCTGACGACGGTGATGGTAAGTGGGACTAACTGAGTTAATTCTATAGATTGGTTTTGATGGCAGTGAGAACTGCTTCTGTTTGGTTGAGGGCTTGCTCGTTGGGGAAGCGTAAGATGCGGTAGCCTAGCTCCTCTAGTAGAGCGGAACGGCCGCGGTCATAATCAGCTTGATCGGGTTCTGCATGTCCGGTTCCGTCTAACTCTATTATCAACTTATGCGAGAGACAGACAAAGTCTACGATGTAGCGGTCGATGCTATGTTGCCGACGGAACTTCACACCTAGCTGACCACCTCTCAGCTGTTGCCAGAGCTTTTCTTCAGCAGCTGTTGGCTCGTGGCGCATTCCTCTGGCTCGCTCCTTTAGGTTGAGCTTGCTGTACTGCTTTTTATCAGCAGTGAAGACCTTGTCTTGCGGCAGATAAAAAGCAGTCGGTTCCATCCTATCACAAAATGAACAAGCTAAAAACAAGTCGCGCCGCCGTGGCTCCCCCTCTCCTTTTCGGAGAGGGGGCCGGGGGGTGAGGCGCACGTTAGGGCATTTTAGCTGTCTCCGTCAAAGCACTCGTCTTCAACGACTTCAGGTAAAACGCCGCAAGCGGCTCCGACTCTCCAGTGTGTGGAAGGTCGGTGTCGCGGTCGGCGGGGGTGTCGGGGGTTGGGTAGTGGCGGGCTTCGCCGGTGCGGAACAGGATGCGCTCGAAGGAAGGTACCGGGGCATAGAAGATGAACGTGCTGACTTTGCCACCATTCACCGCTACCGTACAGGTGCGGTTGGGGGCATCGAGCGTCACGCGTAGGTCGTATTGTTGACCGGCCTGGTACTTGGTCACGCCTTTAAAGCGGGCGCCGGCTTTATAAATCAACGTGCCAGTCGAGTCGAAGGAGAGCTGCACGGCGGGCAGGCCTTTACCGTCCTGAAACTCAATTTGAAGCAGGCCTTTATCGTTCTGCGCGGGGATGATGGAGAACTCCGCTACCATGTTCTTGGCTTCTGGGATGATCCGCTCGGCGGTGCCGTAGTCGAACTTATCGGAGTCCTTCAGCACCAGCCCCTTCGAGCCGTCGGGTAGCTTGTCGATGCCGACGGGAGCCTGCACGAGGCTGTAAGTGTTCCAGTTAGCTAGCTCCTGGCCGGCGGGCATTTGGGCAAATACCTCATTCGCCGGTGTGTCTGTTTTTACGCGCATGGGCACCGGCACCGAGGAAATCCAGATGTCCTCCTTGTTCATGCTGTAGGTCACCCACATGCTTTTATCGGGCGGCGTGCCGTCGCCTTCCTGAATGCCGCGCACATACTGCGGGCCGTACGACTTGTAGTTGCCGCCGTAGCGCATAGGCGAAATCTCGCCGTGTACTAGCCACAAATCAGTGTAATCGAGGCCATTTTCGCTGGGCGAAACGGCCAGCGGCCACCGGAATTCGGATGGGTTGTACACCGTGGCGTAGTGGCCATCAGACGTGCGCTGTCCCCAGATTTTGGCGTTACTGTTCACGAAGTGCGGCGCCCGAATAACCGGGTTCGGCCAGCTCTTGCCCCCGTCGGGGCTGATGGTCGTCAGGGCGTGCTTCCACAGACCCACCACCCGATTATCGGGCAAGTGGTAGTAGCTGAAGGCTTTGTAGTCTTTGTGAATGGGAATGAGAGGATCGTCTTTGTCCTGCTCTTCCACCATCTGCTGCATCATCAGCGGGTTCGCCAAGATTTCCTCGCAGGCCGCTACGAAGCCTTTGTCCTTGCTCTTTTTGTAGAACGGATAGGTCGACTTCGATTGGTCCCAGGTTTTGTTGTAGCGCAGAAAGTAGATAGGGCCGTACTTGCCGCCCGGCAGCACTTCGCGCACCACGCGCCCTATTCCCTGCCCGTCGTTCGGGTCGTCTTTGGCGTCGAGGGCAATGCCGTAGTACCCTAGGGTGAGCAGGCGGTTTTTCTTCGACACGTAAAAGCCTACGCGCTGATGCATCACCGCATCGAGGTTCTTGGCGACTTTGCCTGGCTGGTCGGGCTTCGTGACACCGTCCGGAATTTTGTAGGGCGGGAAAATCACCTCCGGATTACTCCAAGAATGGCCGTCCTTAGAGGTCATGAGCAGGGTGCGCCCCGGCGGCACGTGCTCCCCCACCGGGTTACTCAGGTATTGCAGGTAAAACTGATTGTTCCAGTAAGCCAGCATGGGGGCGTGATTATACGTCCAGCCCTCGCCATTGGCAGCGGTCGGGTGCTCGCGGTCGGCGCGCAGTACCTGCTGATTATGAACGCCAATCACCGGCCGTAGCTGCCCGTGGTGGTAGTCCACGTTGCTGAGCGTTGTGCCGGTGTAACGGATGGTTTCTTGGGCGTGCGCCGTACCTAGGCCGAGCAGACCTAGCAGCGCGGTACTTGTAAGTTGGCCAGCTAGCTTATTCATGGTTTTACGCTGCTTGAGGTGGCGCTCGGGGCCGGAGCGGCTGCCGATTCTTGCTGTAGTTTCTTCAGAGTTTTGCGCGGGGCCATGAAGATGGTGCCGTGCTTGTGCCCCACCGGCACGCTCACTTGCACCGAGGCGTCGGTGAACGTTTTGAAATCGGCGGTTTTCATGGCGCCGTACTTCTTCTCGCGGTAGGCGTCGTAGTAGATCAGCCACTCGCCATGCGGCAGTTTAGCCACGCTCGGGCCTTCGGTGAAGTTAGCTGTGAAGGGCTTCGACACGTTCGGGAACGGACCTAGGGCCGTGGGGCCAAAGGCCACCTTGATATCGCGCTCAGGCCGGGTGTTGTCCTTCACGACCAGCACGTAGTCGCCGGGGCCGCGCTGGAGCACCTCCGAATCGATGGCGCTGAAACCAGGGTCTAGGTAGAGCTTGGCAGGCGTGAAGGATTGGAAATTCTTCGTGGTGGTGTAGTAGAGACGGTGGTTGTTGTCTTCGTCCTCCTGCCCTTTCGGGAAACGGAATGGAATAGTCGAGGCCCACACGATGAGGTATTGATCAGTGGGCTTGTCGTAAAAAATCTCGGGCGCCCATACGTTTACGGTGGTGGGCTCGTGGCTCATCACATCGACAAAGCGCTGCTCCGACCAGTGAATCAGATCTTTGGAGCTAGCATAGCCGAAACCTTTGTCGCCCTTCCAGCCGCAAGTCCAGACGAGGTGGTAGGTGCCATCGGGACCCTGCGTGATGGAGGGGTCGCGCATTAGCTTGCTTGGGCCAGCTTGCGGGGTGAGAAAGGTGCGACCTAGGTCCTGCCACTTGTAGCCGTCGTAGCTGTAGAGCAAGCGCAAGCCTTCGTTGGCCGGCTCGTGAAACGACGTGAATAGGTACACGTCTTTGGAGCAGGACGCCAGCAGAGTTCCACTGAGCAGGAAGGGCAAGCAGCGCAGGAGGCTAGGTGTAGTCATTTGAAGTAGAGACACATACTTGTGTCTCAATCGTTGCTGATGTTTGTATATTCCTACGCTGGGTCGTTCTAATGTTGTCGTTAGCTGCGCTGATTCTAGATTCAGTGTAGAGACACAAGTATGTGTCTCTACACTGAATCTAGAATCAGCACCCAATCATTCCCGTCCTTCTTGTCCGCGGGTGGGTTGAACTCCTGCGTGCCTTTGTTGGGGAACGTACCGATGGCGGTGGTCTTGCCGTCGCGGGGGCTGAACCAGGCGGCTTTCACCTTGGTGCCGGCGATCTTACCTAGGTTCACCTTCATGTTTCGGCCATTATAGGTGTAGATGAAGGCGTAGTTCTTACCGCGTGTGGCTACCAGTCGGTCATACTTCTGGCCTGCGTCGCCGGCAATCAACGATTGGTCCGGCACCCGGTCGAAATAAGGACGGGAGAGCATCAGCTGCTTTAGGTACTGCATCTGTGCAGAGCCCGGCGCGTTGATGGCCGACGACCACAGTTCTTTCGAGCCGTAAGCGCTGCCTTTATCGAAGCTGCTGTGCATCTGCATCACCGAGTTTTGGCCATAGGTGTAACCAAACGCACCCGCGAACACCGACCAATAGCCGTAGCGACGCACGTCGGCATCGGTCCAGCGGGGTTGGGTAATGTCGTGAAGGCCGTGCGGGATGCCTTCGTAGGAAGGCTCGCCGTCGAGGCTAGGTTTAGTTGGCGTCAGTTTGTAGTCGGCTTGCTGATAGCGCCAGTTGTCAGGGCCGTAGTGGTTCTTTTCCTTCCGTGAGGTATCCTGTTCGTAACGCTGGTGCCCCGATTGGTACATGTTGAAATCCAACCACTTGGCTTGATGAAACCAGTCTGACGACTGCGTGCGGCCGCGTGGGTGGTAGGTTACCAGGTGGTTCGGATCGTTGGCTTTCAACGTCGTGCCGATGGTGTTCCAAACCTGCATTGAGTCGGAGCCGGCAATGTCGCCGCCGTTGAGCCAGATGATATTGGGGCAGTTCCGGTAGCGTTCAGCCAGAAAAGTGGCGTAGGTCTTGGCTTGTTTTTGGGTCACCTTGCCGTTTTTCACATTGGTGCCCCACACCGGCACCATGCCCATGTAGAGGCCTTTCTTGGCAGCTAGGTCCACGATGTAGTCGACATGGTCCCAGAAGTCGTACTGCGCGGGGTCGGTGGCGGTGTTGCCTTGGGTAGTTAGGGGCCGAGCTATGTCAGCGCGCACCAGGGCGGAGTCGCCGTACACGTTTACGGCCGGTACTTGGTGCAGCACCATCACCTGAATAACGTTGAAGCCCTTTTTGCGGCGGTCTTCTAGGTAGGTTTCGGCTTCCTCGCGCTTAAGCTTGTTGAACAGCAGCCAACCGGTATCGCCCAGCCAGAAGAACGGTTTGCCGCTCTCCGTCGTCAGGTACCGGCCGTTGGCTGACACCTTCAGTTTGCCGGTGGGCTCCACCGGCGTCCAAGCCGCCAGCAGGGAAATCAGGAGAAGTAGAAAAGGGGTACGCGCTTTTATAAACATCTGTTTACGAGAAAACTATGCATGTTCCACCCACAGGATAGCAGGCGAGGCTTGCGGGTTCTTCAATTCCAAGGCTTTACCGCCCTTCACTTTCTGCTCTTTCCCGATAAGGTGTCCATCTTTTGCATCAAGCCAATGCACCCGGAACGAGCCCGACGTCTTGCTCAAATCAAGTTGGGCCGGCACGGCAGCGTCGCAGTACTGGATGTAAGACTTGCCGGGGCTAGCTAGGGCAAACTGTTTGGCCGTATTCTCCGGCTGTTCTGTGGGCTGCGCTATGACCGGCATGGCAGCCGCCGACGCCAAGAACCTAGGATCTTGCACGGCGGGCACATCGGGCAGCGAGCCACCCGCCATCAGCACGGCCCAGCCAAACTTATCAGCCCCATCACCGGAGTATATAACGGCCTTTTCGGGGTAGCGCTGGCGGTACTCGTGCACGGCGCGGTACACTTGGTCGAAGGAGCTAGCTTTCGGCTTGAGCAAGCGGGCGTGCTGGCGCGGAGCCAGGTTCTGCCCGCCGAGGGGGGCGTAGGCGGTGCCGTCGGCTTGGTAGTGCCAGTAGCGAATGTCGATGATGTCGACAACGGCGGCGCGGGCCGGATCGGCTAGAATGGCGTCTTGCACGTCCTTGGTCGTGCTCAGGCCGACGAGGGCTTTCTTACCGGTTTCCTGCTCCCACTCTTTGATGGTATCGAGCCAGAACTGCACGAAATGCAATGGACCCGTAAATTCCGCCCCGATCAGCTGAATGACGCCATTGTTCTCAGTGAAGTTGTTGAGGCACTGCCGAATGTAGGCCCGGTGCAATGCACGACGTACCGGATGGTTGATGTCGTAGAACTGCTCGGCCATGAAGATGCGCTTGTCGCCGGCATACGGGGGCGGCTCGGGGAAGCCGGTGTTGTTGATGTTGTTGACGGGGCGCCAAGTGAAATCGGCGTAGTGCGCGCCGGCCTCGATGATGTTGTGCTGGAAGTAGTTCTGGTGAATAAGCACCAAACCTTTCTGATCGGCTAGGTCGGCAAATTGGCGTAGACGGCCCCAATACCACGGATTGTATTTGGTGAGGTCGTACTTGCTCAGGCCATCCCAGGCAGTTTCCTGGCCGCTGCGGGCAAAGGGTACTTCGTAGAAGGGTGGCCACACGTCGCCATCGAGGCGACGCACCCGCTCGTGGTCGTCGCGGCGACGCTCGTACCAGAGGGCGTAGTTCTGCTCGATACCCACTTGGTGGCGGCTGAGCATAGAGTCAGTCAGCTGAGCTAGGTCGTCGGTGTGGCCGCGGCCGGTGCGACCGGGCACATAACGCGTAATGGCTTCACCGGCCGACTTCAACACCTCGGGCCGCACGCTGCTGTTCCACCACGGCACATCTTGGCGGCTGCCAGTCACAAGGTTGGTGCCCCGCACCAGCCAGCCGTTAACGACGCGCATAGGCGCCGCCGACGGCTGGCTGGCCGAGGACTTTGTTTTTACTTGATCAATGGTTTTGGCCCCACCCGCGGCCACCGGAATTGGCTGGCGCTGGCTGGCTTGGGTAATCCAGTTGGTAAGCTGCGGGGCGGGTTGCGTCGAGTTGGCCGTCAGCTCATTCGCCACTTTCACGCTCGGGCTGCTGGAGGCTTCGGTTTGCACCGGCATCACGTGCGGCTTCACCGCCATGCTCTTGCCTAGGCGCTCGGCTAGCTGCGCGTAGTAGAGGCTACGTGGCTGAATGCTGTTGTTCGACTCACCCCAGTAGCCATTGCCCTGAAACTGCGCCCAACTGCCAAAGGCCCAGTTCTGGGCCGTAGGGGGTTGAAAGCAGTCGATGCGGGCGGCAGTGCATTGCCAGAATACACTATTCGCGGCGCACCAGCCAGCGCCCTGTCCATCTTGGCCGCGGTTGGCGTAGCTCAGGGCGTTGCCGTCGATGTTCACCACATCAAACAGTACACCAGTGGCCCAACTGTCAATAGCGCCGCTGAAGCTCAGCGACTCGTATGTTTGCCCTTGCACAAAGGCATTCGGTCCCGCAGCGGCGTAGCCCACGGCAAAATCATGGTAGCCGTGCTCGGAGTAGAGACGCTGGAAAAGCGTTTGTTGTCCGTTGGTATAGAATGCGTTGCGACGCTGCCCACCTATTTCCGACACGGGAGCTAGGTTCTTGCAGTCTTCTACCGTCACGCGCTTAGCCGTTTCGAAAGCGGCTACGGCGGAGCCAGCAAAATGCTCAAACACCACTTGGCGCACCCAGGCATCGGCTACGTTTTCCAACGTAACAGCCATCCAGCGATGCGCCTCGTCTTTGGGGTTCTTGACGTCGAAGGTGGAACGGCAACGTAGGTTTTCGACGCCTACTTGCGTAATGCGGCTTGGCCAGTGGTACGTGCGCACGGTGCCGCCGCCGTAGATGGCGTCGAGGGCAGTAGTAAGCGGGGCATCGAGGGTCAGCACGTCACCTTCCACGGCTACTACTTGCCGGTCCCAATCTTGCTCGCGGGTACCGGGCTTCCAACCGAGGGCTGAGATGCCGCCGCCAAACTCTAAAGTACCTAGCTCTTGCAGCCACTCCTTGGTTGTGGGGCGGTGCACCAGCACCTGGTCGCCGGCTTTGAAGGCACCAGCTTTGGCCACGCGAATTTTCGTGGCGTTTACCGGCACGTAGGTATCGGCCACGGCCACTTCGGCGTCAAGCTTACGGTCGTTCTTACCTAGGACGCGGATGAGGGTTTCGCGATTCAGGCCGCTACCGAGCAAGATGGTACCAGCTTCGCCGCTGCCGCTGCCGCGCAACACCACGCCGGAGGCTTTGATCTGCAAGCCGCCGGCTAGCTCATATGTGCCCTTTTCTAATAGCACCGCGCCGCGAATACCGTCGCGGCTAGCTGGTAGCGTGGCGACATAGTCGAGGGCGGCTTGGATGCGTTGGGTGGCGTCGCCTTGTTTTAGGGGCACCAAGATGCGAACGGGCGCATCCGGAATGGCCTTTTCGCTGGCCGCGTAGCCGCAGTAAGAGAAGTCCGGAATGCGGTTGCCTTTCTCGTCGGGCACGTACACCAGCTTGTCTTCTTTGCTGACCGAAAGCGGTGGTAGTGGCTTGACAATTTTCGGCTTTTGGGCCTGCACCGAGCTAGGCAAAGCTAGGCACCCCATTACTAGCCAAGTAATTAGCTGAAGAGGCAGACTCGTTCTACCAGATACGGAAAGCGGACGATAGGCTATCAAAATCAATGTTCGGTTTTCTGTTCTGGGTAGTCGTTTTGCCTTTGAGTTCGTTCAAGAACAGGAAAGTGTGTCATGCTGAGCCGGCCGAAGCATCTCCTTCACTTCGAGTCCCACTTCGAAGCAAAAGAGCTGCTTAGCTTGCGTCTTCCTTCGTTAGCCGACCCAACACGACACATTTCCTTCAGTAATAGCTTATAGTACACAGGTATAAATCACTTTTTCACTTTCAATTCACTGCTAGTAAGAAGCTAAGCTAGAGTTAGAAGCTCCCCTCCTTTTTTAAGGAGGGGTTGGAGGTGGTTAGACTACAACTAGAAATCTAAAGCTAGCTAGTCGTTCAACGATCTTAACCACCCCGCCCTCCGGGTACCCCTCCTTGAAAAAAGGAGGGGAACTAGCTACATAGCTCTAGCTTTACTCCATGTTATGACTTGCGCTGACCTTGTGGGGCGGGTTTCACTTTTTGGATTTCTACTGCGCTGTTCAGGAATTCTTCGATGTTGCTGTAGCCGTCTTTGTCGCGGTCTTTGGTAGCGTCGGTGGCGTCTTTGGGATTGAGGCCGTGCTTCTTCTCCCACTCGTCGGGCATGCCGTCTTTGTCGGTGTCCGTGTAGGGCTTGCCTTGGTAAGTGGGATAGCCACCTACTTGCTGCGGATCGGTGATAATACCTTGCTTGTAAGAATCTTCCGGCAAGCGACGTTTGATATAAGGGCTCTTGGCGTAGGGCTTGGCATCCTTGGCGTAGGTGATTTTGCCGGTGCGCACATCCTCCACAATGCGGGCGTCAACAGCGTCACGCTTGGGTAGGGTGGCGCCTGCGTTGGCTAGCACGTACTGGTAGGCCTCTTGCGCCGGAATGACCGTTACGTTCGGCATGGGCAAGGGCTTGTCGGTGCGGATACCGGCCAGGATTTTCTCCGGCTCAGCCACATCTTCGAGCTGCACGCCGCCGGCCCAGTTATCCTTGGTAACCTTCTCGTTGCCTTCCACGATGTTACCGGCCACGTAGGCTTTGCCGAACACACCTTTCAACTCCTTATCGCGACTACTTTCGGGCTTGAGGATGCGGTAGCTGATGGGTTTATCCATCGGCGTGATGGGGCCAGGCTTGTAGTAGTTGTTCACGAAGTTGTACTCCGACTTGTTGTCGCCGCCGTCGGCCGAACGGTTCCACCAGTTGAACACCACGTTGTTCGCAAAGCCGAAGTCACCGTACATACCCACCGAGGGGTTGCGGGCAATGTTGTTGGCCCACAGGTTTCGCATGAAGGTGCTGTTTAGCCCTCCGATGGTGCTGCCGAAGGCATGGTTGTAGTAGTCGAGCGCCTCCGAGAAGATGGAGTTCTGAATGGTTACGTTCACCGTCGGTAGCTTGTCGGCCTTACCGGTTTCGGGGTTGTGGTACACGTGCCGGTACATCGACATGTTCTCATCCAAGCCCCATGAAGCCGATACGTGGTCGATCATAATGTTGCCCACGGGGTTGCCGCCCAAGGCATCATCACGCCGGCCCACTTCAGTAGCCCCGCGGCGGAAACGCAGGTAGCGCACCACCACATCGTGGGTATTGATCCAGACCGACTCGTTGGCCACGCACACCCCGTCGCCGGGCGCCGTTTGGCCGGCAATGGTGATATAAGGCGCCCGAATGATAATGGGGCTTTTTAGCTTGATGATACCCGCCACGTTGAACACCACGATGCGGGCGCCACCTTGTTCGCAGGCTTCGCGCAAGCTACCAGGGCCGCTGTCGGCGAGGGTCGTCACGACGTACACCTTGCCGCCCCGACCACCGAATGAGTGGGCACCGCCACCTTCAGCCCCCGGAAAAGCAAGCAGCTCTGACTGCGGCAGGTCGGATGGTTTCGCTGCCCAAGGAATGAACGGCTTACCCGCTTTGGCTTCCTTTTCCACGATTGGCAGCGCCTTCGCCCACATCTCGTCCGAATGCTTCTCGGCTTCGGCTAGGTAAGCTTCGGCTTTGGCTTCCACATCAGGCGGAATAGTGGGGTACTGGGCCCACGCAGGCCGTGTTGCACCGGCAGCCAGGAGAAGAGTCAAGAAAGCTAGGTTCTTATTCATGGGACTTCGGAGGAATCAACTATCGTATTGCTGGATCTTAGGAGAGGCTAGTAACCAGGATTTTGCATAAACTCGCCTTTGTTCGTCACCGCGTCGATGTCACTCTGCGGAATGGGGCGCAGCAAGTGAAAGTCCTTGATGTCGTTCTTGGCGTCGGGGTTGTAGTTGCGCACGCGCTCTAGCAGCTTGCCAGTACGCTTGAGGTCGAGCCAGCGCACTTGCTCACCGGCTAGCTCTCGCGCCCGCTCGTCGAGGACGAAGTCGAGATTCATCTGGGCAGCAGTGACCTGCATGGCTGCCGTGCGGCCGGGTAGGGCGGCGCGGGTGCGCACCAAGTTCACGTAGTAAGCAGCCGAGTCGGCTTTACCAAGGCGCACTTGGGCTTCCGCTCCTATCAGGGCAATGTCACCAACACGCAGGATGAATACATCGCGGGAGCTTTGCGTTTCCGTGGCAGAAGCACGGGTTGGGTCATCGAACTTCCGCAAAGAAGGGTAGTGGAACCGATCTTTGGGTGTACCGTCGGCGTTGTAGATATCGTCGATATCGTAGGTGCGGAAGCGGAAACGCGTGGTGTACTGCTGCTGAAAGTTCGGGATGCTGCGCTTGGTAGTCAGCACGGCCGTGTCGCCCACGGCGAATTTGGGCTGGTTCAGCAACGGAGCCAGGGCTGCGTTCTGGCCTACTTCGGCCTGCGACCATTTTGGAATAGTAGCGCTGTTGTTGGCTAGCCACGCCTGCTTAAAGGAAGCAGCATAGCGACTATCGTTCTGCTCATTATACAGGTTTAGCAGGAAGCGCGTGGGCATGTAGCGCACGTTGGCGAAGCCGTTAGCCACGTCGCGCGTCATGCCGGGCAACGTGTTGTACTCCATCAAAAAGAAGGTGTGACCTAGGTTGCTGCCCGCGTTGAAGGTCAGGTTGGTGGAGTAGTTCACCGCCCACAGCACCTCCGTATTGCGCTGGTTATTTATATTCCAGAGGTCAGCGTAGTTGGTAAGCAGGCGAATGCCTTGGCCAGTGTAGCCAGTGGTTACCTTGCGGGCGTAGTTAGCAGCGCGCTGGTATTGGCCACGGGTGAGGTACACCTTGGCCGCAAAGGCCTCGGCGGCGGGCCGGGTAATGCGGCCGTAGTCACTTGCGGTAGCGGGAGCAGGGTAAGCCGATAGCGTCACGGGGAGGTTCACCAGTGAGAACTCTAAGTCGCTTAGCACCTGCGTATACACGTCGTCAACGGAGGCGCGGGTGGCGGTGGTTACCACGCCTTCAGTAGGCTCCAGCTGGAGCGGAACTGGCCCAAAGCTTTCTACTAGCAGGTAGTAGTACCAGGCACGCATGAAGCGTACTTCAGCTTCCGCCGACGGCCGGCGAGCCGACGTCACGTTAGCCGTGCCGATGTACTTCATGGTCTGGTTGCAGAGGTTGATGCCGGCGTAGCACTGTTGCCACAGGTTGTTCTTCACCCACACGTTATCGGCATTCAGGCCTTGGTAGGTCATCAGCGACGGCTGGGGCGTTACGCCGTTGGTGGAAGTGGCGCCGTTACTAGCAGCGCTGGTCCAGATATCGGTGCCCATTTCCAGCAAGGCGTAGCCGGATTCCTTACCGTAGATAGTGCGGTTGTAGGTATAGGTACCGTTGACGGCCGTTTCTATCCCCTCGGGGGTGGTGAACACGGCCTCAGCCGTTGCCCCACTTGGGTTATACTCTTCCAGCTGTTTTTCGCAAGCTGTGGTGGCTAGGCCAAGCAGCGCGAGAGTCAGGAGACGAATGTTCTTGTTCATGGCTGACTGTCGAATTAAAAGCCCACGTTCAGCCCGATTACATAGGCACGGTTCAGCGGCCGATCAATAACGCCCTCGCCCTCAGGATCGAAGTCTTTGATATCGCTGAGTGTGTAGAGGTTGCGGCCCGATATATACACCCGCACGTTGTCGATTTTAGCCTTCCCGACAACCGACTTTGGAATGGTATACCCTAGGGTCACGTTGCGCACTTTGCCAAACGAAGCTTGGCGCTCGGTGAGGGTAGTCACGTAGCTCAGCGAGCGAGTAGCGTGGGGGCGCGGATACTCGTTGGTGGGGTTTTCGGGGGTCCAGTAATCGACGCGGGCGCCGTTGTTCACGCCGCTACGGGTGTACTTGGCGTAGTAGTCGGAGCTGATCCACTGGCCCACGCGGGCTACCAGTAGCACATTCAAGTCGAAGCCTTTGTAGCGGAGGTCGTTGCTGAGGCCGCCGGTCCAGGCCGGCACCCGCGAGCCAATCACCTTACGGTCGACGGAGGTGATTTTACCGTCGGGCACGCCATCAGGGCCGGAGATATCAGCCACCTTCAGGTCGCCGGGAATGGCGCTGAACTGAGCTGCTGCGGCTTCTTCACCTAGCTGCCAGATGCCAGTTTTCACGTAGTCGTAGTAGATCTGGGCCGGCTGCCCCTGAATCAGGGAGTTGCGGTAGTCGTCGGCAATCACGTTGCCGTTGGGCAGCTCTACAATGGTTTCCTTATTGCGGGCAAAAGTGGCTGTAGTCGACCACGTGAAGCTTTTGCCGTTGAGGTTCTGCGAGGTCAACGATACCTCGATGCCCTTGTTGCGGGTGCGGCCGATGTTGCGGTTTACGGTTGTTACGCCCGTCAACAATGGCAGCGTATAAGGGAAAATCAGGTCCTTCGTTTTGGCATCGTAGTAATCTACCGTGCCCGTAATGCGGTTGTCAAAGAACCCGAAGTCTACCCCAAAATCGGTGGTGTAAGTTTTCTCCCAACCTAGGTTAGGGTTGCCGATAGTAGGCGAGATGGTGTAAGTGGGAGCAGCGTTAGCGTCGCCGTAAGAGAAAGACGTATTGGTCAGCGAGTTTTGCGTTCCGTAGGCGTTAATTACATCGTTGCCCGACAAGCCGTACGAACCGCGCAGCTTCAGCTCCGTGATGAGCTTCAGGCTTTGCATGAACGGCTCGTCGATTAGGCGCCAGCCGAGACCCAATGAAGGAAAGTTAGCCCACTTATGGCCTGACGCAAGCTTCGACGAGCCATCGGCGCGGTTAGTCACCGAGAGTAGGTAGCGGCCTTTGAAGCTGTAGTTGATGCGCCCCGTGAACGAAATCAGCTTGTTTTCCGCGAAGCCGCTACCATAGAAAGGGTTCTGGTTGGCCGAACCTAGGTTGTAGAATGATTGCGAAGGCAGAACCTGGTTGTTGCCGCCGGCAAAGCTACTTGTGTTGGTAAACGACAGATAGCTACCCACTCCCGTGAAGGTGAACGAATGTTGACCTACGTCCTTCTTGTAAGTCAGTACGTTTTCCCAACTCAGGTTGCGGTTTTGGTTGTTCGTGATAGAGGCCTGCGAGTTAGCTCCGCGTCCGTCGATGGTATTACGACCGTAAAAGCTGCCGGCTTCCGAGGTGGCATAGTTGGCCGCAAAGGTTGAGCGCAGGCTCAGCCCATCCAGCGGTGTTATCTCCACGTAAGCGGCGGCGGTGATGCGGTTAGTTTTGGTGTTGCGCTGGTAGGCACCGGGCTGCTCATCGGCCAGCGGGTTTACCTGCGTGCCGCCCAGCGGAAAGATGATCATGTTGCCCTCATCGTCGTAGGGCCGGCCGAGCGGCGCAATCTGCGAAGCGATGTTGAACGGGTCGCGGCGGATGTCGTTGTTGATGTACGCAAGCTGGGTTTGCACACCCACCTTCAGCCACTTATTCACGATCTGGTCGACGTTAGCACGCGTGGTGTAACGCTTAAAACGGTCGAGCTTCAGCAAGCCTTTCTCATCATAATAGCCGAGCGAAAAGTACACTTTGGTGTTCTCGGAGCCGCCGGAAAGACCTATCTGGTAGTTCTGCTGCATACCCTTGTGCAGCAGCTGGTTGGGCCAGTTCACATACTCACCGTTTTCGATGGCAGCTAGCTGGTTGGGGTTAAATACTTTGGAGTCATCGTCGGGGCTGTTCCAGGTACCAGCCGCGCGGAAGGCTTCGCGGCGGAAAGCCACGTACTCGGGGCCGCTCATGAACTCGCCGTAGCCGGCCACCTTCGTGATGCCGGAGTAGGCGTTGAAGGAAATCTTGGGCTTGCCGGCGCTGCCGCGCTTGGTGGTGATGATAATAACGCCATTGGCGCCGCGCGAACCATAAATGGCGGTGGAGGAGGCATCTTTCAATACCTCAATGCTTTGCACGTCGTTGGGGTCGATGTCGGCGGCATTCACGCCCTGCACCCCATCCACAATGTAGAGCACGTTGTTGGAAGCGCTCGGGTTGGCGATGGAGCGGTTGCCCCGAATCCGGATAGACGCTCCCTGACCGGCATAACCGTTGGCACGGGTGATATCGGCGCCCGGAATTTTACCCTGAAGCGCCTCCGTCACGGTTGTTACCGGCAGCTTAGTTACTTCTTCACCTTTCACGGAAGATACCGAGCCGGTCAGGTCGCGTTTTTTCACGGTTCCGTAGCCAATTACGACTACGTCATCGAGCGCCGCAGCCTCTTGCGAGAGCCGAATTTCCAACCGCGTCTGGTCAGGTCTTACGGGCAGTTCCTGACTCTTATAGCCTAGGTAGGAAATAGTAAGGGTGACTTCGCTTTTATCAGGCACTTGAATGGTAAAGCGCCCCTCGCTATCGGTTGAGTTACCGTTTGTTGTGCCTTTCACCACTATTGTTACGCCAGGAAGCGCTTCTCCTTTGTCGCTGCTCACCACTTGGCCGGTAAGAGTGCGTGTCTGGGCCTGCGTTGCCCCCACGAGCAGCAACAAGACCGACAACAACAGGAGAATTCGTTTCATAGCTTGGAGAGGCAAATGGGAATTGTAGAGGCGGCGTTCGGAGGTAAGCTAGGCTTCTGCCGAGTGTTATTGAGCCAACTCGGCTTGCTCAACGGGTTGGGCGCTTTCGGCTAGCTCCACGGCACCGCAGAAGTGCACTTCCAGACCTAGCTCGGCCATAGCCGCTGCTTTGATGCGGCAGGCACGCTGGGCGCTGGCTTCGTCGGCGGCGTACACAACTTGGATATGGTTGGCTTTGTGGCGGGCCATCATCTGGTCGCGACTCACCCCTTTTAGCGTAGCATTCATGATGGGCCATTGGGGCGTGGTTTCCTGCCAGCGACGCTGGGTTTCGGCTTCCGGCAAGGCTACGGCCTCGCCCACCCCTAGGTCGCAGTGCAGCTTGCCGTCCATCACATACACGCGGCTCCACACGATAGCGCCGGGTCGGCTCACGCCTTTCAAGCTGCCACCGCCTAGGCGGAAGTACATGGGAGGCTGCCGCTCGCTACTAGCACCTTGATAGCCACCCACAAAGTGAGCTGGCGGAGCCGCACCCGAAATCAGGAACACCCATACAAAATCATCTATACCATCGCCGGTGAAGTGCTGCCCCCAACGCAGGTCGTGCAGCGTAGTTTCGCCCGGCAGACCTAGCTTTTGCCAGAGGTGGTAGGTGAGCAGGGCATCGAGACCGGCGCACTCATCTACTTCATTGAAGTGCGGAAGCGCCTGCCCAGCGTACAGTTCCTCCCCGGCTTCTGAGAAGACAGGTGGTCGATCTTGGTTGTTCAACAACCCTTCTACTAGGTCGCTGGCAGGCGTTAAGTCTTTTAAGCCTTGTTGGTACTGAATACCGATGGTAGCGCACCCAAACGTATCGGCGAGGCGGACGGCGGCAATGTACATCTTGCACTGCTCCAAGGTCTGCGCCTCGGTTAGCTCCGTGGCATCGTCGGTGCCCCAGTTGAAGGTCATGCCTTTGGCGAGCAGCCAATCGAGTACCTGGCGAGCTTCCGCGTCGGTTACGGTACGCATGGTAGCGTAGAGCGTCGATTGGCTCAGGCGCTCCTTGAACAGGCCGGTAGGGTGCAACAGCTCATCGGGGATGATGGCGTTGTACATGCCCATACAGCCTTCATCAAACACGCCCATGATGGCTTTGTCTTGCTTGAGCTTGCGGGCGAAGTCGCGACCTAGCTGCTCTTCTTCAGCGGGTAGCTCCGTCGAAGCTAGGTCAAGTACATGACTTTCATCTTGCGTGATGGTGCCGGTAGTTAGCCACTCGCCTAGGCCTTGCTCAAAGAAAGAATCGGTAAAGTCCTCGCTCCAGAGGCTGCTGTAGGTTACACCGGCTTTAGTTAGGGAACCATTAAGGTTCAGCATGCCGACGAGGCCGGGCCACTGACCGCTCCAGTTGGCCACCGTCAAAATGGGGCCTTGGTGCGTGGTGAGGCCAGCTAGCACGTGGTGGGTGTACTGCCACACACTTTCGGCTACGATGAGTGGCTGTTGCGGATCGATGGTACGGAATACCTCCATGCCCATCTTCTGCGAATCGATGAAGCCATGCTGCTTTGCCGCGTCGTAAGGGTGAGCCCGCTTTACCGACCAGCCTTGTTTCTCCAAGGCGAGCGTGAGCAAGCGTTCCATATCAGCTTGCGCGGCCCAGCAATCTTGGTTTGCAGCAAGTCGCAGGTCGCCACTTGCCACCAATAAAACTTCTTTTTTCGCAGTGGCCTCCATTGTCAGCACAGGGATAGTAAGTAATTCGATTTAGGAGAATAACATTCTATTCTCTAAGCCTAGCTTATTTAAGCCTCAGAGAAACAGCATCGTTATCTGCGCTCTTATTTGCAAAAACACAAGTCTGATTTATTATCAAATTCCTGTGAAAGCAGAAGAAGCGTTTTGCAGCACCCAAAATTCTCGGGGCAAAAAGCTAGATAACCTGGTATGCAAATATGATTGTTACTTAATCAGAGCTCTTACTAGTTATTATCTACTTACTATAGGATGTTACCATTCCCTACTTAAGCGCATAAACTGGAGCATTTTTCTAGTGCTCTTCGCTATAAACACGGCCCAGCCGACACTTACCAGCTATAAGGAGCAGACCTAGCTTTTTCGGTTGCTAACCTTCCCTGCTACTCGCTTTGCTTCTCGCACAGACTGCCACCTTTCCATGACTGAACACGCCATAAAAACCAACCATACGCTACTTAATATCAAGTATTTATCTTTAAAATACATACAGCTAAGTATACTGTAAGGGACTAAGTTTCCTTTGCTAAAAAGGCCCTGCAGAGTAAGAACGCCATTGCCTAGAGTGCGATATAGTAGAACTGCCGGGATTCTTGGTGCAGCCTAAAACGTTTGCGGGTGGCAATTACCGTTACAAGTAAGAATTAGGCGGATGAAATAGGAAGTATTCGCTATAAAGTTGCTTCCTACTCTCGCACTTGCTACTATTTTCGTCAGCGAAGTCTATTCTGAGAGATTAAGATGAGCAGTACTCTACAGGAGAGTGAGCTTGGATAGAATCTGCTACTTGGGGTATCTTACGCAAACCTTACAGTAAATTTCTTGTCTGAGAATTCTGTCGGAGAAGGCGCTATTGCTGCCACACCGCGTTTCGCTTCATAAGATAAGATCCTAGAGTAAGGCCGTCGGATGGCCTACCGCACAGGCAAAAAGCTCCGCTAGAACTATTCTTCCGGAAACGTTTGCTTGACTAATAACAAGTACCAGTAGCACTTAGCACGGTTCACCGGTAGCCCACGTACCCGGCCCCGTACTGTCGCTCGTCGGCAGCCATCAATAAGCGTCTTCCTCGTTACCATTTGCTTTCATTTTTCATTCCCACTCTTCCTAGCTATGAAAGCCCACTTTCACAAAGTCCCCGTCAATACCCAGAATTCATTCAGCATTCGTCACGACCGGCAGGCTAATTTTGGCACCACCTGGCACTATCATCCCGAGTTGGAATTACATTATGTAATTCAGGGGGAAGGTGTGCGATTAGTTGGTGATAATATCAGCAACTTTTCTTCGGGTGAAATTATTCTACTCGGTGAAAATCTTCCACACACGTGGCGCTGCAAAGAAGAATATTTTCAGCAAAATCCAGATTTAGCAGTTGAAGCAATTGTAATTCAATTTCTGCCTGATTGCCTAGGGCGCTATTTATTGGGTTTGCCAGAAGCGTATCTTATCCCGAAATTATTTGAGCGCGCCAAGAATGGTTTAATGGTAAGCGGCGCAGCCAAAGAAAAGCTTATTCCGCTGATGTACGCTGCGGTAGAAGCCACTAACCTCGACCGAATTATTATTCTGCTTTCTATTCTTAAAATTCTGGCAGAAACCGACGAGGTAGATACCATCGCCACGAAGTACCACGCGTTTGCCCAGTCGAACGAGTCCGACACAGTGCGCATCAACAAGGTGTGTAGCTACACCCTCACCAATTACAAAAAAGAAATCACGCTTGAAGAAATTGCTTCGATCAGCAACCTCAGCGTGACTTCCTTCTGTCGCTATTTCAAGCTCATTACCAAGAAAACGTATTACGACTTTCTAATCGAAATCCGCATCAGCCACGCTTGCCGCCTGCTTATTGAAGACAAGCTGCCTACCGAAGTGCTTTGCTTCGATTGCGGGTTCAACAATGTGTCGAACTTCTACCGTCATTTCAAGAAGATCACCAAGATGACGCCCTTGGAGTACAAGCGTAAGTACTTGCACCACAATTACAAAGAACTAGTAGCAGCCTAGCTCAGCTACTAGCTGGCACTGCCCACGAAATAAAGAGCCTGGACCATCGTTCCTGTACGTCCGCTGGATTCTTACTTCGTAGGCAGTGCCAGCTGATGCTGTCATAGCACGGCTAGCACCTAGCTTACACGGCGTATTCTAGCGACTTGCGCAAGTTGGTGTACTCGCTGTAGAGGTTCTCGACGTTTCTTTTCACTGCGCTGGAAAAGTTGCCCACTTTCCGACGCGTGAACGTCGAAATATCGATGCCGCGCTGGTTCAGGGAGTACTTGGCAACGATGGGGTACACATTGTGCATCACATTCATGTTGCGTACAAAAAACTTCTGCACCTCGTTGACCTCTTCAGCGCGGGAGGCATCGTCATAATGCTCGCACAGCCAGGAAATTAGCTCGGGGTAGAAGTTTCCCTGAATGCACGACAAGCCCGCAGAACCCGCCTTCAGTGAGTCAACAGCGTGTACCATGTATGCGTCATACAGGCCGAAGTTATGTCCTTGTACGGCAGCTAGCTTTTGCTCTACCTGTTTGATATCGAGGCAAGTATCTTTGTGATAAATCACTCGACCCGTTTCAACGAACTGCTTCAACTGCTCGGAGGATAAGAGGCGCTTATACGGCTCAGGGCATTCGTAGAAGCCGAGCGGAATGCCGGGCGTCAGGTCGATTAGCTGAAATACTTGCTCGTTGAAGTACTCGTCAGACTGCTCCTCAGCTGCGAGCAAGCCCGTGATGGCAATGACAGCTTCGGTACCCGCCTCGTACACTTGCTTCACAAAATCAGCTTGCTGCGCAATGGGTCCGCCGAAGGTGCCAGTAGCCACGACGGGCACGGCGCCATCCACTACTTTCACCACGTGCTTAATGGTTTGCAGCCGTTCTTCGGGCGTCAGCTCAAACATCTCGCTGGACAGGCAATTGGCAAACAATCCCGCCGCTCCCGACGCTAAGTACAACTCAGTCAGTTTAGTTAAGGCTTTATAGTCTACTTGCCCATCGTTTTGAAAAGGCATGAGCATGACCGGGACAAATCCTTTACGTGATTTTTCCATTATTATTGCGAGTCAGAAATTACGAGGTTGAGGGGAAGGTCCTAGGTTAGTGGACGGATTGTTTGACCGGCTCGGTAGTGCTATACACGGCCGTGCCTTTGCGGAATTTGGTTAGAAGAAGACCGATTAAGAAAATCGTGAGGGTACCCACCACGATGATCATGCTTTTGTGCAGCGTGTTGCGCAGGCCGGCATACTCATCGGGCAAGCTGTTGGAAAACGTCATCCAGATAATGACGAAGATGCCGATAATCGTTGCTGTAAGGGCCTCGTGGCTCGATGTGCGGCGGCTGATGACGCCGAGCAGGAACAAGCCCAGCATACCGGCGGCAAATATTCCCGAAAGCTCCCACCAGATATCGAGTACGCTTTTCACGCCAATCATGGCAATGCCGGTGCCCATGCCCAACAGACCAAACAGAACCGTAGCTAGGTGCAACAGCAGCAGGGTTTGACGACCCGTCATTTGGGGTTTGAAGTAGCGCTGGTAGATGTCGACGGTAAATACGGTGGCCGAAGCATTCATGCCCGAGCTAATGGTGCTCATGGCCGCCGACAGAATGGCCGACACAATCAGGCCCACGAAGCCTACTGGTATTTTCGTGACCATGAAGTGCGGCATCACTTTGTCGCCGTAGTCGGCGGGCGACAGGTGCGCGGCGGCAGCAGCAATTTGGGCGGTGGTGGCGGTGGCAGGCAGATTGGTAGCCGCCACTTGCAGCTTCACGGCCTGAATGAACTCGGGGTGCACCTGGTAGTAAGCAAACAAGCTAGCTCCTATGACAAAAAAGAGCAGCGAAGCCGGCAAGTACAGCCACACGCACAGCCAAATGGACTTGGCGGCTTGCTGCGGCGAAGCGGCCGTATGATAACGCTGCACATAATTCTGATCGACGCCGAAATTATTCAGGTTGATAAAGAACCCGTATAAAAACACAACCCAGAAAGTAGACTGCGTAAAATCAGGCGCAAAACCACCTAGGCTGAATTTATCATTTGCTTGCCCGATCTGAACAACTTTCGCTATTCCGCCCGGCATGTCATGAATAATTAACCCAATAATTAATAATGCCCCGATGGTTTTAATTACTCCTTGTACAACTTCCGTCCAAATAACAGCTTCAATACCACCGAGCACCGTATAAATAATAATACAGACGCCGGTAATAAGCATGATCATCTCCATCGAAAAGCCCGTCAGTGCTTGGAGCGTGAGGGCAATGCCATAGAAAATAGAGCCGATTCGAGCTAGCTGGGTCAGGAGAAAACAGATGACTGCGTAGGTCCGCGCCCAAGGGCCAAAACGGTGCTCTAGGTGCGTGTAAGCCGATATTTCACCCGTGCTACGGTAAAACGGAACAAAGTACTTGGCTGCTATCCACGCGGCAAAGGGCATGGATATACTGAATACGAAGGCATTCCAGTTGGCACCAAAGGCTTTTCCCGGAACACCTAAAAAGGTATTGCTGCTCAGAAATGTCGCGTAAATAGATAACCCAATTGCCCAGCCCGGAATAGAACCGGATGCGCGGGAATATTGGTCAGCATCATCATTTTTTCGGGAAAAATAAATTCCCACGCCAATCATGGCGACTAAATACAAACCAATAATTACTAAGTCAGGGATGCGCAGATTGTTCATGCAAAGGCTATTTTTTGAAATATAGCTTATCTCGCTCTATAACTTAGGCTATTTGTACCGATTACAAATTTATCATTGTAGGCTGCTTCGTCCGTGTACCATTTTCTCTATCTATTGTAGCATATTAGCTTTGACGGGTTGGACGTGCCAACCCAACCCTGAAGATGCCCGACTATTATCGTTGCGGTCGTCTTCCGGTCCGACGGCCTAGGCGTCCGGCCGGTTGTCGGCAGAACAACTCATCAGAACGATAGTCGTGCACCTAGCTCTTGCAAGCGTCCGCAGACGACGATTGGTCGGACGCCTAGGGCGTCGAACCGGTGAACAACACGATTCTTATTGCACGTCCAGTCCCGATACGCTTAGGCCGGCGGCGTCGGTGGCGGTTAGCTTCACGCGGTAGCTACCGGCGTTGATCATGCTGCCGGTGGAGCTGGTTAGGTAGTTCCACTTGCCGGTTTTGGAGGGCACTAGCTCTACGGGTTCCTCTTTGATGAGCGTGCCGTCGGCGTAGGCCACGGTGAGTTTGCCGGTGAGCGTTTTGGTGAGTGGATTGGCGTAACGGAAGGTGAGCGAATACGTGTCGGCCACGCCTACGATAAATGTCCATTCTAGGGCACCGCCACTGGGCTCTTTGAAGGTGATACTCTCCTTGGTATTGACGGTTTCCTTCACCATGCCGGGGCCTGATACACGGGCGGTTTCGGGTTTGTAACCGGTTGTGGGTTTCAGGTCATACGCCGGCTCAATGGTCGAAGCACGGTTGACAGCTACGCTGTACATCAGCGGTTTACCCTTGGCTGTTACTCCGTTAGGACCTAGCACCACGGTTGTACCGGCGGGGAAACGCTTCCGGTACACGTGGAAAGAATGCCCACCGGCCATGTCATTCGCCAGTGTCGTTTTGGTGTCTTCGTAGTCTTTCAACCAAGCGGGCTTGGCAGTTATCTGCACGTCCAAACCCACATACACATCCGCTTCCGCCGTCACCTCGAAGCTAGCATACGACTGGCTGGAAGTTGACGCCTCTTTCGGCGTGCGCAACCACTCGGCGCCGTAGAGGCCGGAAGGCAACGCACTGAAGGTGGTTTGGTCGCCAGCGTAGGCCTGGTCGCCCGTATCCAGCCACGTTTGCGCCGACCACTGGCTAGCAGTGGCTTTATCAGTAACGTTCAAGTTCTTAATAACAGCTTGAGATCTAGGTATCACGGTAGCTTTCGCATCGGTGGACGCAATAGCTAGGGCGGAAATCAACGCTTGTCCAGAAGCGACATGTGGAAAGGAAATGACGAGCTGACCGCCGGTTACGCGTGCTTTCACGGTCTTCTTCAGGGCTTGATCGTGGCCGGCTTCCTTCCAGATATCTAGGTCGTGGAGCACCGTTTCGTTGTTGATGGCTACGTCGAACAAGCGCCAGCCGGTGCAGTCGAGGCCACCGCCGGTACCTAGCCACGGCTCGGTGAAATAGAGTTCCACGAGGTAGTCGCCATCGGGCACCGGAAAGCTGTAGCGCAGCTTGTCGCGGCCATAGCGGAAGTCTTGGAACAAGGTCCAATCGGTGGTGCCCTGAATGGGGTCGTGGGTGCGGCGCTGGCTGGCAAAGAAGGGCGATAGACCAGGAAAGTCGTTCGTCCACGACTCGGAGCCCCAGGCAGTTGCGTCGGTGTGCGGCTGGTCGGCGAGCCAAGTGTTGCCGCTCTTATCCGTGTACGCAGGGCCGCCGCAGTTCACGCGGTAGAGGTAGTTATAGCTAGGTTGCGGGGCCATAATCGGCTTCGCGCCGGCTAGGAACTGGTCGAAGTGCGGCGCCTGGGGCAAGTGGTGCAGCACGATGTAGTCTTTGGCCACGGCTTTGCCCTGCATGTAGCCTATGGCATACAGCACATTGTACTTAATATCAACGTTATCCCATTGGAAATGCGTACCGATACCGCCGCGTGTTTTGCGACCTAGGGAAGCACTGTTCACGTCATTAAACAGCTCCACTTCGTCGCAGTTGGAGTACACCGTGATGCTGTCTTTCTTGCCGGGCGTGAGCCAACGGTCGGGCCAGGTGTGAGAGGCGATGTACACCATCGGCTCGGTGGCCTTGGGCGCGTAGTTGGCCCGAAACATATAGAATGCATCGGTCGGCTCCTCCCAGGGCGTAAGCAGGCCTTTGTAGTTCACGGGGCCGATGCGGTCTAGCTCCCGCTGCCCTTCGCCGCCCTGCACCCGGCCGGGGTTATCGTGGGAGGTGAAGATCCAGAAGAATTGCCCGGCCGTTTTGTCCTTCACTGATTCCGCCAAGCGCACTTTCGTCTCCATGATCTGCGTCATGCGGTCTTCGCTGAAGGGGCCGTTGTTGAGAATCGGCGGTCCTTTGGAGTGCAAATCGAGGGTGCGCCAGGCGCCGTATTCGCCAATTAGTACTTGGCGCTGCACATCGGCGGCGTAGGTAGCGGGGTCGCCGCCGTAGGTGCCGGTCCAGTTTTGGGGCACGTCCCAGTCGGTGCCTTTGCCGCCGTTGCAGGTCGTGACTTTGCGCTGACTCGAAGCGGTGGGGTCTAGCTGCCGAATGAGGGCAGTGCACTCCTTGGCGAAGTCTTCGGGCAGGGTGCTCTCGTTTTCCAGACCCCAGAGCACAACGGAAGGACTATTGCGCCGCTCCTTGATCCAGTCGACAAGCAGAGCTTTGAAGTTGACGCGAAACGCGGGCGTGTCGTACCAGACGTGGGCGGCGAGCTGCGGCCACCACAGCAGCCCTAGGGTATCCCAGTTCGCTTGGTAGCGCAAGTTGTGGGGTTGGTGGGCATCACGGAAAGCGTTGAAGCCGAGTGCTTTCATCTGCTGCACTCGCGTGCGAATCTGGGCGGCGCTGAAGGCATGGCTTTGCCCTAGCAAGTGCTCGTACTCGGCGATACCATTGATAAACACGGGCTTACCATTAAGCAAGAAGGCTTTCTGGTTGGCAGCGGCCTTCCCAATCGGCCAGCTGATCCAGCGAATACCGTAGGAGGTACTGAGTTCGTCCACCGGTTTACCTTTCTCCACTACCCGCGTCACGAGGCGGTACAAGTACGGGTCTTCCAGCGACCATAGATGAGGCTGATTGAGCTTCGGGAACTGCTGCTTGATCGTGGCGACGGTACCCGGCCGAAGCTGCTGCTTAGTTTTTACCTCCGCTATCCTAGCTCCTTTCTTGTCAAGCAATTGGCTCAGCACCGTAATGGTCTTCGTCTTGCTTTCATAGTTCTTCACCTCCGTGGTCAGATACAGCTGCGCCGACTTTTCCGACACCGTCGAGTCACTCCAGATGTGCACGCCAAACGGCTCCACCCGCACTGGACTCGTCACGACGAGCTGCACCGGCCGGAAGATGCCCATCGGCTGCGAGCCTTCCGAAAAGCCCCGTTCCTCGGAGCAGCCCCCGCATACCCACGGCAAATCCTGAATACCAGCTGGGTGGTCGGCGCGCACGGCCAGCAAGTTAGGTTTACCATCGAGGTTGATAACGGGCGTTACGTCCAGTGTGAACGTGGTGCGGCCGCCCGCGTGAAAACCTACCTTTTGGCCGTTCACCCACACCGTGGCATAGGAGCCCACACCTTCGAAAAAGAGGAAGTAGCGTTGCCCGCTTTTCTCAGGCTTCACCGTGAAGGTTTTGCGGTACCACGCGTAGCCGTGGCGGTTGCCGTGGCGCAGCCGGCGGTAGCCTTCGTAAGCGTCCCAGTTGTGCGGCACAGCCACAGTTTTCCAGTCTTTGTCCGAAAAGCTAGGTTGCTCGAAGCCGTTGAATGCTTGCGGATTTTTGTCATCAGCGACGGTGTGCCAGTCGGTATCAAGCGGAATGGTGACGCGCAGGTTAGCCTGCGACCTAGCTTCGACAATGGTCAGGAGAAACAGGAAAAGCAGCGTAAGTCGTCGCATAATCAGAATATTCATAGCACGATGTAGCGCGAAACTCCCGCTTCGCGCCGCGTTGAAGTCGTCCACCGGTCGGACGCCCTAGGCGTCCGACCGGTCGTCGTTGCTGATGCCTGCACAGGTTAGGCATAGGATGGTCATTCTACTAATTTGTTCTGGCAGCTCGTTCAACGACAACCGGTCGGACGCCTAGGGCGTCGGACCAGCAGACGCGAGTCGTTCAACGAGGCGCGAAGCGGGAGCTTCGCGCTACATCACTTCTAGATTTCCATTCAACCGATACGTTTTGCCCTTCTGCGTTGCTAGACTCACCTCCTTAGTGCCGTAGCGCACAGCACAGTTGCCACCGGCTTTCGACAGAATTTCAACTTGTTGCAGCTTGCCTAGCTGCCACTTCATGGTTACTTCGAAACCGCCGCGAGCGCAGAGGCCGCGAATCTCACCGTTGGGTAGCGCGGTAGGTAGCGCGGGTAATAACTCTAGGTAGCCCGCTTGGCTTTGCACCAGCATTTCGGCCAGGCCGGCCGCGCCGCCAAAGTTGCCGTCGATCTGGAAAGGCGGGTGCGCGTCGAACATATTGTGGTACACGCCGCCCCGCTCGCTGCCGGTGCCAGTTTCGGCGGGCGAAAGCAAGTTCTTCGCAATGAGCAGGGTATGGTCGCCGTCTTTGAACCTAGCCCAGAGGTTTACTTTCCACGCTAGGCTCCAGCCGGTGCCCTCGTCGCCGCGGTAGAGCAACGACTGCCGGGCGGCCTTTAGCACATCGGGCGTGGCCCAGGTAATATCGGTGCCGGGAAACACGCCCCACAGGTGCGACACGTGCCGATGGGTGTCGGTGGGGTCATCTTTGTCTTCCAGCCACTCTTGTAGCTGCCCGTGTTTGCCGATTTGATTTGGGGCTAGCTGGCGAGATTTTTCTTCCAGCGTTTTTCGGAAGTCGGCATCAACACCGAGAGCTTGTGCGGCGGCACTGCAATTCTTGAACAGCTCCCGAATAATCTGGTGGTCCATGGCGGGGCCGGCCACTAGACCACCGTGCTCCGGTGAGTTGGAGGGCGTGCTGATGAGCCAGCCGGTTTTGGGGTCCTTCACCAGGAAATTCACGAAGAAGCTAGCGGCCTCCTTCATCACCGTGTATTGCTGGCGCAGAAACTCCTTGTCTTGGGTGAACTGGTAATGCTCCCAGATGTGCTGGGTCAGCCAGGCCGCGCCAGTCACCCAGATACCGTGGTTGGAGGCGTTGATGGGCGCCGTGCCCCGCCATAGGTCGGTGTTGTGGTGGAGCACCCAGCCGGGCGCGTTGTAGTGGGCTTTCGCAGTGCCTTTACCCGCTTCGGCTGCTTCATCGATCAACCGAAATAACGGCTCGGTGCAGGCCGAGAGGTTTAGCACCTCCGCTGGCCAGTAGTTCATCTGTAAGTTGATATTGGTGGTGTACTTACTGCCCCACGAAGGCGTAAGCGACTCGTTCCAAACACCTTGCAGGTTCGCTGCCTGTGCTCCCGGCCGCGAACAGGAAATCAGCAGGTAGCGCCCATACTGCATGTACAACGCCAGCAGCGCCGGGTCAGCAGTCGGATTGAATTGCCGAATGCGCTCATCGGTGGGCAAGTTCTCGTTAGGGCTGTGCCCTAGGTCGACGGCGAAGTTTTTGAAGTAGCCTTGGTACTCCCGTACGTGTTCGGCTTTCAGCGCTTCGTACTTCTTGCCTTTGCTGAGAGCTAGGGCTTGAGCAGCTAGCTTCTCCGGCTCGGCCGATACGTCTTTGTAGTTCTTGAAACTGGTAGCCGCCGTCAGCGTAAACGTGGCTTCGTCGGCGTTTTCGACCTTGATCTGGTCATTGGTCACCGTCACTTTCCCGCGCTTGGCTTCTACCCGCAGGTAGCTCACGCCACGCAGGACGCCATCTTTCACCTGCACCGACAGAGCTAGGGTGTGGTCATCCACTTGGCGAGTAGTCATCTGCTTATGCAGACTTTTCAGCGCAGCAGCTAGGTTGATAGCGCCCTTTCTATCAGCCGCCAAGTGCCAGACAAGCGCTTGCCGTGGCGCACTGGCGAAGTACTCGCGGGTGTAGTTGACGCCGTTGTTGGTATACGAAACCCGCGTAATGGCCTCGTTCAAGTCTAGCTCCCGGTGGTAGTTGGTCGGCGTACCGGCCTGCGGGAATTGCAAATACACGTCGCCAAAAGGCTGGTAGCTAGCTTCGTAAGAAGGAAACAGCGGCGGATTATCATCCTGAATCCAGTACTGCCAGTTGGGGTCAAGCGGCACGTTGGTTTCGGGGCTGCCGCCTTCAGGATACACCACGAACACCGGCTGCTTTTCCTTTACCCCGATCAAGCCTCCCTTGTCGTAAAAGTTCAGCACCTTGATTACCAGCTGGTTCTTACCCGCGTGCAGCGCCGCGGCCGGAATGATATAGCGCCGCTTTTTGCTGATACCTTCATCGGTACCGATTTGCGTGCCGTTCACGTAGGTATAGTCCACGTCGCGAATGCGACCTAGGGCTACCGTCAAGTTCTTACCGGCCCACGCTTGCGGCACGTCGAAAGAGGTTTTGAACCACACGGCGCCATCAAGACCTTCTAAACCAACACTCTCCCAACCGTTTAACGCCGGAACAGCTACGTTCTGCCAGGTATGGCCGGGCGCTAGGGCTGCGGTTACATTCATGGCGCCCACTTTTTGTAGCCATGCCGCTTTTTGCGCGTCGTACTCGCCTTCGTGGTCCTTTACCCCCATGAAGTGCTGCTCGGCTAGTGCTTCAGCCTCAGCTTGTTTGCCCTCCGCCAACAGTTGGCGAATGGGACCTAGATATTGGGCGGCGCCTTCGCGGTAGTACGTGCGCGGTCGACCCGTCCAAAGCGTTGCTTCGTTGAACTGAATATGGTCTTCCGTCACGCCGCCAAACACCATCCCGCCTAGCTTGCCATTGCCGATGGGCAAGGCATCGGTCCACTTCTCAGCGGGCTGGTTGTACTGAAGCTTTAGTTGCTGCTGTTGCTGCGCCTCACTGGTGCTTAGGGTTAAGCTTAATAGTCCGGTGATGCTGAGGACGAAGCGCAGGTTTATCATACTATCTATAGTTGTCATGCTGAGCTTGCCGAAGCATCTCTACCGCTTCGTTGCCCGGTGTAGAGACACATACTTGTGTCTCAATCGTTGCTGATGGTATTTAGACCGTATTGTTCTAATGCTGTTCGTTCTAGCGTCAGTCGTTCAACGAGGAGACGCAAGTATGCGTCTCTACAACGTTTTAGCTACCCCCAACGAAGCACGCGAGATGCTTCGGCAAGCTCAGCATGACGTTCTTGAGGGTTCGTGCTTGGTCTCTCTTTAATCCACTACCACTTGCTCCTTCACCGCGTCTTCCTTCTTCAAGGGCGATTTCACATACTTGAAGTTGTTGTTGCGCAGCACCACGTTTTTAGTTTTGTCGCCGTTGAGCTTCAGGAAGGTTTCGGTGCCAGCGGCGGGGAAGGAGTTGTACACGAACACGTCTTCCGTGTTGGTCAGGTCGATGGTGGCGGTGGCGGCTTTGGGAGCTAGGGTGCGCACGCCGTCGAGCAACAGCGTTTTCACGTTTTCGGCGCGCACGGCGGGACCGGTGGCGGCATTCACCTGCACGTTGTGAAACTCAATGTTTTGGGCTTGCTTCACCGTGAAGCCAGTTTTGGCATTGAGATTCATGTTGTTAAAGGTGACGTTTTCGATGGGCATTTCTTCCAGGCCATTGAGGTAGCCGGCTTGGTTTGTCTCGGCGGTGATGTTGCTGAAGTGAATGTTGCGGAACCTAGGGGTACGCTCCGTGATGGGCTCGGGCTGACTCTTGGCGTACTGCATATCCAGCACGATGGCCTGCTCGCGGATGTTCTTCATCACGATGTTGTCCACCCGGATTTCCTCCACCACTCCTCCCCTGCCGCGGGCCGTTTTGATGCGAATGCCGCGGTCGGTGCCGTCGAAGATGCAATTCGAGATGGTAATCTTCTTCACGTCGCCCGACATCTCGCTGCCGATCACTACGCCGCCGTGCCCTGAGAGCATGGTGCAGTTGGTGATGGTGTAGTTTTCGGCTGGCGCGGCCATCTTACGGCCCGGACCATCTTTGCCCGACTTAATGGTGATGCAGTCGTCGCCGACGCTGATGTGGCAGTTGGAAATGTGCACGTACTTGCACGACTCCGGGTTGATACCGTCGGTGTTCGGCGACTTCGGGTTGTTGATGGTCACGCCCGTAACCGTCACGTTTTCACAAAACTCGGGGTTCACCGTCCAAAAAGGCGAGTTGCGGATGGTAATGCCTTCAATCAGCACGTTTTTGCAGTACATCGGCTGGATGAATGGTGGTCGTAGGAAGGCTCGCTCCATCACGCCCGGCACGTCGGGTTTTAAGCTGTTCAGCACCTCCGGGTTCAGGCGGCGAAATTCCTTCTGCCACTTCGACTCATTCTCCCGCCGCGACTTGCCCTCAGCAAACGCCCACCACTTTTTGCCCTGCCCATCAATCAGCCCGCGGCCCCGGATGGTGATGTTCTCGACTTTGTAGGCATAGAACAGCGGCGAGAAGTTCATCACATCCACGCCCTCGTAGCGCGACTGCACCATGGGCAGGTAGTCGTCGAAGTTGTTGCTGAAGTAAATTTCCGCCCCCGCATCGATGTCGATGATGATGTTGCTTTTCAGATGAATTGGGCCGGTTTTGTACTTACCGGCTGGGAAATACACCGTGCCGCCGCCCGCCTTCGAAGCCGCATCAATAGCCTTGGCAATGGCCTGAGTAGCTAGCTTGCTGCTGTCGCGGCGCGCACCATACTTCACTACATTGTAGTACTGCTGCGCCACGGAAACCGTAGCACTTGCCAGCAAAAGCACGAAGCTCAGGGCTAGGTATTTGAGTTGATTCATAGCGTTAGTTTTGTAGAGACACATACTTGTGTCTCATCGTTGAACGATTCGGCTTAGAACGATGCGCCGTAAACAACATCAGCAACGCGAGGAGACACAAGTATGTGTCTCTACAACGTGCAACGTAACCTAGCCTGGCAGCGTCGCCAATGCCCGCTTTAGGTCCTTGCCTTGATATATTTGCTTGCCATCGGCATAGATACGCAGGCCTTGGCCTCTACCGTATTTTTGGCCGGTTTCATCCCACAGCACTGTGATGCTCTTGCCGTGGTACGGCACGTTGTCGAGGCAAAACCACGCCCACTTACCTGCCGGGATCAAAGGAAAGATTTCCAACTTATTGTCAGCCCTAGGTTTTAGACCAACTAGGTCGCTGATAACTAAGTCACAGAAGCCGGAGTGGTTGTAGAAGCTGCTGCGCGGGTTGTCGCCTTTCAGCCACTCGCCGTTCTTTTCATCTTGGTATTCACCTAGGTAGGGCACACCGCGTTTCTGGTGCGAGAGGGCGTATTTGCGCAGCTCGTCGTAGTACACCTGCGGGCTCATGCCGTCTTGGTGCTTGTACTGGGTGAGCAGGTTGGCGAGGCCTTTCAAGGTTTGGGTGGTGGCAAAGGGCCACACGGCGCCGTCCCACTCGCAGCCGTGGCCGGAGCCGTGGGTGCGGAAAGTGGGGGCGCGGCGCTCGGCGGTGGTCAGGCCCCATTTGGCTTTGAAGCCGGCCGAGTCGGTGAGCTGCTCCCATTGCTTGGCGTACTTGGCTTTGTCGTCGGGCAGGGAGAAATACCAGGGAATGTAGCCTAGCTCCTCCCGCGACTCGCACAAGGGGCCGGCTTCATATTTTACTTTGAAGAAAGACGCTGGCTCATCCCACAAGTTCTTCTGCACCAGCGTTTTTAGCTCCTTTTCTTTCTGCTTGTATTTGCGAGCGAGGCTGTCATTCTTCACCAGCGCCGCCATAGCGGCCAGCGCTTTGGCGTTGCCGTACATGTAGCTGTTGATGGTGGGCCGCACGTTCTTGTTCTTGCGCGAGCCGCTGATGGATTCCTCCATGGCGTCGCGCACGTCGAACTGCCAGAACATCTGGTTGGGCAATTTGCGCTCAGTTTCCCACAGGCGGTAGTCGTCGTTGAGGGCGGGCAGCACCGCCTGCACAAAAGCTAGGTCGGGGCGCACGAGGTAGCGGTTGTACACGGCATCGTCGAGCCAGCTGCTAAAGGCATGCAGGTGGGGCTTCTTCTGCTTCGGATCGACAAAGAGCCAGAACTTGATGTACTCGTCGAGGTACTGCTGGTTCCGCAGCCAGCGTGCTTCGTAGATGTGGTGACCGAGGGCGCTGCTGATGGTGTTATGAACGCCCGCGTGGTTCATCGGTGTCATGAACTCCGTGAACACGTAGCCGTCGGGCGTCTGCTTCAGGTGCTTGCGCATCGTCCACCAGCGGTAGTAGTACGTCTGCTGAATGGCCGAATCGGGGCACTCGAACAGCGGCACGTTCTGCGCCATCCAGTCGGCCGACTGGGCGTTGGTGACGTAGTTCTTTACGGCTTCTTCCACGTCGAGCGAGTTAAAATACGCGACGCTGCTTTTCAGCTTGTCGGTGTTCAGCACCACGGGCGCGCTCTGCTGCGCAAGGCTAGGTTGCGGCTGTTGCCAAAGGGCTAGGCTAGCGAGAGAGAGAAGAAGCTTGGTTCGTAACTGCATTTATTCGTCCTAATTTGTCATTCCGAGCCAAGCGAGGAATCTGGGTTTGGCTATAGCGAACTCAGATTCCTCGCTTCGCTCGGAATGACAGATGATGTTTACTCAAAGAGCCAGTCGATTTCCTTTTTCTCCCCGCCCGTACCTAGGCCGGCGTCGTAGGTGCGCACGTCTTGGCTGCCGTCGATGAAGCCGAGGATCAGGCAGGCTCCCCGGTTCAGGTTCAGGGTGTGGGTGCCAGCTTTGAAGGAAAACGTGTGCACGTTCACCGGCGGTAGGTTGCCGGCGAGTAGGGCGTGAGCGGTTTTGGTATCGGCCTGACCGAAGTCATTAGCGCTGGCATCGGTTTCGAGCTGCGGTGCTTGCAGGTAGCCGCTGCCTTTCTTCTCAAAATAACCCACCAGCACTTTCACTGGCTTCGTGGTCGAGAATTTCACCTCCGTGCCTTGTTTCTGCTGGCTAGCTTTGGAAAGCAGCACGCCTTTCAGCCCCACTAGCTCCGGTGCAAACGCCTTGATCGGCGCCGTGCTATCAGCAAACACCTCCTGACCAGGGGCAATGGTATAATAGCCAGCTACTTTGCTAAGCACATTCACCGGAGCATTTTGTAGAACAATCAGCTTTTTGGCTTGGGCCGAAGGCTTGATGGCTTTCAGTGAGTCGATATTGTGGCGAAAGTTAGCTAGCTCCTTCTCGTACACGGGCAGCATTTCCACCCAGGTTTTGTAGGTGCCATCTACGCCGCGCATCGGAATTTTGCGCTGTGCCGTCTGCATGCTGTTGGCGTAGAGGTAGGCGTTTTCGGTGTGCGCCACTAGCTTTTTGAAGTGCTCGATGCTGCGCTGCAAAGGCGCCACGGCTTGCTCCAGGTCGGTGATGTTGTTGGAGTACTTGTAGCGCAACACCTGCACCGCCGCCCTCGCTTTTTCAGCGTAGAAGTTGGCCATGGCATTGTAGCAGTACATGTCGTTTTTGAGACGCTCAAATTCCTCTTTGTTCTTGGTCACGCTTGGGGCGGCTTTCTCGATGGCGGCTACCGCCTTGTGGCCGTGCACCACCACTTCGTCGGCTACTTGCGGGGGCGTCTCGCCGATGTGCGGCTGACGGGCGGCTTCCTTGGCCGCGTACTCGATAATCATCTCGCCCTCTGGTGCTTCCGAATTATAAAGCAGCGTAAACAGACCGTAGCGGTTTGGGTTGATGAGCTGGCCCATCAGCATACCTAGGGTCAAGGTCTGGCGGTTGCCGTCGGTGATACCGTAGCGGCGCAGGAGCTTCGGTGAAATCTCGCCCGACTCTTCGTAGGCTTCCAGGATAGCTTTGCCGGCTTGCTCGTCGCAGCCATACATTTCGCCAATGGAGTTACCCCAGTAGCTCACTTCCGCGGGCCGTGGGCGGTTGGCTTTCCAAGCGTAGCGGGCCCAACCTTTGTACCAAATCCAGTCACGGTCTACTTGCAGCTCGCGCTGCACCACTTTGTCGGCGGTATAGGGCCAATCCCAGTACGAGGCTTGTGGGTAGAGGTGCAAACCATTGGCTTCGTACACGTTGTGCATAGCTTGCACACTTTTCTGGATGAAGTCGGCCGAGCCGTAGCGGAAGGGCTCCAGGTTGGCCAAGATGTGCACGTTCTCGATCTGCACCGTACCGATGCGACTCAGGTTGCGGTGCAGCTCGGCCCATGGGCCGCGAGGTGTGTAGGTCGTGAGGGCCTCGCCGTTGAACTTGGCTTCGGTGTAGAGATTCTTGTAGAGCGGCAGCGCCGCTTTCATCACCGCTTGAGCGTCGGTATCGTGAGCGCGCAGCACGATGGGCGGCTGCGTGGTTTGGCCTAGGGCTTTCAAGCCGTCTTGCACCCCCGGAATGATGGTTTTGGTAAACCACTCAATATCGTCTTGTCCCACACCTTCCATCGCCTCGCCCAGCGCCAGCATCAGGCCCACGTTCGGATACTTCTCCACGAAGGCCGCAATCGACTTGCGGGTATAATCGGCAATGAGCGGAACGATGGGCCGGTTACGGTCCTGGGTTTTGATGTTGTGGTGCTCGGCGAAAGGCTTAGAAACGAGAATGTTGTAAAACATTTGAATCACCCAAATGCCACGCTTGTCGGCTTCTTTGGTCAGGAAGCTGAAAATTTCTTCGTTCTTCTTGAAGGTGGCGTCGTCTACTTCTACGGCGTAAGGGTACTCCTTCAGCTTCACCAAGGAAGCAAAGGGGTGGCCGTTCCAGAGGTAGAGCGAGTTGTAGCGGTTCTCGACCATCATGTCGAGGTACTTGATCCACAACTCTTTGTCGTACAGCCAGGGGAAAAGCTCGGGCGTGTAGGGGTACTCATATACACCACGGCCGGGCAGATACGTCGGCTTCTGCACGCCGATGCAGGTGCCGCGCAACACCATTTCAGGTTGGTCGACGTAAGAAATCTGCTCGGGTAAAGTCTTCTTCTCCTTCACCTGATCGGCTAGCTCCAAGCAACCGTACAGAGCGCCCGAATCGTCGGCACCGGTGATAACCAGCACGTTGTTATTCGCCGAGTTGATGGCAAAGCCTTCTTTGGCTAGGGTCTTGGCCGCGCCGAGCTGGTAGGTGCTCGTCGCTTTTTGCAGTAACTCATCTCCTGGCTTCCCGACGACAATCAGCCCTTGCTTGCCAGCTAGCTTGTCCTGCTGCACCACTTTCACCTGGTAGCCCGCCGCCTGCAAGGCAGTTGCCAACCGACTGGCGCCGTACTGCAAACGCGCGTGGGCCGACTTCGGAATCACGATGGTGCGAGACTGCCCTTTTACCGGCGTAGCAAGCCCATAAGACCTAGGTGAGCAGAGCAGCAGAAAGCAGCTAACAAACAGCAGGGTACTGACTACTTTTTTTAGGGGGAAGCAATTCAAGAGAATCGGTTTTAAACTACTGATTAGGTGTTGACTTGCGCCTGCCGGTCCGACGGTGGAGCATCGTCGGACCAGCAGACGGCCTGTTTAGTATCCTGGATTTTGGCCGAACTCCGCGCCGTTCGTCAGTGAGTTCAACTCCTCTTGGCGGATGGGGCGGAGCACGTGGAAGGGCTGCACCTGCGTGATATCGGGGTTACGCTGGGTGATGTAGCTAGCAAAGTCATTTCCGCTACGTACACCTTTCATGCGCTTCACGTCAAACCAACGGATGTTTTCGCCGGCAAACTCACGGGCGCGTTCATCCAAGATGAAGTCGAGTGTCACGTCGGCTGCCGTTATCTGCATGGCGGTCGTTTGGTTTACGGGTGTCTTTCTGGCGGCGCGAGTTCGCAGTACGTTGATCATGGTAGCTGCCGCCGGGCGGTTACCTAGCTGAAACTCCGCTTCCGCCGAAATCAGGTACATCTCGGCTAGGCGCATCACCATCACGTCGTTGGTGCCGGCTTGCACGTTGGGCGCCGAGCGGTTCGGGTCGAAGAACTTCTTCAACGTCACGAAGTTCAGACCGTCCCGAATGGTGCGGTTCGACAGGTACACGTCGTTGCGGTCGTACACTACATACGTCCGCAGGTTTTTATTGGGTAGGGCCCGCTTGGTGATAACCAATGCCGTATCGCCCACGCGCAGCTGCTTGCCCACTAGGCTAGCATCTTTGCCGTAGGTGCGAGCGTCGGCCGCCGTCCAGGTGTAGGCTTTATTCGCCAGCCAGACTTCTTGGAAGGAGCTTTCGTAGCGACTGTCTTTCGTGGCATCGTACAGGTCTAGTAGCGTCAGCGTGGGCATCAGGCGGCGATTGTTTTCGTAGCCGTACACCACACTCTGCTCTAGGCCAGGCTTGCCATTATAAGGTGTCTGGAACACCTGAAACAGGCGGTTGCCTTGGTCGTCGTAGTTGAGGCTCTGGTTCGTAGAGTTGCTGACTACGTATAGCGCCTCGCCCCCATCCCGGCCCTGCTTTTTGTTGTTGACCGGGTTGAAGAGATCGGCATAGCTAGGCGACAGGTCTACTTTCAGCTCTCCTTTCCTCGTGATAATGGAGTTAGCCATGTCGCGCGCCTTCGTGAAGTAGGTCTGCGCGTCGCCGCCGGTCGAGTAGTACGCCCGCGACAAGTAGGCTCGGGCCAAGAAGCCCATGGCCGCCTTGTTGGTAGCGCGGCTATATTCGTTGCCCCAGCTCACGGGCAGATTAGCTGCTGCAAACTCCAGGTCGCTAATAATCAAGTTGTAGAAATCTTCTACCGAGCTGCGGGTAGCCGTCAGCACTGGCTCTTGGGTTTCCTGTGTGCGCAGCATTACACCGCCCCAGGTCTCCACCACGTGCCAGTAGTAGAAAGCGCGCAGAAAGCGCAGCTCGCCTTCGCGCTGGTTCTTGTCCTGCGCCGAGGTGAAGCCGGCCCCGTTGATGCGGTTGATGCCGGCGTTGCAAAGGTTAATAGACTTCCACAGCGCCGTCCAGGCGGCGCGGTTAGGGTTGCCTTGCAGAGGCGTTAGGCCGGCGTACTGGGTCAGCTGGCCAGCGTAGGTGTTCTTGTCACGGTTGAACCACAGGTCCGTGCCCGACTCGCTCATGAACTCGCCGTCTTCCTTGCCGTACCAGGAGCGCTGCTCGGAGTAGGCGCCATTCACGACCGTCACGAAGCCTTCGGGCGTGCTCCAGACGGTGTCGGCAGTGGCGTTGGAGGGATTATATTCGTCGAGGTCATTGCAGGCACCTAGGCCCAGCGCAAGCACTAGCCCGAGTGCGCGAGAGAAAAGGACTCGTTTGGTAGTTATCGTAGTTACTTTCATTGGTGTGGACCCGTTAGAAATTAAGATTTACCCCGAAGACAAATTGCCGGCTCAAGGGCGTCGATTCGCTGCCGCCGCGCTCGGGGTCGTAATCTTTAATCAAATGGCTTTTCGCCAGCACCAGCAGGTTAGAGGCCGTGGCGTAAATCCGGGCATTTTCCAGTAAGGCTTTGCCGGCAATACCCTTTGGAATGGTGTAGCCTAGGGTCAGCGTGCGTAGCTTGAAGTAAGAGCCCTCCACAAAATTCAGCGCTTGGTAGCCGGTGTAGCCTTGGTAAGAGCTGAGCGTCGTGCCTTTTCGGGGACGCGGGAAATCATTGGTAGGATTTTCGGGCGTCCAATAATCAATAATTGCCGGTCCGTTGCCTGAGCCCGCCGTATTGTAGCGGCCCAAGAATTCAGCGTTAATCATTTGCCCGTAGCGAGCAAATAAAAACATGTTTAAATCGAATCCTTTGTAGGTGAATGTATTTTGAAAACCACCTACCCATTTTGGTACGTTCGAGCCAATATAAGTTTGGTCGGCGGCGCTAAATGTGAAGTCCCCATTTAAGTCCGCTAATTTTATATCGCCTGGCTTAAAGGTGTAACTACCTATTTTATATTGCGCGGCAATATCAGCTTCGTTTGTCTGCCAAATACCTAGCTTCCGGTACGTGTAGAACGAACGAATAGGATGGCCCAACAACAGTGAATTACTTTCCGGATTGCTGGAAGCAATAATATCGGTACCACTCGTCAACTTCGTAATTTCCTCGATGTTGCGAGAAAAGGTAATAGTGGAAGACCATTTAAAATCTTTGGTCTGCACGTTTTGCGTGGTGAGGGCAAATTCAATTCCCTTGTTGCGGGTAGCGCCAATGTTTTCGTACACCTGCTGCACGCCCGAAGAAATAGGCAGCGGACGGAGCAACAGAATGTCGGAAGTGCGCGTGTCGTACACATCTACCGTAGCGCTCACGCGGTTATTGAACATACCTAGGTCCAGGCCGATATCGGTGGTCGCCGACTTTTCCCACCCTAGGTTCGGGTTGCCCACAGTAGGCTGAAACAAGTAAGCCGTGGCAGGTACGTCGCCGAAACCCATGCGGGCACTAGCCGACAGGACGCTTTGCGTGCCGTACGGATCAATGGCATAATTGCCCGCTACGCCGTAGCTAGCTCTGATTTTTAGGTTGTTAATCTTTTCAACATCCTTCAGGAAGGCTTCGTCGCTGATATTCCAGCCGACGGCTGCCGAGGGGAAGAAATCCCATTTGTTGCCCGGCGCTAGGCGCGAAGCGCCGTCGTAGCGGCCAGTCAACGTCAGCAGGTATTTACCGTGGTAGCTATAGTTCAAGCGGCCAGCGTACGCCATGTTTTTCGAGCCTACGTAGGGCGAGCGAATGGTGCGTGTGGTAGCCGTGCTGGTCGAACTTAAATCATAAAACAACTGCGACGCGAGTAATTGATTTGTACCACTGGCGTAGGTATTATCATTATCACTCTGGATGTAGTTTGTAATTCCGGTGAGCGTGAATGTATGATCACCGAAATCCTTAGTGTAGCTCAGAATATTATCCCAGTTGTAAAACCGGTTGAAATTCGTTTCCGACGAGGCTACCGATGTGCGCGTGCTTGCTTGCGTAAGCGACGTTTTATCGTTGTAAATACCGCGGCGGCTAAACGTAATATTGGTACCAAAGTTAGAGCGCAACGACAGCCCCTTTACCGGCGTGATTTCCAGGTAACCGTTGGCGATAATATTGGTGCGAATCGTGTTGTCGCGCGCTACATAGGGGCCGCGCTCATCAGCGAGGGGGCTTACGCGGCTCTGGTCGGCCTGAATGGGGTAGGCATTGATAGCACCATTGGCGTCGTAGGGCACACCTAGGGGGCTGATGGAAGTGGCCTGCCCTAATGGGTTCTGGCGGTCGTTCTGCTTGAAATACGTTATCTGACTCAGGAAACCAGTCTTCACGACCTTGCTGATATTCTGGTCAACGTTGAGGCGCAGGTTGTAGCGGTTATAGTTGTTGTTACGCAGCATACCCTCTTCGCGGAAGTAGCCCGCTGAAGCAAACACCTTCGTATTGTCGGAGCCTCCACGCAGCGATACGGAGTGGTTTTGTTGCGTACCGTTGCGCTTCACCAGATTCACCCAATCAACCCATTGGTTGGCCTGCACGGCGGGGTACTCACCTACATCGGGAAAGATTTTCGCATCATCGTCGGGGCTGTTCCAATCGCCGGTGGTCCGCCAAGCCTCTCGGCGTAGGTTTAGGTAATCTTCCCCAATTCTGGATTTCGGAAATCGATACTCATTTACTCCGTAATAACCATTGTAGGAAACTCTTATCTTACCAGCAGCGCCTTTTTTGGTAGTTACGATAATAACCCCGTTAGCCCCCTGGGCTCCGTAGATGGCCGTGGAAGAAGCGTCTTTCAACACCTCAATGGACTCAATATCATTGGGGTTCAAATCGGCAATATTACCGCCCTGGAAACCGTCGATGATGGTAAGCGGACTGTTGCGGTCGATGCCGCTGCCAGCTCCCGTACCGACGTTGCTGATGGAGCGCGTGCCGCGGATAGATATGGTGGAGTTGGCCCCTGCCGCGCCCGAGCTGCGTACAATATCGGCGCCGGGCACGCGGCCCTGTATAGCTTCAATGGCATTGTGGGTGGGCGTTTGCACGATGTCATCTGACTTCACCGAGTACACCGAGCCAGTTAGGTCGCGCTTCTTGACGGTTCCGTAACCAATTACGACTACTTCATCGAGGGCGGCGGCGTCTGCGGCTAGCCGAATATCCAGACGTGCCTGGTCAGGGGCTACGTTCAGCTCCTGCGACTTGAAGCCGATATAGCTTACCACCAAGGTGACACGTTGATTGCCAGGCACGTTCAAAGCAAACTCCCCTTTCGTATCCGTTGAGATGCCGTTGGTGGTGCCCTTCTCCACCACCGTTACCCCAAGCAGCGGCTCCGACTTATCGGCGCTGACAATGCGGCCTGTGATGCTACGCGTTTGCGCATAGCTAGCTATGATGGTTCCTAGCAGCAGAAACCACAGGATAAAAACTCGTTTCATAGAAGAATGTAGTGCAGGTGGGTGAGGCGTACACTGTCTGCGCATAACAGGCAGCTTAAAACCAAAATTAATTTTATCCTACGCTACTACTTTGTACCATTTTCTCTAACCATTATAGGAAGTTAGCATAGAGTTATTGAGCTATAATTATGGTGCAATAAATACTCTACCTATGTAAAAACTGCACTAGTATTCAGTTATAAATAATAGTCGAAATTCAATTTCAATCAGTAGTAATTAAAACAAAGAAAGCCCGTTCAATACTATTGAACGGGCTTTCTTTGTTTTAATTAACAACTTAGCGCGCAAGCACCGAATTAAGTTTACTATGTTTATTACTGTAGCCAAAATAAATAGCTAGGCCAATAATGAGCCACCCAAAAAACAAAATCCAGTTGCTGATACCAAGCTGCGTCATCAGGTAGAGGTTCGTAAGCAAACCTAGTACGGGCAGCAGCGACAAACTTTTGGTGAACGATACCACCGCTAGCCCCACGCAAAACAGCAGAAATACAATCATCGGAATCAGGTGGCGGAACCGCTCGTAACTGCCGCTGCTGAACGCTTGCCAGAACTCGTTGATGGCCGGGCGATTGTAGGTCAACAGCAGCGCGGCCCCAACTAAAAGCACCAGCGGCACCAGGAAGCGGCCGTTTACGTAGGGCACCTTGAAGCGAGCATCCGATCTTCCGTAGGGGTCGATGACCAGGATGCCACCGCACACCAGCGCGAAGGCGAACAGCGTACCGATGCTGGTGAGGTCAATCACAAGGTCCATGTTGAGCAGTAGGGCTGGCACACCCACAAATAGGCCCGTCACGATGGTGCTGAACGAAGGTGTGTGGAAGCGCGGGTGCACCTTAGCAAAAACGGGCGGCAACAACCCGTCGCGGCTCATGGTGAGCCAGATACGCGGCTGCCCGATCTGAAACACCAGCAGCACCGACGTCATGGCAAATACGGCCGACACGGCCACGACGCCAGCCAACCAATCGACCCCTACCTTCTTGAATACGAAAGACAGTGGGTCGCCCACCCCTAGCTCTTTGTAGCTCACCATGCCCGTAAGTACCAGCGTGATAATAACGTACAGGACTGTGCAAATTACCAAGGCGTAGATCATAGCGCGGGGCAGGTCGCGCTGCGGGTTTTTGCACTCCTCAGCGGTGGTGCTGATGGCATCAAACCCGATATAAGCGAAGAACACTGCCGACACGCCCTTGAGCACCCCGCCGACGCCGTTAGGCGCGAAGGGCGTCCAGTTGGCCGATTTTACGTAGAAAGCGCCCACAGCAATAACCACCGCCACTACTGCTAACTTCAACAAAACCAGCAGGTTAGACGCCGTCTTGGATTCCTTGATGCCAATGTACACCAGCGCTGTCACGAGGACGGTGATACAAAACGCCGGGAGGTCGCAGACGAGCTTGAAGTCACCGAATAGGGTCGGGGCGCTGTTCCAGACGCGGTACGCATCGAGCTGGGCCGGTGAGGCGCCGGATAATGGTTGCCCGGCCTGCATGAGGTCTAGCACGTCGTGGTAGCCTTTGTAGGCACTTTGAGTACCTAGGGTCAGATAGTCAGGCACATGCATCCCAATACCATCGAGCAAGCCGGTGAAGTAGTCGGACCAGGAAATGGCCACCACGATATTACCCACGGCATATTCCATGATGAGCGCCCAGCCAATAATCCAGGCGGCTAGCTCCCCGAAGGAGGCGTAGGCGTAGGTGTAAGCCGAACCACTCACCGGGATAGTAGCCGCAAATTGGGCGTAGCACAAAGCCGAAAAGGCGCACGCCACGGCCGTAAACACGAAGAGCAGCGATACGGCCGGGCCACCGTCGTGGGAGGCGTTGCCGATGGTGCTGAAGATGCCCGCCCCAATAACGGCCGCAATGCCAAGGGCCGTGAGGTCGCGCACGGTGAGGTGCCGAGCTAGGCCTCCGTCGCCGGGGCCACCGTGGGCGTCGGCGGGGGGGCTAGCTTGGAGTTGGGCAATACTTTTCCGACGAAATAAGGTGCTGGCGCGCGATGGAGGCAGAGGAGTAGACAAGGCGTAATTGGTTTTGAGAGGGCAAAAGATACAGAATAATGCGCCGGGGCTGCATCATGGGCATTGCAGCGCTGGTTAGAGCTAGCTTGTTTGAGCAGGAACGCACCATGGCACATTCCTACTTTTTTCCGGGCCTTGTGTGGAATCTGCTGGAGTGCGGCATCTAGGTACTAAACCTTCTACTCTGCTGCCTATGCCTAGCTTTTCTGTTCCTAGCCCCTGTGCTCAATCGTGGGACCATATGACCCCGGCAACGCACGGCCGTTATTGCGCTGCCTGCGAGAAGGTGGTTGTCGATTTCAGTTGCATGAATGAAGCTGAACTGCTCGATTTTTTCGCGGCCCACCCCTTGGAGCGCGTGTGCGGCCGGTTTCGACCTGATCAGCTAGAGCAACCCCGGCCCGCACCGTCCACCACAGCGCCCTCCTGGGCTAGGTGGCTGGCAACGGCCGCCGTTGCACTGAGCAGTTGCGAAATGCCCCCGCCGCTAGTTGGCCAACTGGATGCGCAACAAGCCACGGCAGCAACGGAATTCTTTACTGTACGCGGCCACGTCACCGACCGCCTCACGCGCGTGCCGCTCGCCAACGCTTACATCACCTGCTTGCAGGACACTACGCACACCGTGCGCACCGAATTCGATGGCAGCTTTGAGCTATTGCTGCCCATGAGTCTGATGGGTAGCAAGCTAGCAATAGAAGCAAATGATAATTATCACACCACACGCATAGTAGCAAGCACTCCCACGCTTGATATCGATTTGGGGTCCGAGGTCATGGGAGCTATTGTACCTAATGACTCGATTTCTACCGGCGCTGCCCCGCAAGAACATGTGCTCATACTTGGAACACCATCTATAATCACGAGGAACAAAAATTGATAATTTATTTAAAATCAATTATTTAAAAACTACATATGCTATATCCTAGCCTCTCCGTACCTAACCCTTGCTCCCAGTCTTGGGACGCTATGACGCCCACCGCGCACGGTCGGCATTGCGCATCTTGTGCGAAAGTAGTGGTCGATTTCACTCAATTCACTGACGCCGAGCTGTTGGTATGGCTGCACCAACAAGCCGGTCAACCAACGTGCGGGCGCTTTCGCGCCGATCAACTAGAGCGAGAGTTGCGGCCCGCTGCGGCACCTAGGCCAACGTCGTGGCGGGCCTGGCTGGCGGCGGCTGTGGCGGTGTGGGGTTTGCGAGAGGCAGCAGCATCCACAGCCAAGGCACAAGCGCCTACCGAACGACGCGAGCGAGAGGGCGAGCCTATTTCTATTGTTGACTATGTGCGGCAACCCATCGTAATACGCGGTGTGGTAACTGACTCAACCTCACACGATCTTCTTCCTGGAGTCACGGTGCTGCTAGAAGGCACAAATGCTGGCGCAGCGACCAACGAAAATGGGCAGTTTGAATTGTCAATCCCTGCTGATGTTTGGGCGAGTTCCTCTCGGCAGTTGGTCATAATTTCTATCGGATACATTAAGCGCACCATGCCGGTAGCCACCATTCCTATGCAACCACTGACCCTTACATTGGCCATTGATACACGTCCGTTAGTAGGTGAGTTAATTGTAGTTGGAGGTTACTATTTCCGCCCTTGGTACAGCCCTGTTAGCTTATGGCAACGACTAAAGCACCCGTTCCGCCGTTAGTTCTTTTGTGCGCCGGTCCGACGCCCTAGGCGTCGGACCGGTTGTCGGCTGCTGACACCTGCGTAATTGATGCACGATTATCGTTCGAATACCTCGTTCAATGACAACCGGTCGAACGCCTAAGGCGTCCGACCGGCGCACGACTTGCTACTCACTACCCTTCCTTTCTTCATGCCGCACCCTAGCTTTTCCATTCCTAGCCCCTGCTCTCACCCGTGGGATGCTATGACACCCACCGGCATCGGCCGGCACTGTGCCGTGTGCGCCACCGAAGTCGTGGACTTCTCGCGTATGAGCGAAACCGAAATCTTGGCGTTCTTGGCGCAGCCTAGAAGCAAGCCCGTGTGTGGCAACGCGCATGCGGCACAGCTTCAACCGCCTACGGCCTCGTCTTCGCTCATCAGCCGTTGGTCGCGGTGGGTGGCGGCGGGCTTGGCGCTATTCGGGTTACACCCAACCACTACGCAGGCGGCCGTGCCGCCGGTACCACTAGCTAGCCTCGAAATAGCCGACGCACCTAGGTATCTGGCCAACCACGCCGCGGTACCAAAAGCAGTAGTGCTGCAAGGGCGCGTACTCGACGACTCGACGGGGCTGGGTGTGCCGGGCGCTTGGATCTTTATTGATGGCACCAAGTACGGCGCCGTGACCGACGACGAAGGCCGCTTCTCGATCACCTTACCCGCCTCGTGGAAGTCGCTCCAAAAAGGCAAAGTGAGCTTGCGGGTGCAGGCCAGCCCCTTCGAGTTCAAGCCGCGCACGGTAGTCGTGACGGTGCCGGCCCGTCGGCAGCCCGCGGCCTTGGCGGTACGCCTGCTATCGGTACCCGGTCGCGGACAAATTATGGGCAGAATAAAACAGGCAGATCCGCCGGTCGCGCCGCCGAAGTCGTAGTAGCTAGGTAGTCACCCTAGCCTCCTACTTTCATGCGTGTTCCTTACCAGCAGCTCCAACAAGAGTTTAAGCGCGTTTTGCTCGGCCTGTCTTTTCCGGAAGACAAGGCCGAACGATGCGCCACCATCTTTGCCCAAAACAGCCGAGACGGTGTATACACCCACGGCCTAAACCGCTTCCCTACGTTCGTGGGGCACGTCCTGAAGGGCTTGGTCGACCCGGAGGCAGAGCCTGAGTGCCTGGAGCGCAATGGCCTCGTGGAGCGTTGGGACGGGCACCTAGCTCCCGGCATGTACAATGCTAGCTTGTGCATGGCACGGGCCATCGAGCTTGCGGAGCAGCAAGGCATGGGTTGCGTGGCCATTCGCAACACCAACCATTGGATGCGCGGCGGCACGTACGGCTGGCAAGCGGCCGAGGCGGGCTGCATCGGTATTTGCTTCACCAACACCATTGCCAACGTGACGCCATGGGGCGGCACTGATGCGCGGCTCGGCAACAATCCCTTGGTGATAGGTGTGCCACGAGCCGAAGGACCCATTGTGCTCGACATGGCCATTTCGCAGTACTCCTACGGCAAGCTCTCCTCCTACTCCACCGACCACGAGCAGCTGCCCGTGCCCGGCGGTTACGACAACGAGGGCAAGCTAACTACCGACCCGGCCAAGATTATGGAGTCGCAACGGGGCTTGCCGATTGGCTTCTGGAAAGGCTCGGGGCTTTCCTTGTTGCTCGATGTACTACTCACGGCTTTGAGCGGCGGGCGCTCCACGGCCGAGATTACCAAAAGTGGGCAGGAATCGGGCGTTTCGCAGTGCTTCATTTGCATCAAGCAACCGCACCTGCACGCCGAACTGATTGAAGAGATTCTGCGCTACACCAAGAGCAGCCCACCGGTGCCCGGCGAGGAAGTGTTCTACCCCGGCGAGAAGTCGTTGGCCACGCGTAACGAAAACTTAGCGCAGGGCGTGCCGGTGCAGGAAGATATTTGGCAACAGGTAGTAGCGCTTTAGTTCGCTGACTTATATGACTTCCAACTCCTACCTAGCCAAGGCCTTGTAATCAAGCGTTTGGTGGTTGAGTAGCCTACCCATTTGCGGAGTTTATTGATCCTGCTCTCAGCCAAAGCTAGCGGCTGCCCTGCTACAAGCCAGGCAGCCGCTAGCTTTGGCTGCGCTATTAGTCAGCGCTTACACCACTCTTGTGCAACTCCTACCTAGCTTATCACGAAGCGTCTGGCAGCAAAATAACCTATTGTCCTCCTGTAAGTTATAACCGTATACAAGAAGTACGCCCTGGCGGTGTTTAGCGTGGGCTTCTTGTACAAATTGTTCTAGAGCAGGGCCTTCTTAATATCCTACTTGGAAATTGAATAGGCTTTCTCCTATAAAGACTATATTCGTCTCCTACTTACCATACTACCCTACCATGAACCAATCTTCTACCCCTACCTACCCACCTATCCTAGGTTGGGCAGGAGTGCGCCTAACACCTATCTGGTGTACCGGCGTACTACTCCTGCTCGCTGGTGCGGCGCACGCCCAATCGCCCGTCGTCACTAGCCTTACGCCTGTGCGCAATGCCCGTGCAGCTTCCCCCTCGACTCGTGTGGCGGTGAACTTCAGCCAAGCCCTGAACAACGCCGCCGGCCAGCAAGCCTTTACTGTATTTAGCCAGCAAACAGGCAAGAAAGCCGGTGCCGTCTCGGTGCGGGGCAATACGCTTAATTTTGACCCAAACACCGATTTCAAGCCCGGTGAGACGGTATATGCCACGGCCACGGCCGCGACCCGAGGCAACAATGGCGTGGCCGTCACCCCCCACGTTTTTCAGTTTACCACAGCCGTAACACCTAGCGCTGCTACCTTCAGCGGCGGCGCGGAAATTTCGGTTGGTCGGGGCCCACGCCGCGCCAAGCTTGGCGACGTCGATGGCGACGGTGACCTAGACCTACTCACCGCTACTTCGCTGGGCAGCACCGGCGCCGTGAGCATCCGCCTGAACGATGGCAAGGCTAGCTTCAGCAGCGGCGCCGATGTTGCCCTCAGCGAAGGCCCGCAGGACTTAGCACTCGGCGACCTAGATGGCGATGGTGATCTGGATTTTGTTACAATAGGCGGCACTACAGCTCGGGTGAGCTTAAACAACGGAACCGGGCGCTTCACCACCGGTCCGGCAACAGCCCTCGGTAGTGGCCTCGCGCTGAGCGTGGCCCTCGGCGACGTGGATGCCGACGGCGACCTAGATTTAGTAACTGTTCGGTCATTGAACGGAGTAAGCGTGCGTCTTAATGACGGCAACGGTACCTTCAGCAGTGCGCAAAACCTCCAGACCGGCTTCAACCCCCAGGAAGTGGTGCTCGGCGACATCGACAGCGATGGTGACCTTGACCTGCTCACCGCCAACAACCTGTATGGTAGCGCAAGCACCGTTGGGGTGCGGGTAAACGACGGCGACGGCAACTTCTCGGGCACCTGGGAATACCCCGTTGGGATGGGCGCGATGAGCCTGACGCTAGGCGATGTAAACGGCGACGGCGACCTCGACCTGCTCACTGCCAATGGTTCCAGCAACACCGTGAGTGTGCGCCTAAACGACAGCAAAGGTGTTTTCAAGAACGCCCCAGACATTGCCGTTGGCATTCGCCCCACCAACGTTACCGTGGGTGACCTAGACGGCGACGGCGACCTCGACCTACTGACGACCAACAACAACTTCACCAACGGTGCGACGCAAGCCGGCACCGTGAGCGTGCGCCTAAACAACGGCAGCGGCACTTTCTCAGGCAATCAGGAAGTCGATACGAAGGTAGTAGGTCCTTCTTACGCCGCGCTTGGCGACCTCGACGGCGACGGTGACCTAGACTTTGCCACGGCCAACGCCGACTTTGAAGATGGGAAAGTGACGGTGCGCCTGAATCAGCCCACCACTACACCGCTGGCTGTCACGAGTGTTTCGCCCACGCGCAACGCCCGGGCGGCGTCCAAAGCGACCGAAATTTCGGTGAGCTTCAACCAAGACCTCAGCGATACTCCCAACACGCAGCAAGCCCTGAAAGTATTTGGGCAACAGGCAGGCGGCAAAAAGAACGGCAACGTGAAGGTGAACGGTAACACGCTCAGCTTTAAATCGAATGCTGACTTCCGAGCCGGCGAAACGATATCGGCAACCTTGATCGCCACCGCCCGCGGCAACAGCGGAGCGGCGTTAGCAAAGCCTCAGGTTTTTCAATTTACCACGGCAACCAGCCCTAGCGCGGGTACCTTTGGTGCTGGCTCCGAAGTATCAATAGTTGGCGTGCCCTACGCGGTGAGCAGCGGCCTGACTACGGGCGACGTCGACGGCGATGGCAACCCTGATCTACTAACTTCCAACCCCCTGAATGACCAAGTAAGCGTGCGCCTGAACGATGGCAAAGGTGGCTTTGGTGGCACGCAAGAAGTGTCGGTGGGCAACCGGCCAGAGAACATCGTGCTCGGCGACGTCGATGGTGACGGCGACCTAGACTTAGTGGTGGTTAACCAAGGATCCACGGCCAATAACTTCGCCGGCACCGTGAGCGTGCGGCTGAATGATGGCAAAGGCGGCTTCACCGGTACGCAAGATGTAAGCGTCGGACGGGCACCGTACGACGTGACGCTCGGCGACGTAGATGCCGACGGTGACCTCGACTTTATCTCCTCCAATGGCGGCAACATGACGGCTAGCGTACGTCTCAACGACGGCACCGGCACCTTCACGGCGGGCCAGGAAATCACCATCGGCGTCTCGCCCTTCGCGGCGGTGCTCGGTGACATTGATGGCGATGGCGACCTCGACCTGTTGGCGGGCAACTACTACGCTAGCACGGTGGCGACCCGCCTCAACAACGGCGACGGCACCTTCTCGGTTGGAAAGACGATCATCGCCGGTGGCCGGCCAGCTGGCTTGGCGGTAGGCGACATTGATGGCGACGGCGACCTCGACCTGTTGGCAACGGCGCTGCTAGGTGGCGTTGATGTGCGGGTGAACGACAGCGACGGCAATTTCAGCGGCACTCAGGTCATTAGCGGCATCAGCAACTTCAGCATCGGCGACATCGATGGTGATGGTGACCTCGACGTAGTGGGCCTTGGTGGCGGCCTGAACACGGCCAGCGTGCGCCTGAACAACGGCACGGGCACTTTCAGCATCGGTCAGCTGGTGGCAGTAGGTGCCGAGCCCAGTGCTCTAGCCCTGAGCGACGTAGATGGCGACGGCGACCTAGATGTGCTAACCCGCAGCAGAAACAACAGCAACAACTCGGTGAGTGTACGCCTGAACCAAGCAGCCTCGCTGCAAGTGGTATCAACTTGGCCCGTGCGTAACATCAACACGGCCGCGCGCAGCACTGACGTAGCCGCAAGCTTCAACCAGACCTTGGACAACACGCCCGCTACCCGCCGAGCCATTAGCGTATTCAGCCAACAAGCGGGTGGTAAAAAAGAAGGTACACTCACGGTAACTGGCAACACGTTGAGCTTCAACCCTAGCGAGGACTTGAAGGCTGGGGAAACGGTATTTGCTACCGTGGCCGCAACGGTACAAGGCAAAGCAGCTGCTAGCTTAACCACGCCGCAAGTCTTCCAATTCACGACGACCACCAGGATAGCGCCTGCGGTCTTCCGCAGCGGCACCGAATCAGCGGTAGGCACCAACCCACAGGGTGTAACCCTTGGCGACGTCGACGGCGATGGTGACCTCGATATTCTTACCGCCAACAACCTAGCTAACTCGGTTGCGACGGGTACCGTGAGCATCCGCCTGAACAATGGTGATGGCACGTACACCGACGGCCAAGAAGTATCGGTGGGCCGTGGCCCTTACAGCGTGAAGCTAGCTGACATTGATGGCGACGGTGACCTCGACCTGCTCACGCCTAACTCCAACGTGAACTCGGTAAGCGTCCGGTTCAACAACGGAAATGGGCGCTTCGTTGGCAACCAGGAAGTAGCCGTTGGCAACCTGCCCCACGACGTGGCCCTCGGCGACATTGATGGCGACGGTGACCTCGACCTACTGGCCGCCAACTATACCGTAGCCAACAGCGTGATCAGCAGCACCGTGAGTGTGCGCCTGAACAATGGCAACGGTATCTTCAGCAGCTACCAGGAAGTATCGGTTGGCGCTCGGCCCCTTACCGTAACGCTCGGCGACGTCGACAATGACGGCGACCTCGACTTCGTGACGGCTAGCTCGAATGGCACAACTGCCAGCGTGCGCCTGAACAACGGCACGGGTACTTTCTCGGGCACCCAAGAAGTGTTGGTAGGCTTCACTCCTGCAGCAGCTACCCTAGCCGACGTGGATAATGACGGTGACCTCGACCTGCTCACCACCAACTACTTCAACTACGCCAACACCAGCCGCTATACCAGCAGCACCGTGAGCGTGCGCCTGAATGATGGTGATGGTACGTTCTCGGGTACCCAGCAAATAAGTGTGGGAGATGGCGCCAACAGCATCGCTCTAGGAGATGCAAACGGCGACAAATTCTTGGACCTGTTTGTCACGAACAGCCTCGGTAAAACGGTAAGCCTACGCCTGAATGACACAAAGGGCACCTTCCTAGGTATGCAGCAGATAGCCGTAGGTGATGAGCCCACGAGCCTAGCTTTAGGCGACCTAGATGACAACGGCACCCTCGACTTGGTGGTAGCGAACTACAGCTCCGACGACGTGAGCGTGCGCCTGAATACGCTAGCGTCGGTGGCAGAACGAGTGTTGGCAACAGCTCCCGCCGAGTTAATCGAGCAGATCAACGTGTACCCAAACCCCGCGCATTCGGCCGTGCGCTTGTTGTTGCCTCAGGCAATTGCCAAGCAGGCGCTGCAAGTGAGTTTGCTCAACGCCCTAGGTCAGACGGTGCTTGAGCGGCAGTTTACCACGGCGCAAGCGGTTGACGGTCCGGAACTTGACTTGAGCACCCTCACGACTGGCTTGTACACCGTGCAGATGCGCACCAGCGCCGGCCTAGTCACCAAACGCTTGATGGTAGAATAAACAAAACACGACGAGACTTGCCCTCGCTTTTCCACAAGCGACACGCAACTTACTCTTTCACTCAAAACGACCGGAGGCTAGCCTCCGGTCGTTTTTGTTGTTGATTACCTGTAGCGAAGCACACCGACCTATGAGCCTACTCCTTGATAGGACTAAAAAATACCATTGTACTATAGCAACACAAACTTGTATTTTATGTAAAACAATTTCACATTAATTGTATTCTAGAAGAACCTATTCAGCTAATATTTAGCACTTACCATTCAAACCAATCCATCCCACCCTTCTTTCCTCATGGCAACATTCCTTACGCTTTTCCCTAGGTCAACTTCTTTGATAGCGGGAGTAACTCTGCTGCTAGCAGTAGGCACCGAAACAGCCAACGCGCAGGCCCCGATTATCACTAGTCTGGTGCCGGCCCGCAATGCTCGGTCGGCGCCACGCGCTACCAACGTCACAGTCGGCTTCAGCCAAGCCTTGAACAACACCACAAGCACGCAACAAGCGCTAAAAGTATTCAGCCAAAGAGCTGGCGGGAAAAAGGCGGGGCTAAGTACTGTGAGCGGCAGCACGCTCAGCTTCAACCCAACCACGGATTTTAAAGCGGGCGAAACCGTATTTGCCACCGTGACAACGGGCGTGCAGAGCAACAACCAGAACCTAGCTCAACCGCAGGTTTTCCAGTTCACAACAGCCGTAGTGCCCAGTCCCGGCAAGTTTGGCGGCGGTTCCGAAGTAGTAGTCGGCTCCACGCCCTTAGAAGTCATCTTGGCAGATATTGATGGCGACAGCGACCTAGACGTGCTAACGACCATCAGCGAATCGTCGACGCTGAGCATCAGCCTCAACAACGGCAGCGGCGTGTTTGCGGTCAGCCAGCAGATTCCGAATACCACCAACCCAACCATGGCGGATGTGGACAGCGACGGCGACCTAGACCTCGTAACGCCATCGAGCTATAACAACCCTAACCCAGGAGTGACCATCCGCTTGAACAACGGCAACGGTGTGTTCAGCGTTAGTCAGGAGCTAGGTGGCTTGTTTAACACGGTTTATAAAACGGCCGCGGGCGATATGGACGGCGACGGCGACCTTGACCTCGTAACTTCGGGGAACGGGGGACTGGTGTTCATCTTAACCAACAATGGCACCGGCACATTCAGCAGCACTTCGCAGCCAATCGGCTCTTCCCCCTCGAACAACACCAGAATCCTGCTAGGTGATGTCGACAACGATGGGGACCTCGATGTTGTGGTCGCCAACTACCTCCTCAACAATACTACCTACACGAGCAGCGCCGTGTACGTGTATTTGAACAACGGACCGAACTCCTTCAGCCTCGGCCAGCAACTACCTATTACGGTATATATTGCGGATATCGCCATGGGTGATGTTGATGGTGATACCGACCTCGACTTGGTGGTTTCCCGCGGTGGCGCCAACTCCGTGAGCGTACTGCTAAACAACAGCCGGGGCCTTTTCAGCGAAGGGCAGGCTGTACCGGTTCCGCGGGCGCAGACGCTCGCCCTAGGTGACGTGGATGGCGACGGCGACTTCGACCTGCTCACCGGCAACTACGACGCAAAGGCCGTTGACGTGCGCCTCAACAACGGCAACGGCACCTTCGCCAGTAGCCAGCAAACCGTTAGCGTCGGTAGCAATGGCACCTTGGGCGGTATCACCCTGGGTGATGTAGATAACGACGGCGACCTGGATTTCGTCACGGCCAACAGCTTCACTGGCTCCACCTTGAGCGTGCGCCTAAACCAAGTGACGCTAGCCAATGCACCGGCTAAATTGGCGCAAAAAGTCAGCGTGTATCCCAACCCGACGCATGCCGCCGTGCACGTGCTCTTGCCCGCTGAGCTAGCCACCCAGCGCGTGCAAATGGACGTGGTGAACGCCCTAGGCCAGGTGGTGCTCTCGCAAACGCTAGCGACTCAAGCCGTTTCAGAAGTGGCGTTGCCACAACTCACGGCCGGCGTGTACAGCGTGCAGTTGCGCACAGCAAAGGGCTTGGTATCAAAGCTTCTCGTCATTGAGTAAGCTTAGCTTAACCTAGCTGTTCTTCTTGCCTTTCAAGAACAGCTTCGAGTACTACCTAGGAGTATACCCCTTCGCTTTCCAACAGCAATCCGACGAGTGCCGCCTGCTAGCAGGCGGCACTCGTCTTCGTTTTAGGCAGCCCCAACCCAATCAAAAACGCGCCTCTACTCTCAGTGTTAAAGCCACACGAATATTAACTTTTCAAGAACACATAGTCTTCTGCGGAAACAAAACCTACCTTGTTCCCGTCTACTGCTCTGATAATCTGACACAACCGACATCACCTTTCTAATTAAGCTAGCTATGATCCGAACACCTACTTTCACACTTCATCGTGGTTCTATCATTCAAAAATCTTGGTTAGGACTGAGCGCAGCACTGCTCCTCACGGCGAATAGTGTTTATGCTCAAGCTCCTACCGTTACCAACCTCACGCCAGCCCGCAACGCCCGCTCAGCGCCACGCACGACCGATGTGGTGGTGGGCTTTAGCCAGACGCTAAGCAACACGGCCGCCACGCAAGGCGCCCTCAAAGTGTTCAGTGCGCAGGCTGGAGGTAAAAAAGCGGGTATAGCTACCGTGAGCGGTAATACGCTCACCTTCAACCCTAGCGCCGACTTTAAAGCAGGGGAAACGGTTTTCGCCACCGTCACCGCAGGTGCACAAAGCACCAGCGGCACGGCAATTACCCCGCACGTCTTTGAATTCACTACCGCTACTTCACCCAGCACGGGCATACTGGCGGGCGGTTTGGAGCTAGGGCTACAATTTGACAACCGCGACGTGGCACTAGGCGACCTAGATGGAGACGGCGACCTGGATATTGTATCGTGCTACGGCACCAGCGACCCAATTCCGGGGGTCGTGGTGGTGCGTTTGAACGCCGGCAACGGCTACTTCACGGATGCGCAGGACGTACGCGTGGGCACCAATCCTTTTGCCAACATCCTAGCCGACGTGGATGGCGACGGCGACCTGGATTTACTCACCGGCAACTCGCGCAACAACATCACGGCCAGCACCGTGAGCATCCGAAAGAATGACGGCAATGGCAACTTCAGCGGCACCCAAGATGTCGTGGTGGGTCCCTTTCCTAATAGTCTAGCCGTTGGCGACCTAGATGGCGACGGCGACCTAGATTTTGTCATTGCCAGCAACCGATTGAGTGTACGCCTGAACGATGGCAACGGCACCTTTGACGGTACCACGGAAATAACAACAGGCGTTAACAGCCCTCAATTTGTTGCGGCACGTGACCTCGACGGCGACGGCGATTTAGACCTCATCAGCGCTAACGGCGACAACACGGTGAGTGTACTCTTAAACGACGGCAAGGCCAATTTTAGCAAGGGCTCGGAACTGGCGATGAGCAGCTACTCCAAGCTAGCTTTTGGCGACGTGGATGCCGATGGTGACCTAGATTTTGTCGCTACCGGTAGCGGAACTCGCGCTAATACGCTGAACATCCACCGCAACGACGGGACAGGCACTTTCTCAAGCGCGCAGCAACTTGCTGCCAACAGGGTTATGGCCTTGTCTCTCAATGACATGGACGGCGACGGCGACCTAGATTTGGTTACGGCCGAAGGCTTAAACATCATGGCCATCCGCTTGAATGATGGTACCGGCATTTTTGGCAACAGTCGCAACGCCAGCATCCCCGATGGCCCTATCAGCCTAGCGGTAGGTGATATGAATGGCGATGGAAGCCTAGATGCCGTTGCCACTTGCAGCTCCTCTTTTTATCGAGCTATTAGCATCCGCCTGAACCAAGACTTAGCGGTCAGCACCATCTTGCCAGTGCGCAATGCCCGCTCGGCCCCGCGCAGCACCGATGTGGCCGCGACCTTCAATCAGCCTTTGGCTAATAATGCCGTCACCCTAGGTTCGCTGAAAGTATTCAGCCATCAGAGCGGCGGCAAGAAAGCGGGCACGGCTGCGGTAAATGGTAACACCTTAGCCTTCAACCCTAGCACCGACTTCAAAGCGGGCGAAACAGTACTAGCCACGCTGACCGCGGGCGCCCAGAGTAGCAACGGGGCAGCGTTGGCGACCCCACAGGTTTTTCAATTTACTACCGCTACCAGCCCGAGCACGGGGCGCTTCAACCAGGGTCCTGACTTTCCGGTAGACCCGAACAGCAACCCCTATAACCTAGCTACCGGCGATGTAGACGGGGACGGCGACCTGGATATTCTCACCGCTAACTTCGGCGGCAGCGTGAGTGTGCTGCTAAACAACGGCAGTGGCTCCTACGCCAGTAACCAAAGCGTGCCGGTGGCCAGCGCGACTCTAGCCATCGTGTTGGCCAACCTCGACGGGGACGGCGACCTAGATTTTGCCACGGCCAATGGTCTAGGTAGCACCGGCACGGTGAGCATTCGCCTGAACAACGGCAGCGGCACCTTCAGCGGCACGACTACCATCACGACGGGTTACCGCTCCAACGGCGCGGGCAATGGCCTGGTCGCCGGCGACGTGGACGGCGACGGCGACCTAGATCTGCTCACAAGTTATTTGCCGAACAGCACGAACACCAACAACGGTTTGGTAGGAGTACTCCTTAATAATGGTAGCGCCAGCTTCACGGTAACGCAGCAGGTGACCACGCCACCGTTGCCCTACGAAATAGCACTGGGCGACATCGACAATGACGGTGACCTCGATCTGCTGGCAGCTAGTTCGAGCACCGTGAGTGTACGGCTCAACAATGGCAAGGGCACCTTTGCGACCTCCGGTGAACAAGTTTCTGGTGGCGGAACTGTCCTGCCCGGTGACCTAAACGCGGATGGTTATCTCGACTTTGTCACTTTTGAAAATGGTAACAACCTTGGGGTGCGGCTAGGAAATGGCACTGGCGCTTTTAACGTGGTTCAATCCATTACGCAGCTGGGCGGAATCACTGACCCTGCCCTAGGCGACGTGGATGGTGACGGCGACCTCGACGTGGTGGATGTGAGCCGTAATGCTAACGGTGCGGATGTATACTTCAATAATGGTACTGCCATCTTCTCGCCTAGTCAGTTTCTGCCAGTGGGCCAGTCGCCTTACAGTGTAGCCCTCGGCGATGTGGATAACGATGGTACCCTAGACCTGCTAGCCGCCAACTACACCAGCCAGACGGTGAGCGTGCGCTTGAACAAGACCGTGCTGGCTACTGCGCCCGCGCAGCTTGCCGAGCAAGTGAGCGTGTACCCCAATCCGGCCCACAGCATGGTGCATCTGCGCCTGCCCACCGAGCTAGCCCAGCAGCGCTTGCAAGTGCGTGTGCTCAACGCCCTCAGCCAAGTCGTACTGACCCAAACCTTAGCAACTCAAGCTACGCCCGAGCTAGCCCTACCGCACCTAGCTGCTGGCCTCTATACCCTTCAGCTTCAAACCAACAAAGGCATAATAGTTAAACGTCTGGCAGTAGAGTAGCCTCTTATTCCTTTCCGCATCGATCTGTTCCTCCCTATACCATAGCACCATGATTCTTTCTAGTACGCGTTCTTCCTGCTTGGCTGCGCGCCAGGCAGGAGCTGGCTTCGTGCGTTTATTTTGTCTAGGTAGCCTCTTCTTCGTAGCAGGAGCAGCGCACGCACAAGCCCCCACGGTCACCAGCCTCTCGCCCGCGCGCAATGCCCGCTCGGCCCCGCGCACCACCGACGTGAGTGTAGGTTTCAGTCAAGCCTTAAGCAACAACGCGGCTACCCTAGGTGCCCTGAAGGTCTTCAGTCAGCAAAGCGGCGGCAAAAAAGCAGGCACGGCTACCGTCAGCGGCAACACGCTCAGCTTCAATCCAACTACGGACTTCAAAGCGGGCGAAACGGTGTTTGCGACGGTAACGGCGGGTGCCCAGAGTACAAGTGGCACGGCGGCTACCCCGAATGTTTTTCAGTTTACCACGGCAGTTAGCCATAGTAGCGGCACGTTTGCCAGCCGACAAGAGCTACCCGTGGGCATCCGCCCGTCCGGTATCGCGACGGGCGACATCGACGGGGATGGCGACCTCGACCTGCTTGCCACTAGCTCTGAATTCGTCAGTGTGCGCCTGAACGATGGCACGGGCTCTTTCTCCGGCAAGCAAACATTGCCCATCGCTCCTACTTACGGTATTGCCCTAGGTGACCTAGATGCCGATGGCGACCTAGACTTGGTACTTGGCAACTACGCTTCGTCTACCAGCTTGAAAGTCAACGTGCTTTTCAATGATGGTACCGGCAACTTCGCTGGCAATCAGGAAGTAGCAGTGCGAGGAGCGTTGAATCTGGCACTAAATGACATCGACGGGGACGGCGACTTGGACCTGCTCGCCGCGGGCGGCGCTACAGCCAGCGTGCGTGTTAATGACGGCCTGGGTACTTTTTCGGGCAGCCAAGAGGTAGCGGTTAACGGCTCGACCTATGACCTAGCCGTCGCTGATATTGACAGCGATGGGGACCTGGACCTGCTCACGACCAGTCCGCAGAATAACACCGTGAGTATCCGCCTGAACAATGGCCTGGGCACTTTTTCGGGCACCTACTACGTGACCGTGAGTGGAGGGCCTGTCGGTATTGTCACGGCCGACGTGGACAGCGACGGCGACCTGGATTTGATTACCGCGAATGGTAATGGCCTGTCACCCAACTCCAATACCAACGCGAGTGTGCAGCTGAACAATGGGAGCGGCACCTTCTCACCGGCTCTAAACCTCGGCGTGAACAACTACGCCTACGACATAACCGCTGCTGACGTGGAGGGCGACGGCGACCTTGATTTATTCATAGCCTATAGCACCGGCGTGAGCGTCCGCCTAAACAATGGGGCGGGCACCTTCTCTAACGGCCAGGAGGTAACAACCGGCGTTAATCCGAACAGGATAGTGGCGGTGGATTTAGATGGGGACAGTGACCTAGACCTGCTCACGCTCAATGGCATCAGCAGCAACGATGTGAGCGTACGGCTGAATCAGAATGCTGTGCCGAGCACGCCGGTGCGAGTTAGCGCTGTTTTGCCCGCGCGCAATGCCCGCTCGGCTCCGCGCAACACCGATGTGGCTGTGAGCTTCAACTATGCCTTGAGCAACACGGCCGCTACCCAAAGCGCGCTGCAAGTATTTAGCGCGCAACGTGGGGGCAAGCAAGCTGGCACAGCAACTGTGAATGGGAACACCCTAGCTTTCAACCCGAACACGGACTTCAAAGCCGGCGAAACCGTGTTTGCGACGGTGAAGTACGATGTTGTGACGACCAGCAATTTCGCGTTGCTTACGCCTCATGTCTTTCAGTTTACCACCGCTACCAGCCCGAGCGCCGGCCGCTTCGGGGCGGGTTCGGAAGTGCCGGTGAGCAACCCCAACAGCAATCCTGCTAGCGTAGCCACCGGCGACGTAGATGGCGACGGTGACCTGGATCTGCTGACGGCCAACCAGGGCGCCAACAGCGTGAGCGTACGTCTGAACAATGGCAGTGGCAGCTTCAGCGGCAACCAGGAAGTAGCCGTGAGCTCCGCACCGCTGAACCTAGCCCTAGGGGACCTGGACGGCGACGGCGACCTGGATTTTGCTACTACTAATGGACTGAACACCACCAGCAATGGCACCATAAGTATCCGCCTGAATAAGGGTGATGGGACCTTCTTCAACGGACCAGAGCTAACTACTGACGGGCGCTTCACGGGCGACCCCAATGGCTTATCCCTTAATGATATGGACGGCGACGGCGACCTGGACCTCGTGACTACTTACCCAATCGATACTACTACTGGTGGTGCCGCGACGAGCATACGGCTCAATAATGGGGATGGCACCTTTAGCAACGGTGCCCAAGTAACCATTGTAGAGCCTTCGCCCAAGGACGTAGCCGTAGGCGATGTGGACAACGACGGCGACCTAGACCTGCTGACGACTGGCTACAGCAACAACTTTGTGGCCCTGCGCCTGAATAATGGTCTGGGCACCTTCTCCACTCAGCTGGTGGTAACTGTGGGCACCAAGCCCATTAAGCTGGCACTGGGCGACTTAGATGGCAATGGCACACTAGACCTGGTGACAGCCAACAGTAATAGCCTCAGCATCCGCCTGAACACGAACGGTATTTTCGGCGGCACCCTGAACCTAGCCCTAGCCAGCGCCCCCTTGGGGGTAAGCCTCGGCGACGTGGATGGCGATGCAGACCTGGACCTGGTAGTTGTGCGAAAAGATGCGAACGGTGCCGAGGTATACCTCAACAACGGCGCTGCCTCCTTCACGGCCAGCCAAACAATAGCGGTGGGTTCTGCTCCGGCTGCCCTGACCCTCGGCGATGTAGACGGCGATGGCGCCCTGGACCTGCTGACGGCCAACTCTGCTAATCAAACGGTGAGCGTGCGCTTGAACAAAATTATCCTAGCTAACGCACCCGCCCAACTAACTGAGCAGGTGAGCCTCTACCCTAACCCGGCGCATACGTCGGTGCGTCTGCGCTTGCCCGCCGAGCTAGCCAAGCAGCGCGTGCAGGTGCGTGTGCTCAACGCCCTCGGCCAAGTAGTGTTAATCCAAACCCTAGCAGCTCAGGCTACGCCCGAGCTAGCTCTACCGCACCTAGCCGCTGGCCTCTATAACCTCCAACTCCAAACCAGCCAAGGCATGATCATCAAGCGCTTAGCTGTGGAGTAGCCTATTGCTATAGAAGTCATTGCTTCGCTACGACGCAATGACTTTACGCCTATTGTCTCCCTCGTTTTGCATGCGGCAGACGCTAGGTCTATACGCGTCTTATCGTTGCGCACTGCTTTCTCTCAGGTTGTTTCACCAACTGTTCCTCTATGCGTATTACTACTCTTTCGCCTGCTCGCCGGATGCTGGCTGCCAGGCACACGACCATTAGCCTTGGGCTAGGTATCATTAGCCTGCTGCTGGGAAGCCTACCGAGCCTAGCACAAGCCCCGACCACTACGCCGAGCAGCGGCTTTTTTAGCGGCGGGTTCGACACTAATGTGGGTACTAATCCGCAACGCGTGGCGCTAGGTGACGTCGACAAGGACGGTGACCTCGACCTACTTACGCTGAGTAGCAGCACGGTAAGCGTGCGCCTGAACACGGGTACGAGCCCCAACTTCAGCACCGGGTTTGAGGTGCCGATAGGAGCCAGTGCCCAGGGCTTGGCCGTGGGCGACTTAGATGGGGATGGAGACCTCGACCTAGCCATTGCCAACAACGTCAGTGCTGCCGGCCTAGGGTTCACGTTGAAACTCAACAACGGGAACAACACCTTCACCACCAGCCCTAGCGGCGTGATGAACCCAAGCTTAAACAGCGTGGCGGTGGGTGATGTAGATGGCGATGGTGACCTGGACTTAGCTGTTGGTGGCACGGAAACGAGTAGCGTTAGTGTCTGGTTGAATAATGGCCGCGCTGTTTTTAGCAGTCCGCGTAGCACCACCACCGTCTATGGCAACCAGGAAGTAACACTGGGCGATGTAGACAAGGATGGCGACCTCGACTTGCTCGTGGCTACGTCTACCAACGGCAGCCGCACGGTGAGCGTGCGCCTGAACACGAACGGAACGTTCGGCGGCGGCCAGAACGTAGGGGTGGGGCGTGATCCGCGCAGTGTAGCCCTGGGTGACCTAGATGGTGATGGTGCCCTGGATTTTGTCGCCGCCAATGGCGATGATAATTCGGTGAGCGTGCGCCTGAATAACGGCAGCGCGACCTTCAGCGCCAGCCAGGAAGTAGGCGTCGGTAGCGTGCCGAATAGCGTAGCGGTAGGCGACGTAGATGGCGATGGGGACCTAGATTTTGTCGCCGCCAACTCCGGCGGCACTACCGTGAGCGTGTGCCTCAATAATGGCAGTGGCCGCTTTATCTACGCCAACAATCAACTGGTGGCAACCGGCACGCGGCCCTACAGCGTCGCCCTCGGTGACGTCGATGGCGACGGTGACTTAGATTTGGCAACCGCTAACATTGGTAGCGCAACAGCTAGCATACGTCTGAATCAGAACCAAGCCCTGCTTTTGCCTACCATCACCAGCCTGTCGCCGACCAGCAGCGCGGTGGGAAGTAGCGTGGTAATTACGGGTGCCAACTTTTTGAATGTCAAAGAAGTGACCTTCAATGGCGTTTCGGTGCCGGCGGCTAACCTAGTGCCCAATTCGCTGACGCAGTTAACGGTTATCGTGCCCCCAGGGGCTAGCACGGGGCCGGTTGTCGTCGTGACCACGGCGGGGGCTAGCAACGGGACTTTGTTAACGATTGGCGCCTCCGCACAGGTAATTGCCGTAATGCCAACTCGCAATGCGTCGGCGGCGCCCCGCACTACGTCCGTCGCTGCGACCTTCGACCAGCCCTTGAGCACGGCGGCGGCTACGCTCGGAGCCATTCGGGTGTTCGGCTCGCAGGCCGGCGGCAAGAAGGCCGGTAACGCTACTGTAAGCGGCAACACCTTGACGTTTGATCCGAGCGCGGACTTCAAACCGGGCGAGAAGGTGCAAGCGACCATCACGCCTCAAGCCCAAAGTACGACCGGAGCCGCGGCCAAACCCCATGTGTTCCAATTCACGGCCGCTACTAGCCCGTCTTCCGGGGTGTTCAGTGGCGGCTCAGAGGTCAGTACGGCCGCTGGCGCTGTAACCACAGCGGTCGGCGATATAGACGGTGACGGCGACCTAGATCTAGTGGCAACTATTAGTTCTATTCCAGATAGGGTGAATGTGCGCCTAAATGATGGTAGCGGCAGCTTCAGCGGCAGTCAAGAAGTTGCCGTTGGTAGCGCTACTTCCAGTATAGTCTTGGGCGATGTAGACGGTGACGGCGACCTCGACTTTGTAACAGGCAACGCCAGCACGGCTAGTGTTCGACTCAACAACGGGAGCGGCGTATTCGCTGGCGGGCAAGAAGTTGCTATCAATGGTACAGGCAACAAGGCGAGCCTAGGCGACATGGACGGCGACGGCGACTTAGACCTGGTGGCCAGCGACGGCGTGCACTTTAACAATGGGAGCGGCACGTTCAGCGGCCAAAATATTGCGGCTAGCAATGCCACTTCCTTGGTACTCGGGGATGTGGACAGTGACGGCGACCTAGATGTGGTGAGCGTGCTGTACGGGACCACTGGTCTAGCCAGCGTAGCGGTGAGTGTGCAGCTAAACAATGGTGCCGGCGGCTTAAGCGCCGGGCAGGTACTACCCGAAGGAACAGGTACGTACAGCGACGTTGCCCTAGGTGACTTGGATGGCGACGGCGACTTGGACGTACTGACCATTGTGAGCTTCAACAACGCGGTGAGCGTGCGTTTGAACAACGGCAACGGCACCTTCGGTGATAGCCGGCAAGTGCTATTAACCGCGCAGCCCCAAGATCTAGAAGTTAGTGACGTGGATGGCGACGGCGACCTGGACTTACTCACGTCCCCGTTCAACGGCACCACCGTGAGCGTACGCCTTAATAATGGCGCGGGCCTCTTCGGCAATGGACAGGATCTGTCTTTTGCCTCTGCACTCCAGAGTTTAACAACAGGTGACATCAACGGTGATGGAGCTCCGGACTTGCTCGTTGCCAACTTAACTGCATTTCGTACGCCAGGCCGCATAAGCGTGCGGCTGAATCAACCCACCACTAGTCCGCTCACGGTCACGGCGCTAGCGCCCAGGCGCAACAGGCTAGGTGCGCCGCGTACCGGCCCCATCACCGCTACTTTCAGCCAGTCGCTCAGCAATACGGCCGCGACCCTAGGTGCACTAAAGATATTTAGTGCGCAGGCTGGCGGACAGAAAGCGGGCGCAGCAACAGTGAATGGTAACACGCTCAGCGTGAATCCTACTGCTGCGTTCAAGCCCGGCGAAACGGTCTTTGCCACGGTAACCACTGCCGTGCAAGGTAGCGGCGGCCAGACCCTAGGTGCCGGACAGGTTTACCAGTTTACCGCGGCCACAAGCCGAAGCCGGGAAACAAGCTATTTCTCTGGCTTTTATGACGGCTCCGACCTAGCGGCTGGAGTCACGGAAGCAGGAGTTGTTGTGGCCGGCGTCGTTACTGGCGATGTAGATGGCGACGGTGACCTCGACCTGGTATCAGCAAAGGGCGTGCAGCTCAACAATGGCACCGCTGGCTTTGCACCCGGAGCGCCTATCATCATCAGCGGCACTCCGCGCGGCCTCGTACTAGGCGACCTAGATGGCGATGGGGACCTCGATGTCGTGGTAGTATCCAACACGGGTACCGGCGTTGTGCAACTGCGTGTGAACAATGGGCAGGGCAGCTTCTCGGGCACTCAGCAAGTGAGCGTGGGCGCCGACCCTTCGGCCGTAGCGCTAGCCGACGTAGATGCTGACGGCGACCTAGACCTGCTCACCGCCAACTACAGCAGCAACTCGGTGAGCGTGCGCCTGAACAATGGCCAAGGCAGCTTCAGCGGGGGCTCAGAAGTAGCCGTAGGCGCGCAGCCCGTGAGCCTAGCTGTGGGTGACGTAGACAACGACGGCGACCTCGACCTACTCACGCCGAGCTTCAGCGGCACCACCGTGAGTGTGCGCCTGAATAACGGCACCGGCACATTCAGCGGCAGCCAGGAGGTAGCCGTCGGCTTCAATCCGCACAGCGTCGTGCTTGGGGATCTGGACGGTGACGGTGACCTCGACCTGGTAACAACTAATTACAATGACTATACGCCAAACTACATCAATAGCAGCACCGTGAGTGTACGCCTAAACACGGGCAGCGGCACCTTCACGGGCACGCAAAACCAGCTGATTCCTTGGCGTGGATTGGTTAGCGCCGTGCTAGGCGACGTTGATAGTGATGGCGACCTAGACCTAGCTGTTGCCAGCGAGAATGATTACGGCAACGAGAATAGTACGGTGATCATCCGCCTCAACACCGGCGGGGGTAGCTTCTCCTTCTGGCAAAATGTTACCGTCGGCCGAGGGGTAGGCAGTCTTGCCTTCGGTGATTTGGATGGGGACGGCGACGTGGATCTAGTGACGGGCAACGGCGCAGACGGTACGGCAAGTGTGCGCCTGAATCGACTATATGCCGAGCGGAGTGCGGCGGTGCTGCAAACGGCTACCAGCGCCAGCGCTTCCGCCCTGAGCCTCTTCCCGAACCCTAGCACCGGGCACTTTACGCTGAGCTATACCGCTGCTCAGCCGCAACCCGCAACCCTTACACTCACCGACCGCCTCGGCCGGGTAGTGCTACAGCAGCGTCTCTCCTTGCAAGCTGGGGTGAACTCCCTGCCCGTGGAAGCGCCTGCTTCGGCGGCTGGTCTCTACCAGCTCACGCTGCGTACGGCAACTGGCCAAGCGCACCAACAGAAAATCGTCATTCAACCCTAGCTCTTTGAGTTAGCTCGCTTCTTCCACAGGCGCTAACGCCTCCTATGGGCTCTAGCACTTGTAGAAGAAGCGAGCTAATCAGTTGCTTCCAGCTTTACACACTACTAACAGGCTTTATGGCATTATTAACTACGCTTTACAATCAGCCTGCGCTGATCTGCACCCGTGCCCGGCACTCTATCGGTGCGTTGCTATTGCTGACGGCTACAAGTGGGCAGGCGCAAAATCCAACTGTTGTGAGTCTCTCCCCCGCCCGCAACGCCCGCTCAGCGCCCCGTACCACCGACGTGACGGTAGGCTTCAGCCAAGCCCTGAGCAACACAGCTAGCACCCAACAAGCTCTAAAGGTTTTCAGCCAACAAGCCGGCGGCAAGAAAGCCGGTACAGCGACGGTTAACGGCAACACCCTTAGCTTCAATCCTACTACTGACTTTAAATCGGGGGAAATCGTCTTTGCGACTGTTACTGCCTCTGCGCAGAGCACGAGTGGCGCTGCCGCTACCCCGCATATCTTTCAATTTACCACGGCCGTTAGCCCTAGTACCGGCACGTTCATCAGCCGACAAGAGGTCCCGGTGGGCGTGCAACCCGTTGACCTAGCCAGCGGCGACCTCGACGGCGATGGCGACCCCGACCTACTTACCGCTGACTTTAACAGCAACACCGTGAGTGTGCGCCGCAACGATGGTACGGGTTCCTTTTCTGGCAACCAGACAATCGCTTTTACGGCTGCGAGAAGCTTAGCCTTAGGTGACATCGACGGCGACGGCGACCTCGACTTAGTTGTTGGTAACTACTCTCCTTTCCGCCCAACAACGATTACTGTGAGCGTGCGCTTCAATGATGGGGCTGGCAATTTCTCGGGCAACCAGACGATAGAGGCCGGAGCAACGGATGTATCCTTAAGCGATATAGACGGTGATGGCGACCTAGACCTACTCTCCGGCTCTTCCTCCTACTCCGACAACACCGTAAGTGTACGCCTGAACAACGGCGCGGGTATCTTTTCCGGCAACCAAGAAGTGACCGTAAACGGCCAACCAAGTAGCCTAGCCACCGCTGATGTGGACAATGACGGCGACCTAGATCTGCTCACGGTCAACCCTTCTAATAGCACCGTGAGTATCCGCCTGAATAATGGCCAAGGCACTTTTTCGGGTACCTACTACGTGACCGTGACCGGTACCCCCGTCGACATAGCCGCGGCCGACGTGGATGGCGACGGCGACCTGGACTTTATCACGGCGAATGGAAATGGCGCCCCTACTTTCCCCGTCTTTTCCCGCAATGTAGGTGTGCAGCTCAACAACGGTAACGGCACCTTCGCGCCTGCTCCTGACCTGGTCGTGAATGGCTACACGACCAGCGTAGCAACCGCCGATATCGAAGGCGACGGCGACCTAGATCTACTGATATCCTATAGCAATGGCGTTGCCTTACGACTGAACAATGGCACAGGCACCTTCTCGGGCAACCAAGATGTATCGACGAGCGCCGGCCCCCAGCGGGTAATAGCAGTAGACGTGGATAACGACGGCGACCTAGATCTGCTCACGCCCAACAGCACCAACGATGTAAGCGTCCGGTTGAATCAAAATGCTACGCCGAGCACGCCGGTGCAGGTTACGGCCGTTTCGCCCACGCGCAATGCTCGCGCAGTGGCCCGCACGACTGATGTGGCCGTGAGCTTTAACTATGCTCTAAGCAACACAACCGGCACGCAGCAAGCGTTACGCGTGTTCAGCCAACAAGCTGGGGGCAAGAAAGCCGGTACAGCGACGGCAAATGATAATACACTCACGTTCAACTCTAACGCTGACTTCAAGCCGGGTGAAACCGTGTTTACCACCGTGCGGCCTGACGTAGTAACCAGCAGCAACTTCACTTTGCTGACGCCCCACGTCTTTCAGTTCACTACGGCTACCAGCCCGAGCGCCGGCCGCTTCGGTGCTGGCTCCGAGGTGTCGGTGAGCGGCCCCAACAGCACCCCCGCTAGCGTAGCCACCGGCGACGTGGATGGCGATGGTGACCTCGACTTGCTTACGGCTAACCAGGGCACCAACAGCGTGAGCGTACGCCTCAACAATGGCGGTGGCACCTTCTCCGGCACCTTGGAAGTATCTGTTGGCTTAGCCCCGCTGACCTTAGTGTTGGGCGATGTGGACGGCGACGGGGACCTAGACTTCGCTACGGCCAACGGCCTAAGCACGGCCGGCAAAGGCACCGTGAGTATCCGCCTGAATAATGGGAACGGTACTTTCGCCATCGGGCAGGAAATTCTCAACGGTGTCCGCTTCAATGGCTATGGCAATGGCCTAGCCCTAAATGACATGGATGGCGACGGCGACCTGGACGTAGTGACCAGCTCCCCCCTGGATCAGTACAGCGCCACCGGCGTGACGTCCGTACACCTCAACAATGGGGACGGCACCTTCACCGGAGGCGCTGTACTGGTAACCACCAGCCCTTTTCCCAAGGACATAGCCGTTGGCGACGTGGACAATGACGGCGACCTGGACATCCTCACAGCTAATGCTACTGACGTAAGTGTGCGCCTCAACTATGGTCTGGGCACCTTCGGCGGCAGTCAGCAGGTAGCCGTGAGCAGTAGTCCACTCGAGCTAGCCTTGGGCGACCTGGATGGCAACGGCACGCTGGACTTAGTGACGGCAAACAGCAGCAACAGCCTCAGCATCCGTCTGAACACAAACGGTATTTTCGGTGGCACCCTGAACCTACCATTAGCCAGTGCCCCCTTGAGCGTAAGCCTCGGCGATGTGGATGGCGATGCAGACCTGGACCTGGTAGTTGTGCGAAAAGATGCGAACGGTGCCGAGGTATACCTCAACAACGGCGCTGCCTCCTTCACGGCCAGCCAAACAATAGCGGTGGGTTCTGCTCCGGCTGCCCTGACCCTCGGCGATGTAGACGGCGATGGCACCCTGGACCTGCTGACGGCCAACTCTGCTAATCAAACGGTGAGTGTGCGCTTGAACAAAATTATCCTAGCTAACGCACCCGCCCAACTAACTGAGCAGGTGAGCCTCTACCCCAACCCAGCCCACACCTCGGTGCGCCTGCTCTTGCCTGCCGAGCTAGCTAAGCAGCGCCTACACATCAGCGTGGTGAACAGCCTCGGGCAAGTGGTGCTCACCCAGAACCTAGCTGCGCACGCCACACCAGAACTGCCATTAGCCCAGCTCGCCGCGGGCGTCTATAGCCTTCAGCTTCAGACTAGTCAAGGTCTCGTGACCAAGCGCTTAGTAGTCGAATAAGACTGTATTACCGCCTCTCCTTTATTCCGTTCCAGCCTACACCCAGACACCATGAATTTATCCTTTACACGTTCCTCCCGCCCAGTTCGAAGCCGGGTAGGGGCTAGCCTAGCGCGCACCTTCTGCGTAGGCAGCCTCCTACTGCTGGCCAGTGCCGCACAAGCTCAAGCGCCCATCCTTACCTTAACCGTACCGGGCCGCAATGCCAACTCAGTCTCCACCACGCGCAACGTGACGGTAGGCTTCAGCGAGCTGTTGAGCAACAACGCCAGCACGCAGCAGGCGTTGAAGGTGTTCAGCCAACGGCGCGGAGGCAAAAAGGCCGGCCCCACTACCGTTCAAGGCAATACCATCACCCTCGACCCTAGTACTGATTTTGTGGCCGGTGAAACCGTGTATGGTACCATCACTGCCGGAGTGCAGAGCACCACGGGTGTTGCCACCAAGCCCTATGTTTTTCAGTTTACGACCGCCACCTCGCCCAGCACAGCTACCCTAGGCGGCAACACGGAAGTATCCACCCTTGACCGCTCGGCTGCCGATGTGACGCTAGGCGATATTGATGGCGACGGCGACCTAGATCTGCTGGCCTGCTATGGCACCAGTGACCCGGTTCCGGGGGGCGTCTTTCTGCGCCTCAACGATGGCACCGGCAAGTTCACGGGCACACAAGTTGTCACTGTAGGCACCAACCCCGGAACGGTTGCCCTCGCCGACGTGGATAATGATGGAGACCTAGACCTGCTCACGGCCAATCGGCGCAACGCCCTGACGAGCACGGTGAGTGTGCGTCTCAACGATGGCGCCGGCAACTTCAGCGGCACCCAGGATGTAGCAGTAGGCTCTCTGCCCAACAGCCTAGCCGTCGGTGACTTAGATGGCGACGGTGACCTCGACATCCTGACCGCTAATAGTGGATCCGCTGATGTTAGAACCGTGAGCGTACGCTTGAACGACGGCACCGGCATCTTCTCAGGCACCCAAGAGGTAGCCGTCAGCGCCACGTCGTACTTCGTAACCGCACGGGATGTAGACAACGATGGCGACCTAGACCTACTGAGCGCTAACGAAAACAGAACCGTGAGTGTGCGCTTGAATGACGGCAAAGCCAACTTCAGCGGCAGCCAGGAAGTACCAGTGAGCGGCTATTACGAACTAGCCGTAGGGGATATAGATGCCGATGGCGACCTCGACTTTGTTACCGCCAACTATTCATCATTCCCTAATGGCACCCTGAGCATCCGCCGCAACAATGGCGCAGGCAGTTTTTCTGGCACCCAGGAAATAGCTTCCGGCAGCGTTGTTTCTCTATCCTTGAGCGACATGGACGGAGATGGGGACCTAGACCTTGTAACGGCCGACTACAGTCAGAGGACGGTAAGCGTACGCCTGAACGATGGCACCGGCACCTTCGGCAGCAGCCGAAGCTTATCGGTCGGCTTTGAGCCTTATAGCTTGACCGTGGGGGATGTGAATGGAGATGGCAGCCTGGATATAGCGACCTATACTCTTGCTCACACCATCAGTGTGCGCTTGAACCTGCTCGCGCCCACCGGGACGCTAGCCGTGACTTCTACCTCGCCCGCCCGCAACGCCCTCACGGCTCCGCGCACCACCAACGTGGCCGCCACCTTCAACGAAGCCCTGAGCACTGGCGCTTCCACGCAGCAAGCGTTGGCCGTGTTTGGCCAGCAAACAGGTAAGAAAGCCGGCACGACGACTATCAGTGGCAATACCTTAGCATTCGACCCGACAGCTGACTTCAAGCCTGGCGAAACGGTATTCGCGAGCGTAACCCCGGCAGCCCAGAACAGTGGCGGTGTCAACCTAGCGTTACCCAGAGTCTTTCAGTTTACCACTGCAACCAGCCCTAGCCCCGGCCTCTTCGGCGCCGGTCCCGATGTGTCGACAGTGGGTCCCAACGGCGGCGCTGGCCCAAGAAAAGTGATTACGGGCGACGTAGATGGCGACGGCGACCTCGACTTCGTGACTTCCGCTCAGTCGGGGAGTCAGGTGACCGTACGCTTGAACACGGGCAATAGCACCTTTACCGAAGGCCAGTACATACGCGCTGAGGGAACTCCGCTGAATATGATCCTTGGTGACGCAGATAACGACGGCGACCTCGACCTACTCATCGTTAGCCAGCCCAACGGCGTAAGCATCCGCTTAAATAACGGACAGGGCATCTTCACGGAGACGCAGAAAATAGCACCTGGTTTCCGCGTTAGTCCCGCTGGCTTAAGCCTCTACGATATCGATGGCGATGGTGACCTCGACTTGCTGACCAGCTACACCACCAATCCAAGTAGCCAAGATGGGCTAGTGGGTGTATTTCGGAACGATGGCGCCGGCACATTCACCCGCAGTCAGGAAATAGCGCTGAGCACTTACCCTTTCAGCTCAAATCCTTTCGAAGTAACTGTCGGCGACGTAGATGGCGACGGCGATGGTGACTTACTAATTGGTAGTGAACTCGGTACGAGTATACGCTTAAACAATGGGCTAGGAGTATTTGCATCCGCGGGTCAGGAAATAGTCGCTGGCTCGTGGCTAGTGCGACTCGTAGACGTGGACGCGGACGGTGACTTAGACTTATTGCTGGGTAGCGCGGGCAATAGCTGTCAAGTTTATGTAAATAATGGCCTAGGTGCTTTCAGTCAAAAGCAGCAACTAATCCTCTCCGGCTTCTTCATAGACTTTACTCAAGGCGACGTAGACGGAGATGGGGACCTCGATTTGGTATTCCCCCATCGGGACAGTAATGAGGCCAGCATCTACCGCAACGATGGCACGGGCACTTTCAGCAGTGGCCAACGAGTGGCCGTGGGCGCTACGCCTTACAGTGCCGCCCTCGGCGACCTAGATGCCGATGGTACGCTGGACCTGCTTGTACCCAATTTTTTTGGCAACACGGTGAGCGTGCGCCTGAATAAAGGTGTGCTAGCTAATGCTCCGACCCAGCTTACGCAGCAAGTAGAGTTGTATCCCAATCCGGCGCATACGTCGGTGCGCCTGTCGCTGCCCGCCGAGTTAGCCCAGCAGCGCGTGCAGGTGCAACTCGTCAATACCCTGGGGCAGGTGGTGCTGACCCAAACCCTCGCCGCGCACGCCACACCAGAACTGCCATTAGCCCAGCTCGCCGCGGGCGTCTACAGCCTTCAGCTTCAAACCAGCCAAGGCCTCGTGACCAAGCGCTTAGTAGTCGAATAAGACTGTATTACCGCCTCTCCTTTATTCCGTTCCAACCTACACCCAGACACCATGAACTTATCCTTTACACGTTCCTCCCGCCCAACTCGATGCTGGGCAGGAGCTAGCTCGGCCCGCATCTTCTGCGCGGGCACCTTATTGCTGCTAGCTAGCGGCGCCAGCGCCCAAGCCCCTGTTCTTACCTTAACCGTACCGGGCCGCAACGCCAACTCGGCCTCCACCACCCGCAACGTGACGGTAGGCTTCAGCGAGCTGTTGAGCAATAATGCCAGCACGCAGCAGGCGTTGAAGGTGTTCAGCCAGCAGCGCGGAGGCAGAAAGGCTGGCCCTACTACCGTCCAAGGCAATACCATCACCTTCGACCCCACTACGGACTTCGTGCCTGGTGAAACCGTGTACGGTACCGTCACGGCTGGGGCTCAAAGCACTACGGGCGTTGCCACCAAGCCCTATGTTTTTCAGTTTACGACCGCCACCTCGCCCAGCACGGCTATTTTGAGTGGCACCACCGAGATACCGGCATTAAATACATATTCTGATGTAACCCTAGGGGACATTGATGGAGATGGCGACTTGGATTTGCTGACTTGCTATGGCACTGCTGCACCTGCTCCGGGCGGCGTTGTTTTACGCCTGAATGATGGCACAGGAAAGTTTACGGGTACGAAGGAAGTACAGGTAGGTACCAATCCGAATACGGTAGTTTTGGCCGACGTAGATAGTGATGGCGACCTAGATATACTGACGCTCAATTCGCGCAACTCTGTCATCAACAGCACGGTGAGTGTGCGCCTCAACGATGGAAAGGGAAACTTCAGCGGCAATCAGGATGCCTCAGTAGGTCCCTTTCCGAACAGCTTAGCAGTAGGTGACCTAGATGGCGACGGCGACCTCGACATACTTACTGCTAATCGAAATTCACCCAGTGCTAATACCCTAAGCGTACGCCTCAACGATGGCAATGGCACCTTCAGTGGTACACAAGAAGTGCCTGTAGCAGCCATTTCCTATTCCATAGTAGCGCGGGATGTGGACGGCGACGGCGACCTAGATATTCTGAGTTCCAACGAGAATAGCACCGTGAGCGTGCACCTGAACGATGGCAAGGCTAACTTTAGCGGCAGCCAAGAGATACCAGTGAGCGGCTACTATAAACTAGCGGTAGGCGATATAGATGGCGATGGGGACTTAGATTTTGTCACTGCCAATTATCTTCCTCTTAATGGTTCCTTGAGCATTCGTCGCAACAATGGCAACGGCAAGTTTTCGGGTAACCAAGAAATAATTTCAGGCAGCGCCAATGCACTATCCTTGAGTGATATGGATGGGGATGGCGACCTAGACCTTGTAACGACCGACTACAGACCAGAAGCTATAAGTGTACGCCTCAACGATGGCACCGGTACGTTTGGCAGCAGCCGAAGCGTACCTATTAGCGGCGCACCTTTTAACCTAGCTCTTGGCGACGTGAACGGGGATGGTAGCTTGGATGTAGCAGTCCCAACTTTTGGCATTCCCCCATCAATTAGCGTGCGCCTGAACATACTCGCGCCCACCGGGACGCTAGCCGTGACTTCTACCTCGCCCGCCCGCAACGCCCTCACGGCTCCGCGCACCACCAACGTGGCGGCGACCTTCAACGAAGCCCTGAGCACCGGCACTTCCACGCAGCAAGCCTTGGCTGTGTTCGGCCAGCAAACAGGTAAGAAGGCCGGCACGACGACTATCAGTGGCAATACCTTAACATTCGACCCAACAACTGACTTCAAGCCCGGCGAAACGGTATTCGCGAGCATAACCCCGGCAGCCCAGAACAGTGGTGGTGCCAACCTAACTCTGCCGAAGACCTTCCAGTTTACTACCGCGACCAGCCCAAGCCCCGGCCTCTTCAGCGCAGGTCCCGATGTGTCGGTGGTAGACCCCAACAGCACCGGCAGGCCTAGGCCCCTAGCTACTGGCGACGTAGATGGCGACGGCGACTTAGACTTCGTAACGACCAACTCATTTGATCAGGTGGGCGTACGCTTGAATACAGGCAACGGCACCTTTACCCCAGGCCGGCAAGTACCCGTGGGCGTAGGTCCGCTGAACCTAGTACTAGGTGACATCGACAAAGACGGCGACCTCGACCTGCTCGTAGCGAGCCAAGCCAATGGCGCAGTGGTCGTGCGCTTGAATAACGGGCAGGGCATTTTCACGGGCACGCAGGAAATAGCACCTGGTATCCGTGACACTTTCGCCGAGTTGAGCCTCTATGATATCGACGGCGACGGCGACCTAGACCTGCTCACGAGCTACCGAGTGAGTCCCTCTAGCCAAGACGGCTTAGTGGGGGTGTTTCGGAACGATGGTACGGGCGCCTTTAGCCGCAGCCAGGAAATAGCCCTGAGCACCTATCCATTCAGCTCAAAGCCCTTCGAAGTAACGGTAGGCGACATAGATGGGGACGGCGATGGTGACCTACTAGTAGGTAGTGAGCTCGGCGTAAGTGTGCGTCTGAATAATGGACTGGGAATATTTGCGTCTACGGGGCAGGAAATAGCCTCTAGTAGCGTGTGGCTCGTGCAACTCGGGGATGTAGACGCTGATGGTGACCTAGATTTGCTGGCGGGCATTACGGGCAGCGTCTTTCAGGTGTATCTGAACGATGGCCTGGGCACCTTTAACCTCAAGCAGAAACTAAACATCTTCAACTCCGTCGTGTACTTCGCGCAGGGCGACGTAGATGGAGACGGCGACCTAGATGTGGTGTTCACCCGTAATGATACCAATGAAGCCCGTGTCTACCGCAACGATGGCACGGGCACCTTTGTCAGTGGCCAAGTGGTGACCGTAGGCGCCGGACCTTACGGTGTCGCCCTCGGCGACCTAGATGCCGATGGTACGCTAGACCTACTCGTAGCCAACTACTTTGGCAACACGGTGAGCGTGCGCCTGAACAAAGGCGTGCTGGCCAACGCCCCGGCCCAACTCACCGAGCAGGTGAGCGTGTACCCGAACCCGGCGCATACATCGGTGCGCCTGCTGCTGCCCGCCGAGCTAGCCAAGCAGCGCTTGCAGGTGCGCATATTTACGAACCTAGGTCAGGTGGTGCTAGAGCAACAACTTGCTGGGCAAGCCACCCCGGAGCTAGCCTTGCCCCATCTCGCCGCGGGCGTGTACAGTCTCCAACTTCAGACCAATCAGGGCCTAGTTACCAAGCGTTTAATGGTGGAGTAGCCTAGGTGCTTACGGAGCTGAATTATTCTGTTCTTCCTTATACCACAGCACGATGAGACTATTTTCTACTTTCTTCCGCCCTGCCCTCAGCAAGACGGAAGCGAACCTAGTGCAGGCCTGCCGTATAGGCGGCCTCTTGCTGTTGACCTGTGCAGCCTATGCGCAAACACCGGTAGTCACCAGCCTCTCGCCTGGGCGCAATGCTCGCTCGGCCCCGCGCACGACCGACGTATCCGCGACCTTCAGCCAGCCGCTGAGAGACAACCCCAGCACGCGCCAGGCCTTAAAGGTATTTAGCGCGCAAACCGGGGGCAAGAAAGCGGGCACCACGACGGTCAGCGGCAGTACGCTCAGCTTCAATCCCGATAAAGATTTCAAGGCGGGCGAAACCGTTTACGCTACGGTAACTGCTGAGGCCCAAGGCGCGAACACCACGCCGGTCGCTCCGCAGCTCTTTCAGTTTACTACCGCTACTAGTCCCTCTCCCGGCATCTTCAATGGGGGCTCAGATCTGCCAGCGATTGACGGATTACGGCAGGTACTAACCGGTGATGTAGACGGCGACGGCGACCTAGACTTGCTTACGCTTATTGATGCCGCTATTAACGTCCGCTTGAATAATGGCAACGGCACGTTCGGCAGCGACCAAGCAGTAGTAACAACAGGTACGCGTAATGTCATCCTCAGAATGGGCCTCAGCGACTTAGACGCCGATGGTGACTTAGACCTGATAACGTGGGACCTCAACCTCTCGGTGAGCTTGCGCACGTACCTCAACAATGGCAATGGCACCTTCACGAGCAGTTCGCAACCCACGATCAACGGATCTTCTAATAACGAGATACTGCTGGGCGATGTAGATGCCGATGGCGACCAAGACTTACTCATATCCTCAAGAAACAATACAGGACCAGCGGTAAACGTACAGCTCAACAATGGGCTAGGCATCTTTAGCGCAACCCCGCGACAGTCTCCTTTGAGTGGCTCTCCTAGCCAGCTGACCCTGGGCGACGTAGACGCGGACGGGGACCTAGACCTCTTTGTGGCCGACTACGGCAACACCGTAAGCGTGTACTTGAATGATGCTCGGGGATCCTTTACCAGCAAACAGAGTATAACGGTGCTACAAAGTCCGACCCAACTCGCTGTAGGCGACGTGGATGGCGACGGGGACCTCGACCTGCTCGCAGCTGCTAGCCAGTACGATTTAGGCCTCAAGGTTGTGAGTCTCCGCTTAAATGACGGCACCGGCACCTTTAGCGAAGCGCCAGACATCACCGTGGCAGCCAATCCGCGGCAACTAGCCCTCGGCGACGTGGACGGCGACGGTGATCTAGACCTGCTCACGGCTAACGACAGCTTCGAATCGGCTGCCACTACGGGCACCGTGAGCGTACGCCTGAACAACGGCAGCGGTACCTTCAGCGGCACGCAGGATGTGCCTATCGGAACTGCTATCCGCTACCTAGCCATCGGCGACCTAGACAACGATGGCGACCTAGACCTGATTGGTGGGACCTTGGAAAACGGCGTGCACGTACGTCTGAACCAAACGCCGATAGCGCCAACCATCACTAGTGTGTCGCCTGCATCGGGAGCGGTGGGCACTACGGTGGTTATTACGGGCACCAACTTTCAAGGCGTCACGCGCGTGACATTTAATGGCGTACCGGAAGCTACGTTTGTGGTCAACTCGCCTACCCAAATCACGGTGAAGGTGCCCGTGGGAGCCAGCACCGGTCCGTTGGTCGTGACGACGGCAGCCGCCAGCTCTGGGTTTCTCTTCACCGTAACGCCTTCGCTGCAAGTCGCTTCGATTGTGCCGGCGCGCAACGCACCGGCCGTACCGCGCACCGCGCCGATTACGGTTAGCTTCGACCAAGCCCTGAACAATAGCGCGGCTACCCTAGGTTCCCTCAAAATGTTCAGTACCCAGGTGGAAGGCCGGAGAGCGAGCACAACTAGCATCAGCGGCAACAGCCTGACATTTAAGCCCAACACACCGTTGAAGCCCGGCGAAACGGTATTTAGCACCATCACGACGGCCGCACAAAGCAGCAACGGACAGCAGAACCTAGCCCGACCCTACATATTCCAGCTCACGGCGGCCACGGCGCCCGCTTCGGGCCTGTTCGGCGGTAATATCAGTTCGAGCTTAGGTCCCACTCCGCAGAGCGTAGCTATCGGTGATGTAGATGGGGATGGCGACCTAGATCTGCTTTCGGCCAGCGTTAATACCAGCCGTGTGAGTGTGCGCCTGAACGACGGCAGTGGCCTATACACCGGCACCCAAGAAGTAGCTACCGGGCAGGCTCCTGCATCGGTGGTGCTTGGTGACGTGGATAGCGACGGGGACCTCGACCTGCTCACGGGTAATAATGGCAGCGGCACGGTCAGCGTGCGCTTAAACAATGGCAACGGCCTTTTCAGTGGCTCGCAGGAGGCTACCGCTGGGCCTAGGCCCAACGGCATTGCCCTCGGCGATATTGACGGCGATGGCGACCTAGACTTGCTGGTGGCCAATTACAATGACATTACCACTACCACTAGTATCGTAACTGTATTGCTCAATGATGGCAGCGGCACCTTCACCAGCAGCCAAACGGTGAGTGTGCGGACGCGGCCCCTAACCATTGCCCTAGGTGATGTAGATGGTGACGGCGACCTCGACTTTGTCACCACCAGCTCCAGTACCTACACGGCCAGCGTGCGCTTGAACGACGGCACCGGTAGCTTCAGCGGCACCCAGGAGGTAACCGTAGGTAGCACGCCTTACGCAGCCATTCTGGGCGACGTCGACAAAGACGGGGACCTCGACCTGCTCGCGCTCAGCCGTAACTTCAACGTCAACCCTGCCGACTCGGTGAGCATGGTGCATGTGCGCCTCAACGATGGCAGCGGCATCTTTAGCGGCACGCAGCGCGTGAGCGTGGGTCAGGTGGTCACAGGCATTGCCCTAGGTGATGCCGACGGCGACGGTGACCTCGACCTCTTCGCCCCGAATAGCCGCACAAACCGCGTGCGCGTGTGCCCGAACGATGGTACCGGCACCTTCAGCCTCGGGCGAAACATAGCGGTTGGCGTACAGCCGGAAGGCATCGCCCTGGGTGACCTCGACGGCAATGGGACACTCGATTTTGTCACCGTCAACTACGGAAATGCAACGGCTAGCGTGCGTCTCAACCAAATGGTGTTAGCAAATGCCCCGGCCCATCTTACGCAGCAAGTAAGCGTGTACCCGAACCCGGCGCATACGTCGGTGCGCCTGTCGCTGCCCGCCGAGCTGGCCAAGCAGCGCGTGCAGGTGCAACTCGTCAACACCCTCGGCCAAACCGTGCTGACGCAAACCCTAGCTGCCCAAGCCACACCCGAACTAACCTTGGCGCCGCTGGCGGCCGGGGTTTATAGCTTACAGATCAGGACCAACCAAGGCGTCGTCACCAAGCGCTTGGTGGTCGAGTAATCCGCTTCTCTCTCTTACCATCCCACTTTCCTATGAAGCTATTCTTTACTGTTTCCTCGTCTGCCAGTGGCAGGCGGGGGGCTAGGTTGGCGCGCGCTTTCGCAGCTGGCTTGTTGTGCCTGCTAACCAGTGCAGCGTACGCCCAACTATCGGTTATAAACCTCTCCCCCGCCCGCAACGCCCGTTCGGCGCCGCGCACGACGGACGTATCCGCGACCTTCAGTCAACCCTTAAGCAACAACGCCAGTACCCTAGGTGCCCTCAAGGTCTTCAGTGCACAGGCCGGTGGCCTGAAAGCCGGCACCGCCTCCGTTAGCAGCAACACGCTCAACTTCAACCCGAACGCTGACTTCAAAGCCGGCGAAACGGTGTTTGCCACTGTGACTTCCGCCGCGCAGAGCAGTGGTGGCGCTCCGGTCGCGCCCCATGTCTTTCAGTTCACAACCGCCACTGCTCCGGCCCCAGGTCTCTTTAGTGGCGGTTCTAATATCAGCCTCACTAATCCCGACGCCCTTGTTACGGGCGACATCGACGCGGACGGCGACTTAGATTTAATTATCCGGCCTTTCGAGTCTAGTACATTAGCGGTGCGCCTTAATGATGGCAAGGGCACTTTCAGTAATGGCATCAATGTCCCGGTAGGCTTCAGCATTCATACACTAAAGCTAGGTGATGTTGATAATGATGGCGACCTAGATCTGTTTACCATCACGGCTACTAAGGGAGTGAGCATTCACCGAAATGATGGAACGGGCAATTTCAATACCGTCCCGGAAGTGTTGGTCGGTGTTGCCGGGAAATATCCTATTGGACAAGCCCTAGGGGACCTAGACGCTGATGGCGACCTCGACTTGCTTATCGCGAGTCAATCCGATTTCGTCAGTGTATGCCTGAACGATGGCAACGGCACCTTCGCGATTACGCAAGACGTGGCTACTTTAACGGGCGCCGATGGCATTACACTCGGTGATTTGGATGGGGATGGAGACCTAGACTTAGTTACCTCTCCCGACGGCTTCGGTTTTCCCGCTGTGAGCGTACGCTTCAACGACGGACAGGGCCGTTTCTCAGGCACGCTGAATGTCCCAAGTAAGGGGCTACCCTACAATGTGGTTCTCGGTGATGTAGACGGCGACGGCGACCTAGACTTGGTCATTGCCAATGAACGCAGTAGCAGAGACGGCGGCTACGTTGATAATTCTGTCAGCATTCGGCTGAACAATGGCAGTGGTGCTTTCAACGAATCCAAGGAAGTACCGCTCGAAGCTATTATTACAGAAGTGCAGCTAAGTGATATTGACGGGGATAGTGATTTGGATATGGCTATAGCTAATTCTTTTTCTACGACGTTGGTGCGCGTAAATGATGGCAACGGCAACTTCAGCGGCACGCAAGTGCTTCCTATTGCCTCCACGCGAGCCGTGGCGTTTGGCGATGTAGACGGCGATAATGACCTGGATTTGCTCATTGCTTCTAGCGGTACAGGCAGCGCCGTAAATGTGCGCCTGAACCAGGCTCCTCCCAGCCCTGTTCTCACGAATGTTTCGCCAAACACCGCACCTGTAGGTGGCCGCGTGGTTATCACGGGCAATAACTTTCTCACGACCAGTAGCATCACCTTCAACGGCATAGCTGCTGATAGCTTTCAGATCGTCTTGAATACCCAATTGATTGCGTTTGTGCCGGTGGGCGCTACTTCTGGTCCGTTGGTAGTTACGTCCACTTCCGGACCTAGCAACGAGTTGCCGTTCACGGTTGGTCCCACGCCTACGGTGGTTTCCACTTCACCGAAAGCAAATGCGCTGGCTGTCCCTCGCACGTCGCCTATTGAGCTCACCTTTGATCGGGAGTTGGTTTCCACGCCCGCTACGCTAACTTCTTTGCGCGTAAGCGGCAATCAATCTAGAGGTTTCGACCTCGCAACCGTGAGTGGTAACAAGCTCTCTTCCAATCGGAGTGGCACCTATAAGCCGGGCGAGACCGTTTTCGTCACCTTGAGCGCTAACCCTACCAGCAACAGCAGCCAAGTATTTTGGAAGCCGTACGTGTTCCAGTTCACGGCGGCTACAGCCCCCGCCACGGGCATGTTCAGTGGTGGCTCCGACCCTGCAGTATTAGGAAACCCGCAGAGCGTCGCTATCGGCGACCTCGACCGTGACGGTGACCTCGATCTTGCTGTTGTGGACAACCCTGCGAGCTCGTCACTCATGGGCTCGGCGAGTGTCCGCATCAACAACGGAGCTGGTGTGTTCACGACCGTTGGGTACGTGTCGGTGGGGCGCGGACCGTACCAAATTGTCTTGGCGGATACGAACTTTGATGGGCTGCAGGACATCTTCACGGCCAACTCCAGCCACGACCCCGGCGCCACGGGCACGGTGAGTGTGCGTCGCAGCCTAGGTTTTGGCAACTACTACGTAGCCGACCAGGAGGTGCCCGTGGGCACGAACCCCCACGGCTTAGCCCTCGGTGACCTCAACGGCGACGGAGAGTTAGACATCGTGGCAGCCAACTACACCGCTGGCACGAGTACAGCCACGAGCACCGTGAGTGTGCGGCTAAAAGGGAGACCTTATTTTGCCACAACGGGCCAGGAAGTAGTAGTAGGCAGCCGACCGCTAAATGTAGTCTTGGGCGACCTAGATAGCGACGGCGACCTCGACCTAGTAACCAGCAGCTCCAACGGCACCACCGCCAGCGTACGCTTCAACGATGGCCTAGGTACGTTCTCAGGTAATCTGGAAGTATCCGTTGGCTTCAATCCGCACCAAGTGGTGCTGGGCGATGTGGACGGCGACGGTGACCTGGACCTGCTCACGGCCAACTACTACGACTACACCAACCCGCGCAACGACTACACCAGCAGCGTAGTGGCTGTGCGCCTCAACGACGGCAAAGGGGCCTTCTCGGGTACCCAGCAAGTAAGCGTCGGTCAGGGCGCCAACAGCTTGGCGCTAGGTGATGCCGATGGAGACGGCGACCTAGACCTGTTTGCTACCAATGAGCTCACTAATAGCATCAGCGTACGACTGAACAATGGAGCGGGCATCTTCAGCGGCACCCAGCAAGTAGCCGTCGGCAACACGCCCACGAGCATCGCCCTCGGCGACCTCGACGGCGATGGCACCCTCGACCTAGCTACTGCCAACTACGGCGGCTCGACCGCCAGTGTCCGTCTGAACCAGGCGCTTGGCTCCGCCAAGGTACTAGCCAACGCTCCGGCCCGGTTGGTTGAGCAAGTAGAGTTGTACCCCAACCCGGCGCATACGTCTGCCTGGCTTCAGCTTCCCACGGTGCTCAGCAAGCAAGGGGTACAGGTGAATGTGCTCAATGCCCTGGGGCAAACGGTTCTTAGCCGGCAGTTTGGAGCGAGCGAGGCAGCGAATACGCCGGAGCTACCGCTCGGCACTTTGGCAGCGGGCTTGTACACTGTTCAGCTGCGCACCGGTGAAGGCTTGATCACCAAACGCCTCGCCGTAAAATAACATCAAGCCGCTTCTTTTCCCTTACCAAAGGCCGCACAGCCAGCTTTCTTCGGCGCTAGCTGTGCGGCCTTTTAGATTACTGCTCGGCCGCTTAGCCAACTAGGGCTAAGCAACAGAATTATAATTATTCATAAATAATATAACTATAACTTCTTTTAATATCACTTATATCAATAAATGAATAAGTTTACCGCTCTTCTCCGGGCTACTAACAACTGCTTCTTTCACGGGGCACCGCAAGCGCTCAGCTTACGACAGCTGTTCTATCGAGTTATCTCTTCTAGTAGTTCCTTCCTCTCCCTACCGTTTGCTATGAATCAAACCCATACTCCTAAACCTACCACATATCAGGTGGTAGGAGCTACTTCGCGCCATCTGCTTCGGGGTGGGCTTGTCGTAGCGCTACTTGCCCAGGCCACCCTTGGCCACGCCCAAACTCCGACGGTGACCAGCCTGACGCCGGTACGCAATGCCAACTCGGCGCCGCTCACCACCAACGTCGCCGTGGGCTTCAGCCAGCCGCTAAGCACCAACGCGGCTACCCAGCAAGCGCTGAAGGTGTTTAGCGCGCAATCGGGTGGCAAAAAGGCGGGCACGGCCACCGTCAGCGGCAGTACGCTCACCTTTGACCCAAGCACCGACCTTAAAGCGGGCGAAAAGGTATTCGGCACCGTCACGGCGGCAGCCCAGAGCAGCGGCGGCGTAGCCGCCCGGCCCCACGTCTTTCAGTTTACCACGGCTGTTGTACCTAGCCTCGGTACTTTCCAAGGCAGCGGTGGCGTGGCCGTCGGCAATGAGCCCAAGGACGTAGCGGTCGGCGACATCGACGGCGATGGCGACATCGACCTGGTAGCGGCCTGCTGGAATTACGGCAGTGGCGTGGCCAGTGTGCGCCTGAACAATGGCAACGGCACCTTCAGCGGCAGCCAAAATATAGCCCTCGAAACCAACCCGTTGAGCGTCGTGCTCGGCGACGTAGACAGCGACGGCGACCTAGACCTGCTAGCACTCAACAACAACTTCGGCTACAGCACCGTCAGCATCCGGCTCAATAACGGCGCGGGCGCGTTCAGCGGTACCCAACAAGCATCGGTAGCGTGGTCTTCCCAAGACCTAGCCGTGGGCGACATCGACGGCGACGGTGACCTCGACTTATTGGCCGCAGGCTCCAACCTGTCTGCGCCGGGCAGCCTGATCAGCATCCGCCTGAACAACGGGCAAGGTGCCTTCACGGGCAGTCAGGAACTTAGCATCCCTGGCTCTACGACCAGCATCAGCCTCGGCGACCTAGATAACGACGGCGACCTCGACCTAGCCGCGGCCAGCGCCGACAACCTGGTGCGCGTGCGGCTAAACAACGGCCAAGGCATTTTCGAGGGCACGCAGCAAGTGAGCGTCGGCTCGAACCCAACTCATTTAGCACTAGGTGACATCGACGGCGACGGCGACCTGGACCTGGTAACCGCGAACAACAGCGGCGGCACGGCCAGTGTGCGCCTGAACAGCGGCAACAGTACCTTCGGCGGCAACCAGGAAGTAACCTTACCAGAAAACCCAACCAGCGTCACGCTCGGCGATGTCGACGGCGACCAGGACCTTGATTTAATAGCGGCTGGCAGCAACGCCAGCGTACGTTTGAACAATGGTCAAGGCACATTCACAGGTACCCAGCAAGTTACTATCGACGGCTATCTCAGCCAAGTGACCCTAGCCGACGTGGACGGCGACAAAGACCTCGACCTGCTCGCTACCACGTACGCGGCGGTAAACGTGCGCTTGAATCAAAACCTAACTGCCCCGGTGGTGGCCAACGTGACGCCTAGCGCGGGTACGGTAGGCAGCACCGCCGTCATTACTGGCACGGGCCTGATCGGGGCTACCAGCGTGACATTCAATGGGGTACCGGCCACCAACTTTGTGGTGAACTCAGCCATCCAGATTACCGCCACAGTGCCCGCCGGCGCCACCTCCGGCCCGCTGGTCGTGACGACTCCGCTGGGTAGTAGCAACGGCGTATCGTTCATCGTGGGTCCGCTCATGACCGTCACGGGCATTACGCCACCACGCAACGCACGGGCTGTTGCGCGCACGTCGCCAGTGGCTGTCACGTTCAGCCAACCCTTAAATACCAGCACGGCTACCCAGCAAGCGTTACGCGTATTCAGCCAACAAGCAGGCGGCAAGAAAGCGGGCACCGCCACCATCAGCGGCAACACTTTGACGTTTGCGCCCGGCAGCGGCTTTAGGCCAGGCGAAACGGTGTTCGGGTCGGTCACGACGGTTGCCCAAAGCACCAGCAACGCGACCCTAGGTTCGCCCCAGGTGTTTCAGTTTACAACGGCGGCAGCAGCTAGCCCCGGCACGTTCGCGGGCGGCTCCGAGGTAAGCGTCGGCTCCAAGCCCCAAAACGTAGTCCTCGGCGACGTGGATGGCGATGGTGATTTAGACATGATGACGGCTAACAATAGCTCCACTAACCTCATCAGTGGCCTTGTAAGCCTGCGGCTGAACAACGGTGACGGCACCTACGACAACACCTACAGCAATGAACGAGAAATAAACGTCGGTCCAGGTCCCTACAACCTGGTGCTCGGCGACGTGGACGGCGATGGTGACCTAGATTTGCTCTCGGCCAGTGCCAACGGCAACACCATCAGTGTCCGGCTGAACGACGGCAAAGGTATTTTCGTCGGCAACAGCAGCACCCCCTTCTCGGGCGCCCAAGAAGTGTACGTGGAGAGCAGCCCGCACGCCCTAGCCTTAGGCGACGTTGACGGCGACGGCGACCTGGATCTGCTAGCGGCTAACTACACTTCTGCCACATCTTCTACGGGCAGCACCGTGAGCATACGCCTCAACAACGGCAGTGGCTTATTCAGCGGCGGCTCGGAAGTGGCGGTAGGCTCGCGCCCGACGGCCCTGGCCCTCGGCGACCTCGACAACGATGGCGACCTAGATCTGGTGGTGCCTTCCTCCAACTCCTTCTCTGTGGGCGTGCGCTTCAACAACGGCGGTGGCACCTTTAGCGGTACCCAAACGGTGAATGTTGCGAACAACCCAGAAGCCGTAGCCCTAGGCGACGTAGACGGCGACGGCGACCTGGATCTGCTGACCGGCAACACCGGCACCAACAGCGTGAGCGTCCGCCTGAACGATGGCAGCGGCGCCTTCAGCGGCACCCAGAACGTGACGGTGGCCGACGGTCCGCGCAGCCTTAATCTAGCCGATGTGGACGGCGACGGCGACCTGGACTTTGTGACCGCCAGCTACGGCCGCGTTTCCTTTAGCGGCATCATCAACGGTACCACCGCCAGCGTGCGGATCAACAATGGCAGCGGCGTTTTCTCGGGCACTCAGAACGTAACCGTCGGCACGCAACCAAACGGCGTGGCCGTGGGCGACGTGGATAATGATGGCGACCTAGATTTCGTGACGGCCAACACTGTCAGCAATACGGTGAGCGTACGCCTGAACCAGGTCTTGGCTGGTCCCACTATCACGAGCCTCACGCCTATTGCAGGCCCTGTTGGCAGCACCGTCGTGATTACGGGCACCAACTTTCTGAACGCTAGCAACTCGGGCGTAACGGTGAGCAGCGTCACCTTTAATGGCACACCCGCACCGGGCTTCGTCGTTAATTCGGCCACCCAAATTACCGTAGCCGTGCCGGCAGGCGCTACGACGGGGCCAGTAGTGGTGAACACGACGATTGGCGCTAGCAACGCAGTGCTCTTCACGGTAGCGCCCCGCCCAATCGTAACGGCCGTTTCGCCGACGCGCAACGCCCCAGCGGCACCGCGCACCACCGCGGTAGCTGTCACCTACGATCAGCCGCTGAGCAACAACGCCGTTACCCAGCAAGGTATTAGAGTGTTTAGCTTCCAAGCTGGCGGCAAGAAAGCGGGCACGGCTACGGTCAGTGGCAACACGCTGACTCTGACGCCTGCTACTGGCTTCAAGGCCGGCGAAACGGTGTTCACTTCCGTTACCCCAACGGTACAGGGCAGCATCGGCAACTTAGCTTTACCACAGGTCTTCCAGTTCACTACAGCCACTAATCCCAGCACCGGCACCTTCTTCGGCGGCACCGATTTTACAATTGGAACAGCATCTAATGAGATTGTAACGGCCGATGCCGATGGCGATGGCGACCTGGATCTGCTCACGGCGACCCAAGGGAACGTCACCATTCGTTTCAACAATGGCAATGGCACCTTCAGCACGGCTCAGATAATCATTCAGGGCCGCAACTATGTGGGGGTTCAGGTTGGCGACTTAGATAACGACACTGATCTGGACTTAGTAACGATTGCTGCCGGCGGCTTTCTGGATGTACTACTGAACAATGGTAACGGCACCTTCACGCCGCCGCTATTCTCAATAGCCGATTATAACACTACTGTCAGCCTCGGCGACGTCGACGGCGATGGTGACCTCGACCTGCTTACGACCAATGTTGCTGGTTCACTGGTCGTGTATCGTAATGAGGGCAATGGCAGTTTCGCCAATGGCATGTCCAACGGCGTGTCGATCAGCGGAGGGAGTCGCTCTGCTATCGGCGACGTGGATGGCGACGGCGACTTGGATGTTTTGGTAGCCGTGAATGCAGCTAACAGTGGCGTGAGCATTCGCTTCAATAACGGCGCGGGCGTTTTCAATACGCAGCAATTTGCCAGCGTAGGCAGCTATGCCGCGAGTGTCGCTCTCGGCGACCTGGATGCGGACGGCGACCTGGATCTGGTGACGGTTAGTAATACGACAGGTTTAGCCAGCGTGCGGTTGAATGATGGCAAGGGAACCTTCTCGGGCACGCAGGAAGTAGCCATTGGCAATGGCTCCGTGAGTGTGCGCCTGAGTGACGTAGATGGCAACGGCGCCCTTGACCTGCTCACAACCAACTCCAGGGCCAATACTGTGAGCGTGCGCCTGAATGATGGCACCGGCAAGTTCACCCTGAGCACCGGCCAGGAAGTAGCCGTGGGCGCTACTCCCACCAACCTAGCCCTCGGCGACCTGGACGGTGACGGCACACTCGACCTGCTCACGACAAATGCCACCAACGTGAGCGTGCGCCTGAACCAGAACCAGCCGCTCCCAGCCCTGGCCAACGTAGCGCCCGCGCTTAGCGCGGTGGGCAACGCCGTGGTGATTACGGGCACGAATCTGTCGCAAACCACCAAAGTCACCTTCAACGGCACTCCCGTAAAGGAAATACTCGCCGCTTCGGCCACCCAACTCACGGTAGTAGTGCCCGAGGGTGCCACTACCGGCGCCCTCGTGGTAACCACAACGGCTGGCGTTAGCAACAGTCTCCCGATAACCTTGGTGCCAGCCGTAGCGGTAGCTACGCTCACGCCAAAGCGCAACGCGCCCGCTGCGCCGCGCAACACGGCCGTGGCCGTCACGTTCACGCAGCCTCTAAGCAACACGCCCGCTACGCAAGCGGCCCTGAAGGTTTTCGGCTCGCAAGGCGGTAAGCAAGCGGGTACCACCACGCTCAGCGGCAGCACCCTGTCGTTTGCGCCAGCTACGCCCTTCCGCGCGGGCGAGACGGTATTTGCTTCGGTAAGCAGCACGGCCCAAGGCGCCAGCGGCGTATCGGTACTACCCCACGTATTCCAATTTACGACGGCCACCAGCGCTTCGCCGGGTACATTCAACGGGGGCAGTGACCTGAACACGGCTGTCCAGATCGGCGGCAACAACACGACATTTCTAGACCTAGCTACCGGCGACATCGACGGCGACGGCGACCTAGATCTGCTGACTCTTCACTCCAATACATCTAGTAATGGCGTGGTAAGCATCCGCTTGAATGTTGGCAACGGCACATACGGCAGCGCGCAGCAAGTATCGGTAGGGATCTATGCCCAGGAATTACTACTAAGCGACGTAGACAGTGACGGTGATCTAGATCTGCTGACGGTCAACTACGCCGGCTCCATCAGCGTGCGCCTGAACAACGGCACGGGCACCTTCAGCAATGGGCAGGATGCCTCGGCTGCCAATGCCGCGACGACGGCGACAACCGGCGACGTAGATGGCGACGGTGACCAGGACTTGCTGGTTTATGCGTCTTCCTCCAATCAGGTGTACGTGCTGTTCAACAACGGGGCAGGCGTTTTCTCGAGTGCCCAAACCGTAGCGGCTAATACCAACGTCTCCACCATGGTCTTAGGAGATGCCGACAACGACGGCGACCTCGACTTACTCTTGAATAGCGCAACCACTGGCGTCAGCGTCCGCCTGAACAATGGACGGGGCACCTTCTCGGGCGACCAGACGGTAAGCACCAGTGCTACTCCCCGCCGGATAGCCCTCGGCGACCTAGACAATGATGGCGACCTCGACCTAGTAGCAGTAGGTTCCGGCTTTCCGGCAACCACAACGGCCAGTGTGCGCCTGAACGATGGCACCGGGCTTTTCAGTGGCACGCAAGAGGTATTAATCAACGGGAGTGCGCTCGACGTAACTCTCGGCGACGTGGACGGTGACGGCGACCTCGACCTAGCGGCCGGTACGCGCGGCTTCGACCAGGGCACGACCAGCGTGCGACTAAACGACGGCACCGGCACCTTCTCCGGCAGCCAGGACATTGCAACTAACGACCCTAGCTCGATTTCCAACTTCGTGCTCAGCGTGGCCTTCGGCGACGTGGACAACGACGGCGACCTCGACCTGTTTTCCGCTACCTACAACGGCTTCGTAGGTGTACGCTTAAATCAGGCTGTGCAGCCGCCCACGATTGCTGGCCTGTCTGTCAGTGCTGGTACGCCGGGCACTTCGGTGGTTATCACGGGTACCAATTTCACGGGTGCTACCCGCGTGACCTTCAATGGAGTAGCCGAGCTAGCTTTTGTAGTCAATTCGGCTACCCAGATTACCGTAGCAGTACCTACTGGCGCGACGACTGGACCCCTCACGGTAACTACGCCTGCTGGCACCAGCAATAGCGTGGTCTTCACAGTTAGCCCTTCGCTGCTCATCACCGCCGTTACGCCGACGCGCAATACGCCCTCCGCGCCGCGCGCTACCCCAGTGGCCCTCACCTTCGACCAAATGCTGAGCAGCGGAACCGCCACCCAAGGCGCACTGCGGGTGTTTAGCACGCAAGCTGGTGGTCGCAAATTCGGAACGACGACAGTAACCGGGAATACTCTCAGCTTCGTACCGACGACCAGCTTTAAGCCCGGCGAAACCGTGTTTGCGAGCTTGGCCGCTACGGTGCAGAACAGCAGCGGCAACCAACGACTGGCGCTACCGCATAGCTTTCAGTTTACGGCTGCTACGGCTCCTGCGGCGAGCGTTTTCGGCAACGGCTCCGAAGCTAGCACCGCACCCAACCCGCAAAGCGTAGCCTTGGGCGACGTGGATGGCGACGGCGACCTCGATGTGGTAACGGCCAACAACGATAACTCATTCAGCGCCAACGGCACCCTGAGTGTACGCTTGAACAACGGCAACGGCACCTACACGGGCACCCAAAACGTGGTAGTGCGCAAAGGTCCTTCGCACGTAGTGCTAGCCGACGTAGACGGCGACGGCGACCTAGACCTAGTGACGGCCAACTCGAATAGCAGCCCCAACCCGTTCTCTCCCGGCCTCGTGAGTGTGCGTCTCAACAACGGCAGCGGCACGTTCAGCAACACTGGGCAGGATGTAGCCGTGGGGACTAGTCCGCACGCGGTAGCGCTCGGCGACATTGACGGCGACGGCGACCTGGATCTGCTGGCCGCTAACTACATTCGTTACAGCACCAGCGCCGCCGGGGAAAACCTAGCTACGAGCAACGTGAGCGTGCGCCTCAACGATGGTACGGGCACCTTCAACAGCACCGCCGCCCAAGAAGTGGTGGTCGGTACGCGCCCGTTGAGCATCGTGCTCGGCGACGTCGACAACGACGGAGACTTAGACTTTGTGACGGCTAGCTCGAATGGCACTACCGCCAGCGTGCGCCTGAATGATGGCAAAGGCATCTTCATAGGTGGCCCAGATGTACAAGTTGGCTTCAACCCCTACCAAGTGACCCTAGGTGACATCGACAAAGACGGCGACCTAGATTTGCTCACCGCCAACTACTATGACTACACCAACCCCGCTCAAAACTACACGAGCAGCGTGGTAGCTGTGCGCCTCAACGACGGTAAAGGCGCCTTCAGCGGCACCCAAAAAGTGAGCGTAGGGCAAGGCTCCAACAGCCTAGCCCTGGGGGATGCTGATGGCGACGGCGACTTGGACCTGTTTGCCACCAATAGCCTTACCAATAGCATCGGTGTGCGCCTGAACAATGGTGTAGGCGCCTTCAGCGGCACCCAGCAAGTAGCCGTGGGCACCAACCCCACCTACCTAGCCTTGGGCGACGTCGATGGTAACGGCACCTTGGACTTGGTAACAGCCAACTACCTCAGCAGCAACATGAGCGTGCGCCTGAACCAAGCTTCCTCGGCGCGGGTGCTAGCCAATACGGCAGCCCTGGCCGAGCAGACTGGTGTGTACCCGAACCCGGCGCATGCGTTTGTTCGGCTTCAGCTACCCGCTAGCCTGACCAAGCAAGCCCTGCACGTGAGCGTACTCAACACCCTCGGGCAGACGGTTGTCGAACAGAAATTCTCGGCTAAGCAAACCGTAGACGACATCCAACTAGAGCTAGGCAAGCTAGCCGCGGGCGTGTACACGGTACGCATTCGTACCAACGCAGGCATTGTATCAAAACGCCTGATGGTGGAGTAGCCAATTAAAACACCATCGGCTGCCTTCTAAAAGCGCCCGGTTCTTCGGTAGGCAGACCACCTAGGTTGCTTACTAAAGAGCCGGGCGCTTTTGCGTTCGGTGGTTGCTACTGCTTCACGCGCTGGTACTTCTCTTGCTCAAACACTTGGTCTTGAGGTTTCCAGAAAGGAAACTCTAAGATCAGCTCTTTCGCTTTCAAGCGGGCCAATACTTCGCCGCTGAAGGCTGCTGCTTGGCCGCTAGCCGTGCGGGCATAGAGGGTATCGTGGCGCACCCAGTACGTACCCTGCTCCGACATGGCTCCTTGCGTGGCTTGCCTAATGCTCAATAGGTAGGAGCCATCAGGCCGAAACGTTAGCTGCTGAATCAGCTGGCCATGTTTCAGCTCCTGGTTGATTTCGCCAGCAGGGTCGTGGAACAGCTGCTCGATTTGGGCGTCATTTAGTGGTCGGCGAGCGTCGAAAGCCAGCTGCTGCAACTGCCACGTACCCAATAAGTATTTGGGCACACTTGGTTGAGTAGCTTGTTGCGCAGACAGCGGCACGGGTAGCAGCAAGAGTAGAAGCCCGCCAAGTAGCAGTTTGGAGCGCCGCATAGAAGAGAGAAAAGGGAGCATAACCTAGCTCGGCCAAAGGTAACGGCGCTCCGAACAAAATGAGTATCCTAGCCTGTTTACCCAAGGCTTGTGTTCTATCGGGCTGCTTCAAGCTGCTCGCCGGAGCCTGACCGTATCAAACCTTTTCCCTGGGTATACTCTTCTCTAGAAGATGAAACAACTTTTGCTATCCGTTTTCCTGCTACTCACCGTTGCAAGCTGCTCTAATAGACTCACTACCAAGTATGATGTAGCTGGCGAGAAGGCCGTTCTTCCCCAGGAGGAAGCCCCGCACGTACGCAACTCCCTAGAATGGTGGTACCTGACGGGCCATTTGAAAGATAAAGAAACCGGCAAGCGCTACGGCGTTGAGTACGTGTTCTTTCACTTCAACCCCACCGGCGACAAAGACTATATGATGGTGAATGTGGCCGTGAGTGACCCAGACGCCCAGAAGTTTCGCTACGACTACAACTACTCCAAGCTACCTAGCTTTCTACCCGCGCAGTTGCCCGTCGACCTCACCATGCGCAAAAAGGCCCAGAAATGGACGCTCACGGGCCAAGAGGGCCGCTACCACATGCAAGCCCGTATGGTCGACCATCCCGGCACGGCCATCAACCTCAAAACGAAGCCCGCCAAAGAAGTGCTCATGCACGGCGGCAACGGCTATGACCGTAATGTGGCCATGAACAAAGTAGGCTACTACAGCTACCCCCGCCTCGACGCCAGCGGCACCATCGAAATAGATGGCAAGCCCCACGAAGTAGAGGGCGAAATGTGGTACGACCGCCAGTGGAACTGTAACATGAGCGGCACCAAAGACGTGAGCTGGGATTGGTTTTCCATCCAACTCGACGAGCCGCGCGAGGAAATGATGCTTTACAACCTCGTGCACCGGCCCACGGGCAAAAAGCTAGGCGGCGGCTCGCACTTCTCCGCCAAAGCCGACAACACCCACTTAGAGCCCGCTGATTTTCAAGTAGAAAACCTAGCCTATTGGACCAGCCCTAGCTCCGGCTTGCGCTACCCAAGCAAATGGCGCGTGCGGGTGCCGAGCAAAGGCTACGACCTCATCGTGGAGCCACTCATCCCGGACCAGGAACTACGCATTCACTTCTACGCCATCTTCAACCTGTACTACTGGGAAGGCATGTGCCGCGTGACTGGCACCCACAACGGCAAACCCGTGACCGGCAACAGCTACGTGGAAATAACCAACCGCCGCGAGGTGAAGAAAGCCAAAGCCGTGGTGGAAGAAACCGCTGAGGTTACTTCCCAAGCAAAATAGCACGGCGCTGAAAACGCAGTGTCATCCTGACGAAGGAAGGACCTTATCACGCATGAACAACAGTTTGGTTTGTTCTGCGGTAATAAGGTCCTTCCTTCGTCAGGATGACCGCTTGTTTGTAATGGTTAAGCTGCTTGTGGCTAGGCTCTAAAACTTAGCCGTTCAGGATAATCCGGAAAGTAGTGCCCTTCCCTACCTCCGACCATTTCACGAAAAGTTTGCCCTCGTGGTAGTTCTCGATAATACGCTTTGCCAGCGCCAGACCTAGGCCCCAGCCGCGCTTTTTAGTAGTATAGCCAGGCAGGAACACCGATTCCATCTTGCTCTTCGGAATGCCCTTGCCAGTATCCGTAATATCAATGGCAATCTGGTTTTTACCGCGGGCCGGGCGACGCAAGTGAATGTTGATGCTACCGCGGCCATCCATGGCATCGACGGCGTTCTTGCAGATATTTTCGACTACCCAGTCAAACAGCGGAATGTTAACCTTAGCGGGCATATCGGTCGGCAGCGAGGTAGTGATGGTAAAGCTCACCTTTTTCGACACCCGGCTTTGCAGGTACGCAATGGCATTCTGCGTGACTTGCAGGATATTTTCATCCTTGAGAATCGGTACCGAGCCAATGTTGGAGAAACGCTCCGTAATAATTTCCAGCCGCCGCACATCCTTACCTAGCTCCTCCACAATCGGTTCGTCCTTAAAACGCTCCGACTCCTTCATATAGGTTTGCCAGGCCATCAGGCTGCTCAGCGGCGTGCCAAGCTGGTGCGCTGTTTCTTTAGCTAGGCCCACCCACACGCGGTTTTGCTCGGCTCGGCGCGAGTAGCTGAACGCGAAGTAGGCAATCACCGCCAAGCACGTAATAACGGCTAGCTGCACCAGCGGATAGGTGCGCAGTTGCGTGAGCAGCTCCGAATCTTTGTAATAGATAAACTGCCGGGCGCCCCCCGCGTACTCCACCACGATAGGCGGATGCTGCTCTTTCATCTTCGCTATCTGTCCCTTCAAGTAGCGAATCGAGCCTTTTTCCGATAGCCCTTTAGGCACATCCACGTTCTTCGTACCTAGGATGTTGCCTTGGTCGTCGGCCAGAATGACGGGAATGGTCTTGTTCTTCTCAATCACCTCCTCCTGCACGAATACCAAGTTGGTTTCTTCCTCCGTGCTGATAATGTAGCGTTGCGCTTTGGCGAAGAGCTCAATTTGCTGCTGCTCGCGCTCGGTGAGGCGCTTCACCAGAATGTTGGTGTAAATGACAGTAGCGGCCGCAATGAGCAGCGCTCCACCAATAATGAGCAGCTTAATGCGGGATTTTTGGTCGTAAATCGGAATCAAACGGGGGCAGAAAGAGACAAAGCTCTTCTCGTTAAGAAGTAGTACAAAGGTATCCGCACAAAATGTGGGCTAGCTACCGGACGAAATTACGGTGGAGATTGTTCTGCGGCGAAACAAAGAGTTCTGGGAGCCTAGGCAACCATATTCTGACTTTCTTCGAGTTAGTTACGAACCACTCCTGACGAATATCAGTTTTATTCTAACGAATCCTGGCGTAATTTTACGCCCTAAAGTTTCGCTTGAGCACTCCGCTATGCACCCATTTAAGGCTGTCAGCCTGTCCTTCAAAAAAGCTCCTCTAGCCATTCGGGAGCTTATCGCGCTGGACGAGGCCGCCTGCCGACGCTTTCTGTACACCCTCCATCACGACCTAGGTCTCAACGACCTACTCGTGTTGAGTACCTGTAACCGAACTGAGGTTTACTACAGCGCCGACCGCGACCAGAGTCCTACCATTATCGAAGCCCTAGGGCAACTCAAAGGCCTCGCCGATTTGAGTGAGCACTTCGCTTATTTTGATATTCTCGATAACGAACAGGAAGCCGTGCAGCACCTCTTTGAGGTGGCCATGGGCTTGGATGCACAGGTTGTCGGTGATTTACAGATTAGCAACCAGGTAAAGAACGCCTACCAATGGTCGGCGGATGAAGATGCCGCTGGGCCTTTCTTGCACCGCTTGCTGCACACCATCTTCTTCACCAATAAGCGCGTGCAGCAGGAAACGTCGTTCCGCGACGGGGCTGCGTCTACCTCCTACGCGGCGCTAGAGCTAGTAGAAGAGCTGACGGCCGACGTAGCTAATCCCCGTGTGCTGGTAGTAGGCCTTGGGGAGATTGGCGCCGATGTGTGCCGCCACCTAGGTGACAGCAAGATCTTCCACGACGTTACGATCTGCAACCGTACCCGCTCCAAAGCCGAGCTGCTCGCTGCGGAGTGCGGCGTGAAGGTGCTGGACTTCGAAGACCTAGTGCAAGGGTTGAAAGAAGCTGACGTCGTGATTTCGTCTATTGCGCATCACACGCCCTTCTTCACGCGCGAGCTAGTGGAGCACCTCGACGTATTGAGCTACAAGTTCTTCATTGATCTGTCGGTGCCACGCAGCATTGAAGCCGATGTAGAAAAAGTACCGGGCATCCTGATGTATAACATCGATGCTATCCAGAGCAAAGCTAGCGCCGCTCTCCAGCAGCGTCTTGATGCTGTGCCGCACGTGCGCGCCATCATTGCCGAGAGCATTGCGGGGCTAGCCGATTGGGCCAAGGAAATGATGGTGTCGCCCACCATCCAGAAGCTAAAGAATGCACTAGAGCAGATTCGGCAGGAGGAAATGGACCGCTTCCAGAAGAAGCTCACTCCTGAAGAAGCCAAGCGCGTCGACGAAGTGACGAAGTCTTTGATGCAGAAGATTCTGAAGCAGCCTGTGCTACAACTTAAAGCAGCTTGTAAGCGCGGCGAAGCCGATCAGCTCATTGACACGCTCACCGACCTGTTCGATTTAGAGCGGCAGCCAAACGTAGCCTAGGCACGTGTCTTTCTGCACGTTTCTACAACTTAATGTAAAACGAAAAAGGACCGTCTAATGGCGGTCCTTTTCTGTTTTCGCGTCGGGAGATAAACGCTAGCTAAATTACAGCGTATCGCAGCAATCCTCCAGCGAGTCGATTACGTCGAGTAGCTTCGGAATAGAGAGCGAGTAGTAGATCTTCGTACCCACCTTGAACGACGACAGGATGCCGCGGTCTTTGAGGGTAATCAGATGCTGCGAAGCAATGGCTTGAGGCAGGTCAAGCGAACGATAGATTTCCGTAACGGTCATCTTATCTTCTTTGCCAAGTAGATCGACGATAGCTAGGCGCTTGGGGTGAGCCAGCACTTTAAGCATCGCAGCGGCTTTGTCTACTTTTTTGGATTCTACACGCGAAAGCAACGGTTTCATAGGGTCGTGTGACAAGGTTCTTGGTATTTTGCAGAAAGCTCGAATATGTCTAGTACGATATTTAAGGCCTTCAAAGTTCCTGAAATTGCGTTCCTAGACGAAAAAACTCTACTTAAGTAAGTAATGCTCAGCCCCAAACAAACAAGCAGATGAGGTTAAACAAACCCAATTTAGTATATTAATAAGCAATATTACATTAAAAATTACTTTTATACTATTTATCACCCCCTATAAAAAATTTTGGCATTTTGACTTGTCCAGCTAATTAGGACTTGATTTAGAGATGCTCCCGGTTCTTTTCTCCTCACTAGTAGCCTTGCTTTGCCTGTCAAGTAGGTGCTTCTTTTAAGAAAGCTTAACCTCCTCTTTAGCAGTCCCCCAACCCATCTCACAAACTTTGTTTTGGCCTGAGGCTTGCCCTGCTCAGCCACACACGCTTTACCATGAACGTTCAAGAATTTCTGAATCTACGCTTTTTGGGCAACAACATGCTGGCTTACCTCACCTGCCTCGGCATCGTGTTGTTTGGCTACATTTTCAAAACTCTCCTATCCCGCCTCCTTTCGCGTTTGCTGTTCCGCTTCTTGCGCAGCCGTACCGAAGGTGTTTCTGAAGCGCAGTTCCAAGAGCTGATCATTACCCCCGTCTCGGTCGTCGTATTTCTACTCACCGTGTACCTAGCTTTCAACGTGCTCGACTACCCGGTACGCAGCTCCGAGCTGAGCCGGCACGAGCCGTGGCCAAAGCTTATGGCTTTCCGCGTCTTTCAGATCGGCTTTATCACTTCCGTTGCGTGGATTGCCTTACGTCTGATCGACTTTGCGGTATTGGTGTTTGCCCGTCGCGCCGAGCAGACTCCCTCCCGTCTGAACGACCAGCTGATTCCTTTTGCCAAGGATTTGTTCAAGGTGCTCGTCATGTGCTTCGCTTTCCTAGTGATTTTGGGGAAAGTATTCGGGGTGAACGTCACGGCGCTGATTGGTGGCCTAGGTATCGGCGGTTTAGCGGTGGCCTTTGCAGCAAAGGAAAGCCTCGAGAATCTTATTGCCTCTTTCACTATCTTTCTCGACCGCCCATTTGCAGTTGGCGATTTGGTTGAGGTTGGTAACGTGACGGGCACGATTGAAAAGGTTGGTTTTCGCAGCACACGCCTACGCACGGCCGAAAAGAGCTACGTGACCGTGCCGAATAAAGCCATGATCGACAAACCACTCGACAACCTATCGTTGCGCACTGCCCGGCGCGTCAGCTTTACGCTCGCCTTAAACCACACCACGACCAGTGAGCAGTTGCGCCACATCATCGCCGATGGGCAACGGGTCATCCAGGAGCACGCGCTGGTGACAGCAGAAGTACAGATCAAGTTTGCGGCTCTTACACCCGCCGCGAAAGAAGTCACCGTCCAGTACTTCGTCGAGACTACCAGCTACGACGAGTACCTGAACGTGAAAGAGGAGCTAAACTACAGACTCGTAGAAGTAGTAGAGCAGCACGGCGGCACCTTCGCTAGCACGAATACAACTGTTCTTCACTTACCAGACGGCTCACTGAGCAGCTTGCAGGCCGTAGCTGAAAAGCCGCTACTTTAACGGCTAGCTGCTTACTCTCTCTCTCTTTTTATCTCAGCTCCAACCAATAAAAAAGCCCCACCAGAATTTCTGGCGGGGCTTTTCATCTAAAGAGCAATAATCTACTAACGGCCGCCGAACAGACCGCCAAGTAGGCTACCCATTCCGCCGCCAAATAGGCCACCGCCACCTGCGCTACGCGGCGCAGAGTTCGGCTGCCCACCCAGTCCGCCTAGGATTGACATAAGCGAACCTAGGCCGCCACTTCCTACGTGCGTGCCCTGCTGAGGATAAGAAGAGCCGTAAGGGTCGGCACCAGAGCTCTGACCACCGCCTAGCACGTTGCTGAGTAGGCCGCCGCCTAGCAAACCGCCTAGGAGGCTTCCCATGCTGCTACCGCCGCCCATGGCACCGCCGAGTAGGCCGCCCATGGTGCTGCCGCCGCCGAAGCCGCCACTGCTACGTCCTCCTCCCATCACACGGGAGAGGATCATAGGAGCAGCAATGCCCAACAGTCCCGTCATAAGGGCACCTTTTGGGATACCGACGCTGCTGAGTTTATCACCTATACCGCTGAGGAATCCTTGCTTCGCGGGGTCGCTCGCATCGTGGGGTACTTGCGCAGCCTGGTCTACCACGTTTTCCAGCGTGTGCTGCTGCTGCTGGTTGATACCTAGGTAGCTAGAAATCTTATTGACCATGGCTTCCTCATCGTTGGAATAAGCACCGTCGGCCCGGGCAAAGCTGATGAGGTCAGTAATGAGGGAATAGCGCAGTTCACTGCCGCGTAGCACGTCGAGGTTCTGTTGTACACTTTGGTTTGTCGAATCTTGGGCGGCAGCAACTACTTGCTGCATAGCTCCTTGCGACAAACCAGCGGCCTGCGATAGTTGCTGTAGAAATTCAACTTCAGCTTGTGAAGCTTCGCGGTCAGCAGAAGCTAGGCTGGCAATAACACTTAGATAAGCCGTTTTTTCTGGCTCTGAATAGTTCTGCAAAACTTGCGTCTCGTTCATGACAAGGGGTCGGTTGGAGTTGGGAGATATAACCGAACTTCTTAACGGGAAGCAAAAAGAAATGTTAATTCTTGCTGCGTGTAGGTTATCGTCCTACGCCTCTGCGTCCTCTATTAAAAGCCGAAATCTTCGCCGGGTTGCGGTTGAGTCGGCTTTTTCTCCGGTTTTTTCACCTCAAATAATTTGCGCGGCTCAGCCGGTTTTGCTTGCTGTGCAGGAAGGGGACTCGTCGTCGTGGCTCGTCTCAACAGGCTAGGTTGCTCAGGCAACTGGGCCGAAGCATTCGAACTAATAGTAGCTCGGTTGGCTTGCGCACGGGCTCGGTCATAGCTCACGCGGAAGTTGTCTTCCGTCCCTTGAATGGCGAGCAGCAAGCTAGGTCCGGTTGCCGTCCCATTAGCACGGCGTAGCAAACCAGGCAGCAACGGAATAGAAAGGTGATAGTCTATTTGCTGATCGAAGGTGTGTGTACCCGTAACGCGCAGGAGCGACGCCGTACGCACATTAGAGCGCACTTCCATCTCGGGCAAATACACCGTCCGGCTCTGAATGTAAAAGTTGTTGGTTAGCTCCGCGAAAAGCAAGTGCCGCAATTTTTCGCGGCTAGCTAGCATCGACAGCTTTTGCAACGGCTGGAAGTTATTTAGCTCACCGTTGCGCACCGTGGCTTTCACTTCCGCCTCCAACCGGTCGGTTAGTGGCGTCAGCTGACGGTCGAAATACATATCAGATTCGGCCGATGCGGTCAGCGAACCACGTAAGTGGCGGGCAGTAATGAAGTTTTGACCGAAGTTCTCGAACACGTAAAACAAACTATCGAGCGGCAGCTGTGAGCAGCCCATGGTGGTACTCACCTTCAATACCTTTGACTGACGCGCATCAACATATCCGCGCACCGTTGCGTGGCCAGTAATAGCAGCAATACCTAGGTTAGGAGAAGAAACCACCTGGTTGTGCACCTTAATGATGCCCCGCAAATCACGCCCACGGAAGCGGCGAAATCGCACACGGCGCACACTCGTGTTCAGGTCCAACGACAAAGTAGGCGATACGGTAAACTCATAAGGATCCCCTTTTGCCGGTGCCCGTTTGCCTCGTGCTGCTTTATTGCCTGCCGTGTGCACTCGCAGTAGTTGGTCGAAGTCGAGCAGCGAGGAAGTGAAAGTAGCTTTAGCCACCAAGGGCTGACGTGGCAACAACAGCCACCCTAGGCCGTTCTGGCCCACGCCCTTTAGTTGAAAGTCGGAACGCCCAAGCCGCCCAGTAAAATGGGGTACGTTCACGTCGTTATGCTGCAAATGAAATGTACCCGTCATGTTCGTGAATGACTGGGCAAAATCTCGCAGCTGGAGCCGCACGTTTTTCAGAGTCAATTCCCCCACCGATTGCACCGCGGCCGCAGTCGGCTGCGTTCTAAACTGCCGCAGATTACCCGCAAACTGGAAAGCTAGCTTAGCCTCACCGCTCCCACTACGTATTGCTGCCACGGGGTAAAAACCCAAGACACGGCCAACATCTAGATCGGCTTGTAGCTTAACCTGCACACTAGGATCCACAAAGTTCTCGTAGCGCAAATCGCCACTGAACGGACGCCCTTGCAATGTACCCCGCACTTGTGCAAGGGCTAGCGCACTAGTACGCAGCGCATGTTCATTGCCATTGTTGAAAGTGCCAGTTAGAAATACATGCTCTGCTCCTTCAGCATACTGCTCATGATAGAAAGATGCGTCGCGACATCCAAAGCGCACCTCTACACGTGGGTCATCGTGTGAGGTCATCAGTCCGCGCACTGTGCCGCGAAAGTACACGTCTCCCTTACTCCGATACACTTGATAGCGCTGCGCCATGCGTGGCGGCAGCAATGCCACTACCGACTGCACGTTGGTATGATGTCCATTAAAGCGCAAATCTAACTTCGTAGCGCCGCCATAGCCGATTGTCCCCACTACCCCGTATGCGGCGGGACCGATCTGCACTTCCGATGGATTAAGCGTGAGCATTCGACCGTGCCGATCAACTACCATATTTGCCTTCACCTGCAAGTACTTATCGCGCACATACTCATCATCGCCGAGCCGAATAGCTTGCACATGTGTAGCACCCGTCGCCCGAATCATGACCCGGTCATTCTCTAATGCGAGGGTAGCTCGCAGATCCGACGTCAGCGTTGTAATTCGTTGCTGCCTTCCGAAGTCGGTATACACAGCTGCTACGCGCCGTACTCGAACATTCTCCAGAGCGAATGCAAACGGCTTACTAGTATTCTCGTTGCTGGTTTCGTCGCCAGTACTACTTGTCTTGATTACATCGTAGTTAGGTTTTCCCTGTGCATCTAAGCGCACTTGCACCTGCCCATCTAGCACGCTCACTGCCCGCACGCGATACCGCCTAGCAATCAAATCCCATACATCGAAGGCACAATACAACGTGCGGACCCGGGCTAGCGGTACCGTATCCTGCGGCAACGACCCCGATACAACAACGTTGTGCAGTGTGATAGATACGCGTGGAAATTGATCTATTAACGATAAATCAATTTTGCTCACTCGTACTGGCGTGCGCAAATACTCATTAGCCTCCTGCACAAAGAGACCAATGATATGATCTTTGCCCAACCACATCCCGAGAAACACGCTACCAAGCAGTACCAGTAGCCCCAGCAGCACACTCTTGAAAAAAAATTTTACTTTACTCCGCAAACCAAAAATACTGGCAGTGAACTCCTTGAGGTGTCAGCCCTCTTTCAACTCAAAAAAATCTTTACCGAAGGTCGTAGTTTTTTTTGCAGAATCGAAAAGACCCACCATATTTGCACTCGCAATCGGGACACAAGCTCGGTAGTAATCGGGAGATTAGCTCAGCTGGTTCAGAGCATCTGCCTTACAAGCAGAGGGTCGTAGGTTCGAACCCTACATCTCCCACCAATGATAAAAGCCCACTTAGTAGCAATACTGAGTGGGCTTTTTGCTTTTGTCCATCCTGTGCGAATACTTAGCTTTTTAACCTGTTGTCTTAATCACAGCACTCCAAGTAATCCAAGCAATCTGCCAGGTAGACCTAACGCTAACAACTTAGCTATGGGTGCATACGCTCCGAGTGTTTTGTCTCCTGCATGCGCAAGTACACTACTAATGACACGATAGCACACCCTGTTACATACCAATAAAACCAAGATTCTACTCCTTGTTCTTTGGCTAGCAAAGCAAGGTATTCTGCTGAGCCTCCGAAAACAGCTACTGTTAATGCGTAAGGCAGCCCCACACCCAATGCCCGGATCTCAGTTGGAAATAGCTCTGCTTTTACCACTGCATTGATAGATGTGTACCCGCTCATAATGATCATAGCTATTGCTAACAACCCCAAAGCGGCCCAACTAGTATGAGTTTGCCCTAGCAAATGCATTAACGGCACAGTAGAAAGGGTTGCTCCTACCCCAAAGAAGATCAAGACAGGACGGCGCCCAGTGTAATCGGAGAGCGCGCCCATGATTGGTTGTAGTACCATTGCTATGGCCAACGCACCAAAGGAAATTAGCGTAGCCTGATCTTTCGTAAAGCCAGCAGTATTTACCAGAAACTTTTGGGTGTAAGTAGTAAAGGTGTAAAACACAATGGTTCCTCCTAGGGTCATTCCTATTACCGTTAACACTTCACGTGGATACTGCAACAGAATACGGAGCTTACTTTGTCTGACCACGTACGGTGTGCTCTCTTTCTCTTGTGTTTGGCTCACGAACGCACCTGTTTCTTCCATATGTTGTCGCAAGTACAGCGCCACGATAGCAGCAGCAGATCCAATTGCAAAGGGCACCCGCCATCCCCAAGTATGCAGCTGATCCGAGGTAAGCACTTGTTGCAACCCCAGCTGCACGAGCAAAGCCAAAAGCT
>NZ_CP141184.1:6507500-6755970 GCF_035609205.1 Hymenobacter sp. GOD-10R
CTCAGCCGTGAGCTCGGTGAAATTGTAGTCTCGGTGAAGATGCCGAGTACCCGCCACGGGACGGAAAGACCCCGTGCACCTTTACTATAGCTTGCCATTGACGCTGGCTAACACATGTGTAGGATAGGTGGGAGACTGTGAACCGGAGGCGCCAGCTTTCGGGGAGTCAACGTTGAAATACCACCCTTGTGTTAGCCGGTGCCTAATCTGGAAACGGAAACAGTGGCTGGTGGGTAGTTTGACTGGGGTGGTCGCCTCCAAAAGAGTATCGGAGGCTTTCAAAGGTCCGCTCAGTACGCTTGGTAACCGTACGTAGAGCGCAATAGCAGAAGCGGGCTTGACTGTGAGGCCTACAAGCCGAGCAGGGTCGAAAGACGGATATAGTGATCCGGTGGTTCCGCATGGAAGGGCCATCGCTCAAAGGATAAAAGGTACGCCGGGGATAACAGGCTGATCTCCCCCAAGAGCTCATATCGACGGGGAGGTTTGGCACCTCGATGTCGGCTCGTCACGTCCTGGGGCTGGAGAAGGTCCCAAGGGTTCGGCTGTTCGCCGATTAAAGTGGCACGCGAGCTGGGTTCAGAACGTCGTGAGACAGTTCGGTCCCTATCTGTGGTGGGCGTTGGAGATTTGACAGGACCTGTCCTTAGTACGAGAGGACCGGGATGGACCAGCCGCTCGTGCACCGGTTGTGGCGCCAGCTGCAGCGCCGGGTAGCGACGCTGGGATGAGATAAGCGCTGAAAGCATCTAAGTGCGAAACTCACCTGAAGATGAGATCTCCCAATATAAGGGCCGTCAGAGACGATGACGTTGATAGGCTACAGGTGTAGAGCTAGAAATAGCACAGCCGAGTAGTACTAAGCACCCGAACGCTTCTAGACCACACCTGGTACTTTTCTTTTTCCGGCTCGTTGCCGCATGTCAATGGTTTTAGGAGCTGCTCGGAACACGAGTAGTCCCCGCCAGCAATGGTGGCTTTAGCCCGGGTGTTCACCTCTTCCCATTCCGAACAGAGTCGTTAAGCCCCGGTGCGCCTATGGTACTGCCTTCACCGGTGGGAGAGTCGGTCGCCGCCAACCTTTGCTTTTTGCCCCGCGTGTGCCGCGGGTGCTTCGCTGCCTGCCTGCGCGAAGCACCCGCGGCACACGCGTTTTATAGCCTAGCCTCAGCCTTGGCTCCCAGATCCACGAGTTGTAACGCGGAGCCATACTTGAGTATTGAACGATTCAGGAAGCTGTTCCCGATGCTACATCGAGAACAGCTTTTTATATTGTAAAGGGTGAAGCAAAGCCACTTTAAGTAAGCCAGTTAGCTATTTTGCTAAACTAGACTTATCAAACTCAACGATAACCTAGCTTGTCAATCTGTCGCTACACTTAGTAGGAATTACTTACCTCTTCTACTATGGCGACAAACAAGCTGCGCGGCAATGATTTGCGCAAAATAGGGTACCCTGAAGGCAAGGCTACCAACTTAGCCTTGTATATTCTAGAAGATCGGCAGTTGAAAAAGCTAGATAAAGGCAGCGCACTAGCTTTACTCCAAAAGATCAAAGAAGCCCCTTACTCCTATTTACGTGACTCATTGTGGCGTGACTTAGCGCAGGAGTTTGTGCCTGATCCTAGCCGAAACGTTAGTTTGAATCCTGAAGTCAAGGATTATCGTCGCTATGGGGACGCTTTTATTGAGGATGGAGCTCGTAAGCAAATGGACACAGCGATGCAGCTGCCAGTCACGTTAGATGGTGCGCTTATGCCCGATGCACATCAAGGCTACGGCTTGCCCATCGGAGGTGTCTTGGCCGTTGATAATGCTGTAATCCCCTATGGGGTAGGTATGGATATAGGCTGTCGGATGGCTTTATCTGTCTTCGACCTGCCACGTAACTACTTGGAGCAGCACACACAAGAGCTAAAGAAACTCTTACATAATCACACGCGCTTCGGGAGTAAAGAGACATTCAAGAACCCAGTAGATGATCCGATCTTGACACGACCGGAGTTCAAGGAGATTGGAGTGGTGCGGAGCAAGCGAGAGGCGGCTATCAATCAACTTGGTTCATCGGGTTCAGGCAACCACTTCGTAGAATGGGGAGTAGTTGACATTACTACCGAAAAAAACGACCTGGATTTACCCGTCGGCCAATACCTAGGACTGCTCTCGCATAGTGGTTCGCGTGGGCTCGGCGCAGCCATTGCGCAGCATTATACCAAAGTTGCCATAAGCAAGTGTCCACTTCCACAGGAAGCACGCTACCTAGCTTGGTTGGGTTTAGATACACAAGAAGGTCAAGAGTACTGGCGGGCGATGAACTTAGCAGGCGATTATGCTTCGGCTTGCCACCACGATATTCATCGGCGACTAAGCAATGTGCTTGGTGAGAAGCCGCTTGTGAAGGTGGAAAACCATCACAATTTTGCTTGGCGAGAAACACTAGCGGACGGACGAGAAGCCATAGTCCATCGGAAGGGTGCTACGCCAGCTGGAAAGGGCGTGCTAGGTATCATTCCAGGTTCGATGACTGCGCCTGGCTTCATTGTTCGCGGTCGTGGCGAGCAGGGCTCTATTCAGTCGGCTTCACACGGCGCAGGCAGAAGAATGTCACGTACGCAAGCCAAGCAAAGCACAACAGAAGGCGAGTTACGCCGCTACTTACGCGACCAGGGAGTAGAGCTGATTGGGGGTGGGCTAGATGAAGCACCTATGGCTTACAAAGACATTCACCAAGTAATGGCGCACCAGCGTGATTTGGTGGATGTGCTTGGTTCGTTCACTCCGCGTATTGTGCGGATGGACGCGGGTGGGGCGGGCAAAAGCAAATACGGGGGCGAATAGTCTCTATTATACCTACGTTCATTGTCTGAAGGTGCCAGTAAAGAGGTTGTTACGCATCCTTGCGCCTACTCCTGCTGCTAAGTTGGAGTCGATGCCAAATAATGATAGGAAACATCACCATAGCCGGTTCAGCAAAATAGCGCCAGCGGAAACCCACGAAAAAGACCAAACTCAGCAGCCAGACCACTACTAATGGCAACAGTAGTAGTAGATCTTGACGGTAGAAGCGCAATCCACTGTAGTGCACGCTAGTCAATACAATTGCTAATAAGAAAGCTAGGTGCACGACAGCTGTGACGGGATGGTAAGCGGTAGGTCCTGCGTCAGAAATGAAGTTTTCGGGAGAAAAAAAGAGCGCCGTCTTTCGAAACCAGAGCTGCACCTCATCCCCTAGATGTGTGCGTATCCAATACCCAGCTAAACGAGCTCGTGCCTTGCCCTCTTGGTACTGATCGAGACTGTCAATATTTGGCTGGTGAGCGTGCACAAATTGACTTAGCGGTGCTTTTGGTTCATCCCAGTCGTACATAAAGCGGCCTTCGGTAACAGAGTTGTGGCCTTGTAGCAATTCAAATCCAGCTTGGTTGCTAAGCACGTAGGCACCAAAGAGCTGGTGATTCTTCTGCAAAATGGGCCAATGCGACACACTTACCAACACCAAGGTCAGCAGGCTTAACTGCCAGACAGCGCGGTACGACCTAGCTTTTACTTGCAAGCTCAAGAACAGCCACGCGGCGAATAGCAGCCCATATATAGCCAGCAAATAGCCACGGAGTAAACACGAGATTGTTACTGATCCGACTATTATCAAGGCATCTACTAGGCGTAGAGGACGACCGCTATAGAGACGCAGCAGCTTGTACACTACCAAGATAAGCAGCGGTACCGTAAGGTTTTCATACCAGAAGTAGGCACCTATGTAGTATACTACTGACGGATATACGGCCCATAAACCGGCTCCGCCCCACGAACCTATTGGCCCGACGCCGTAATAGGCTAGGGTACGCTGCACATATAGGATGCCTAGCATGTAAGTAGCTAGCGTAAGCGCAAAAACAAGCAGGGTGAAGCGGTGCTTGGGCAATCCGGCCTTTTGCCAAGCAATGTAGACGAATACGGGAAAGCTCGCGTGAAAAGCATCGGGGCGGAACTGCTGCCAGGTGGCATCATACTGTACATAGCCACGGCCTGCAAGGTAGTTGTCGGCAATGCGGCCGTTCCGACGCTCATCGTAATTCCATTCCAGCCCAGGATTCAGATGAATGAGCAGCACGAGCTTGAGGACGACCAGCACTAATGCCACTGGCCACACAAAGCGAGGAATTGATTTAATCACGTAGCTGAAATAGTGTTTTCGAGCGAAAGTAGCACTGCTAAGGTAGAGCAGATGGTTATAGCTTTCATCGGGAGTTTTGGTAAATGGCGATTGTTGCAGGATACTTGTCGAATGATACCTAGGTCTCAATGGCGCCGCTGGGTAGTAGGCGCATTCTTTGGAATACTTACGCTGCTAGGCGTGCTGCTACACCGCGACTATGGCGTGCCGTGGGATGAGCAACTTGACCGGCTTAACGGCATCATCAATGCCAAATATGTAGCATTGCACGTAGTTCCTGACCTAGCTCGGCACGAGGAGAACTTTGCTAACATACCAGAGATGAGCGAGAATCAGGATGCTGATCATGGCGTACTTTTTCAACTGCCGCTGGTGGTGTTGGAGCGCGTGGCACGCGTTAATGATTCGCGCGACATTTACTTTTTCCGCCATTTGATGATTTTCTTCAGCTTCGTGGTGGGCGTGTACGCCTTCTACCGCTTAGCTAGGCAACGCTTCGGCAGTTGGCGTATGGGCTTGCTGGGCGCCACAGCCCTTGTCTTATCGCCGCGCTTCTTTGCCGAGGCATTCTACAACTATAAGGACCTAGTATTTGTCACCTTTTTCACTATTGGCATTTATGCTCTAGTGCTATTTCTGCGGCGCCCGACTTGGCAACGAGCACTATTACACGCCCTTGCCACAGGGGCTGCAATTGACGTGCGCACAATGGCGGTGCTGTTACCTGCATTTACATTGGTGTTCGGTGCCCTAGAGCTGGGTGTTCGTCCCGCAAGACGAGGCCAGTTTGCGACGGGGCTAGGTATTTACTTGCTGGTGGTGCCCATTGTAGTAGTTATTGGGTGGCCTTACTTGTGGGAGCACCCAGTAGATCACTTTGTTGCCGCTTTTCGAAGCTTCAGCCGCTACCATCCCTCTGATTTGCTGCTCGTGTACCTGGGAAAAGAAATCTTAGCGCGTGAGCTACCCTGGCACTACGTACCCGTTTGGTTACTTATCACAACTCCCCTCTCCTACTCGTTGCTAGCTTTTGTAGGCATGGGAGCAGTGCTGCGTGCGGCCTTGCAACGGCCCTGGCAATGGCTACGCCAAACAACCAATCGCCAGGATTTGCTTTTTGGAGCGTGGTTTGGCGGCCCGTTGCTGGCTATTATTTGGTTTCAGTCAGTTATCTACGACGGCTGGCGTCACTTGTATTTCATTTATCCGGCTTTTCTCTTGTTTGCACTGCGCGGGATCAGAGCTATATGGCCTAATCGCAAACAGTTGTTTACAATGCCCCTGCGTTGGTGGAAAGCAGGCCTAGCTACCTTATTACTGCTTGGCGTAGTGCATACAATTGTGCGCATGGTGCGTGATCATCCGTACCAGAACGTCTACTTCAGCTGTCTACCTGGCGCGGTTGCTGAACGGTTATTTGAACGTGATTACTGGGGCTTATCAGGTTGGCAGGGCATGCGTTGGATTCTGGCGCACGATCCTAACCCACAGGTCACCGTGAGCACCGATCCTCGTGCAACGATTATGCTGCACAACAGCCGCTTACTTCTTCCCCCTGCCGAACGCGCCAGGGTTATAATGACCTCGCCGATACAGGCACATTATTTCTTGACTGTATACCGCTGGCACCCTCTCCCCTATCCAACAAGCTACGGCCGCGAAGTATATCGTATTCGGGTAAGTGGCAATAAAATACTCTCTGTATTCAAGCGCCCGTGAAGGTTAGCTTTAGTTAAAAGGCATTCTTCCTTCACACAGTGCAAGAGATGTAGAAGCATTTCTTGAACACACCTAGCATGCTCAATTTCTCAGTGTTTGCTCAGCTTACCACAATTCGCCCTAGAGGTCGTTGGGGTGTTCGGCTATTCTTCGTATTGCTTGTACTTATAGGCATACTGCTACACCGCGACTATGGTATGTCGTGGGATGAGGAAAACAACCATTTGAATGGGTTGGTTGGCCTTAAGTACTTGGCTCAAGTAGTAGCACCCGAGTTTGCCAAACGCCAAGCACTGGCTCACCCTTGGGTACCAGAGCTACGACAGTTTCCAGACAGTGACCATGGAGCACTATTTGAGATGGTGGTAGCCTTGCTAGGCTATTGTCTAACGAATGGAGACTCACAGGAAATATATCATCTGCGGCATCTGTGTGTATTTCTCACTTTCGCCTTCGGTGTATGGGCATTATACCGGATAGGGCAGATACGTTTTCAAGATTGGCGCTGGGCACTGCTTACAGCAGCTATGCTTGTACTATCGCCCCGGTTTTTTGCTGAAGCCTTTTACAACGGCAAAGACATTGTGTACATGGCCTTATTCACGGTGTCTATGTATGCCCTACTTCGGTTTGCACATCGTCTTACTCTACCAAGCGCTGTACTTCATGGATTAGCCACAGCAGCTGTTGTTGATATTCGCGTGCAAGGAATTCAAATAGTCTTGTTTACTGTGTTGATGGTACTTCTTATCAGTACGCGTCAAAAACTATCCAAATTGCTTGTCTTGCGCTTGACCATAAGTTACTTAATGGCTACTAGCGTCTTCGTTTTTCTTGGCTGGCCTTACTTATGGGCTACCCCGTTAGATGAGCTCCTAAATGCTATACCTCGGAGCAGCCATTATCCTTGGCCATTTTCAAACCTGTACTGGGGTGAATTCTTATCTGTCAAGCAGTTGCCTTGGCACTACGTTCCCATCTGGATTCTCATTACAACCCCTTTGCCGTATGTAGTGGGTGCCATAGTAGGTTCTTGTGCGGCGCTTCGTACTATATGGCGCACCAAGCAGCGCCCGTGGCATTTTCATTTAGACCTACTCATAACCCTTTGGCTATTTGTGCCTATTGGAACTGTTATCCTACTCCATGTCGCTATTTACGAAGGCTGGCGCCATTTATACTATCTCTATCCAGCCTTGTTATTGATGGCGACTTGTGGCTTTCAAGTCCTTTTTCGTGTTGGGCTAAGTAAGTCGCCTACGCGTTATTTTGTAGCCTTGCTCCTAGTTTGCGCACTAGTAGAAACAGGTCGTACAGCTATCCGGATGGTGCAAATGCATCCGAATCAGCAAGTGTACTTCAGCTTTTTACCAGCTCGAACAGCGGAGCGCCTCTTTGAGCGTGACTATTGGGGGCTTTCGTACCGGCAGGGCCTAGAGTGGATTTTAGCTCATGATACGGCTCAACAGGTAAATGTCAGCGTGGTTTGGCCTACTCCGCTCTACAACAATTCCCTAATCCTCTCCCCTGCCCAACGGGCACGCTTGCGCTACGTGCCACGAACGGCGCCGGGTTGCCACTATTTCCTCACGGCGTACCGCTGGCATCCACAATCCTACCTCGACAGCCTAGGTCCGGAAGTGCACACCATCCGGGCTGGGCAACTGAAAGTATTATCGATATTCAATTGCCAAAACACGCACTACTATCAGCAGACCAAATAGCTATAATTAGCCGTTGGCACTTTAACCTATTTGTACTATCATCATCTGCTGCTACTTGGTAGTTTATAACGTCGCTCTGTGCTAAGCCCTGTTTCTCGCAACCGTTCTCTTATTGTTCTTGGTTTTTTTGGCTTGTTGATATTCTTGGGGCTAGCATTATTTCGTGACTATGGCGTGTCGTGGGATGAGCAAGTGGAGCACTATTACGGTGTTGTTAGCATAAAATACATAGCAAAACACCTGCATCCAGCAGCCGTTCAGACAGGTCATGAAGCACCCGACTTGGCGACTTTTCCGGATCGGGACCATGGACCGGCCTTCGAAATTACCGTCCCGATTATCAGCCGGCTACTAACCTCTGATAGTCCACGCGCTTATTTGCTCACGCGGCATTTATTGATTTTTAGTCTCTCTGTGCTTGGCACCTGGGCCTTATACCGCCTCGGCCGTGCCCAGTTTCAGGATTGGCGCTTGGGTCTGCTAGGTGCCACTGCCCTGGTTATATCGCCACGCTTTTTTGCGGAAAGCTTTTACAACGGCAAAGACATTGTTTTCCTAGCGCTTTTTACGGCAGCTATCTACGTCCTTACCCTGCTCCTGCTCCGCCCTACCGTAACGCGCGCGTTATTGCTCGGATTGCTTACCGGCCTAGCTATCGATGTGCGCATCCTAGGGTTGATACTTGTTGCGCTCACGCTTGGCATGCTCGTGCTCGAGGCCGTATTTCGACCGCGAACTGAGGTACAGAGGCGTCGATGGCTTAGCATAGGTGTGCTTTATCTGGCAATGGCAGCGATGTGCACCGTTAGTGGCTGGCCTTATCTGTGGGCTGCTCCGCTATCCAACTTTCTGGATGCTTTTCAGCGCCTGAGCCGCTATCCGTGGCTCATGAGCAACTTCTACTTGGGCGAGTTCGTGCCCAGCGACCAACTCCCGTGGCATTATTCGTTGGTTTGGATTCTGATTACGACGCCTGTGCCCTACACTGCTGCTTGCCTAGTAGGCCTTGTTGCGTGGACACGAACCCTGCTCCGCGCAGGTATTGCCGGCTTAGCGACGCGACAGAACCGCCTCGATTTGCTGTTTGCGGGGTGGTTGCTGGGGCCTATTTTACTGGTTATCGTGCTGAAATCCGTGCTCTATGACGGTTGGCGCCATTTGTACTTTGTATACCCCGCACTGCTCTTGTTTGGTTTGCGAGGCGTACAAGCCCTGTACCGGGCTAGCCGACGCCAGCGCACTTGGCGCCGCGTGATTGTGGCCGCGGCCGTGTTAGCTACGTTGGAAGTAGGGCATACCGTGGTACGGATGATCCTGATGCACCCGTACCAGCAAGTGTACTTTAGCTTTTTGCCTGCCCGCGTGGCTGAGCAATACTTTGAGCGTGACTATTGGGGCCTTGCTTACCGTCAGGGCTTAGAGTGGATTCTGACCCAAGAAGCGGCTCCCCATATTTCAGTCAGTGCTCCTAATCCCGAGCTTATCGACAATAATACACTCATGATGAGCCCGGAGCAGCGCCAACGTATTCTTCATATGCCGCGGCAGGATGATCAGTACCAGTATTTTATGACTAATTACCGCTGGCATCCGCAAACATACCGAGATAGTGTGGGCCAAGAAGTGTATTCGATTACAGCTGACGGTATCAAAATTTTATCCGTTTTCAAGAGGCGCTAATTTGCCGCCACAAGCTAGGTTGACACCTTTACAGTACCTATACCTAGCCTTTATCTATTCCGCCTATTCTAGTGCGTACCAATTTTACTCGTTCCTCTTCGTGGTTGGTAGGCCTGTTCTTCGGAGCCCTCCTGCTAGTTGGTGTGCTCGTTTACCGGGATTATGGCGTTTCAACGGATGAGGTAGTGCATCATCTGAATGGGATGGTAAACGTGAAGTACATTGGGCAGCGCCTGGCACCCGAGCTAGCCCGAAGGCAAGCGTCCTACGCTACCATCCCCGATCTGAAAGGCTACGTCGATAACGACCACGGCGTGATCTTCGAAGCACCAGTGGCCATGCTAAGCCTGTTGCTCACGCACCACGATTCGCGTGGCTATTATTTTATGCGCCATTTGCTTGTCTTTCTGACATTTGCAAGTGGCACGTGGGCATTATTCCAGCTAGGGCAGCTCCGTTTTCAGAGTTGGCGCTGGGGGTTGCTCGCTCCCTTTATGCTGGTGCTGTCGCCGCGCTTCTTTGCCGAGGCTTTCTACAACGGAATGGACATTGTGTTCATGGCGGCTTTCACCATGGCGATGTACACACTTGTGCGTTTGCTGCACCGACCTAGCTTCGGGCGCATTTTGCTGCATAGCTTGGCTTCAGCCGTTGCGATTGACGTGCGTATCGTGGGTCTATTAACAGTCGGATTGACGATTGGCTTTCTTGGGCTTAGTCTTGTGCAGCCCAGAATTGCAACGTACCGAAGGCCTGCTTATGCTCGCGCTACGTTGCTTTACATCGCTTTCACGCTGCTTTTTGTGGTCATTGGCTGGCCATACTTGTGGGAAGACCCAGTCGGCAACTTTGCTGCCGCACTCACCCGCATGAGCCGCTTCCCCTGGCTGGGATATAACTTCTACTTCGGTCACTATCTGCGGGGCTACGAAGTACCCTGGCATTACATCCCCGTCTGGATTGTCATTACCACGCCCGTACCTTACACCGTGGCAGGCATTATTGGGTTGTTCTCGTGTGGCCTAGCTTTTTTTCGCCGGAAAAGTAACTCCTTTGACTTACTGCTGATCGGCTGGCTGCTGGCTCCCTTGGCGCTCATTATCACGCTGCATTCTGCTGTCTACAACGGCTGGCGCCATCTTTATTTTATCTACCCAGCACTTCTTCTATTGGCGGTGCATGGTATTCGGGCGCTCCGCGACCTAGGGCTGCGCAGTCCGGCTTGGCGCACAGTAGTTCTACTAGTTGGCTTGGTAGCGGCCCTAGAAGTGGTACACACCGCTGTGCGTATGGTACGAATGCATCCACAACAGCAAGTGTATTTCAGCTTTTTACCTGCCTCTGTAGCAGAAGCCTGGTTCGACCGTGACTATTGGGGCCTCTCGTACCGGGCAGGATTGGAATGGATTTTGGCGCATGATGTGGCCCCACAGATCGTTGTTTCTTCGCCCCGAGCTGACTTGGTTTACAACAATTCGCTGCTGCTACCAGCGGCCCAACGGCAACGGCTGCGCATCGTTTATCCAGACCAAGAACCCATTAACTACCTGCTCACGCACTACGCTGCGCAAGTGCCAGCTAGTAGCCTAGGTCATACAGTTCACAAAGTCTATGCGGGCGATTTGCTTGTTCTGACGATTTTTCGTCCCTAATCCAACGTTATTCTCAGCTTGCGGCAATCCTTTACTAAAGTGCTTTGTTTAGAAGAGCCGTATTTTGCGCCTATTCTCTTCCCCTAGCCGCCGCCCAATGCCGTTGCTTGAAGTTACCGATTCTCGACGTGTACGTCAGTTTCTCGATTTACCTGCCCGTCTCTATCAAGATCATCCACAATGGATTTCACCCCTTGATGGAGAAATCGAAGCCGTATTCGACCCCAAACAGAATGTGAACTTTGCGCATGGTGAAGCCATTCGCTGGGTTCTCACGGACGAACAAGGGGAGGTTGTGGGCCGGGTTGCGGCCTTCATCAATCATGCTACGCCTCAGACGGACCCTAGCTTGCCTGTGGGTGGCATGGGGTTCTTCGAATGTATTGACGACCAAGCCGCTGCCAACCAGCTTTTTGACGCCTGCCGCGCTTGGCTCGCGGAGCGCGGCATGGCAGCCGTCGATGGTCCTATCAACTTCGGGGAGCGGGACCGTTTCTGGGGGTTGTTGGTAGCAGGCTTCACCGAGCCCAACTACGGCATGTTCTATCATGCGCCTTATTACCAGCAACTTTTTGAGCAGTACGGCTTTCAGGTGTACTTCAAACAATACACCTGCCATCGGAGCGTGGCGGCGCCATTGCACCCTAGCTTTGAGCGGGCCGCCGAGCGGTTTGCGCAAGATCCTAGCTATCGGTTTGCGCACTCCGTTGGCCGCAGCGCCGAGCAGATGACGTATGATTTCCACCGCGTCTATAACCTAGCCTGGGCGAACCACTCGGGCGTGAGTGCCATGTCACTGGAGAAGGCACGCAAGCTGGTACAGCAAATGAAGCCAGTGCTCGACCCGCGAATACTCTGGTTTGCGTACCACAACGACGAGCCCGTGGCTTTTTTTGTGAGCTTGCCCGAGCTTAATCAGATTTTCAAGCACGTGGGACCTAGGCTCAACTTGCTGGGTAAGCTGCGCTTTTTGTGGGAGCAGTGGAAATTTCAGCGGCAGCAGCCAAAGAAAATGTTCGGAGTGATCTTCGGCGTGGTTCCTGACTATCAAGGACAAGGCGTTGAATCGGCCATGCTCGTTCATGCGCAGCAGGAGTTCATGCGAGCCGGCTATACCGACATTGAGATGAACTGGATTGGGGACTTCAACCCTCGAATGCTCGTTCTTATTCGCTCCATCGGGGCACGCATTTACAAGACCCACGTTACCTACCGCAAGCTATTCGATGAAAATCGTCCTTTCGAGCGGTGCCCCGTTATTCGATAAGCTAGCAGAGTAGTGTGCTCTGTGTTCAGGCTGGAAGAATGTAGCTCTACGCTACCACTTCGGCGTGCAACGCTACTACTTGGGGGATAAGTAGATGCTCATCGTCGTTGTAGATAATATAATCTGCACGGCTCAGCTTTTCCTCCTCGCTCATCTGCTTCCCCACGATAGCAAGTATGTCGTCGGCGGTACGGTGCGGGTCACGATGTAACACACGTGCCTGTCGGATGGCGAGCGGTGCGAACACCGTAATAATGCGGTCGAGCTGACGGTACGCGCCTGACTCATAGAGCAGTGCTGCTTCTTTCAGCACATACGCATGGCCAGCCTGCTGCTGCTCGTCGGCCCACTGCTCAAAGTCGCGCCCTACATGTGGATGCACCAACCGGTTGAGCCGCGCTAGCTGCGCTGGATCAGCGAAGGCGGTGCGAGCTAGGTACGTGCGATTAAGCTGCCCGGCGGCATCGAATGTTTCAGTGCCGAAGGCAGCTATCAGTTCAGCGCGCAGTGCTACGTCGTGGGCCATTACCCACTTCGCCCGAAAATCGGAATCGTATACGGGCACCCCAAGCACGCGAAATAACCGACAAACCACGCTCTTACCCGAGCCTATACCGCCAGTGATGCCAATGCGCCTCATGGCCGTTGCACTCTAGAGACCCGAACTGTATGCGTCAAGGAGCTTACCCCGCGTGTGAAAGCGGGTACCTGCGACACGATGGGCTGCAAGCGCATGTGAGGTCCTTTGAAAGGATGATATTGTAGCAAGACATGCAATTGACCAACGTCTAAGAGGGCCGTATCTTCCGGGAAACACTGTATTTGCACCTGCACCATCTGCGGCGTCAGTACAAACTGGCTGTCCGCCGGAAAGCCCTGTAACGCAGGCGCTATGGCTACTACCTTCGTGATTAGAGGGCGAGGTTGCAGCCGCACGCGCACGGCTTCCACATTTGTGCGTACCAGCGCTGGCCCGCCAATCGGTACACTGATGTCACCGTTGCTGCTGCCCGCTGGTGCTTGGGGCAGATGCACAGGATAAGGATTGCTCAACCGATTCACCATGCTAGCAGGCCCTTCGAATACGACACTGGCAGGCTGGAAACGTGCCGCATATGGCAGGGCCGAACCGTTGGCGGCGGGGCTGAGCGCGAGCGGAATTTCCCGGCGCACACGCCGGTCAAACTCCACCCACAGGGTGTCTGTCAGCATGTAGTTGAATTGCAAACCTTCCATAGAAGCTTGCAAGACAGGCCGTAATGTAGAACCAGTAACGAAGCGCGTTGCCGGCAGGCGGCGTAAACGTACCTCGGCAGGCTTTACATCAATCATGAGGTTTTTGCGCAGGAGCTTCCATCCGCGCCCCGTCACGTTCACCGCTACTTCGGTAGGGAGCGGGCTGAGCGGCACGTAGCGCTTGGTATCATACTGCCACACTACCGGATAGGTAATACGGGTGGTGTACGTCTTATTGAGCGCATTAAGCAGCCAAAACGTAGAGGCTGCCAGAAAACAAGCCGTTACCGCTCGCCAATAGCTGCCTTCCTGCCCCGAAAATGGGCGGGTAAACCAGCGCAGCAGACGAACAGTACGGACAAGCGACACACCAGCAAAAGATTAGGAAGTAGCGGTAGCAGGCGTTTTAGTACCAAACTCGCGGGCAATTGCCGAGCGGTCGAATTTCAAACGCACGCCTTTGTCTACTTCGACGATAACAGCATCATCACTCAAATCGACCACTTTGCCATGGAGCCCGCCAATAGTTACGACAGAAGCGCCCTTAGCTAACGACTCCCGAAATTTTTTGGCATCACTTGCACGGCGCTGTTGGGGCCGAATCATAAAGAAGTATACGACCAAGGCAATGGCTACTGGAAAGATCAGTTGCGTGATGCCTTCACCCGATACTTGTAGAAGAAGAGTAAGAAACATAGGAGTGGTTGAGTGACTGAATAGTAAAAGAACAAGTGAGTAACCGAGTAAGAGGTTAAATAATCGTACTCAGTTACTCACTTGCCCCGTTCCTACCGTGCTGCTGCTTCGGCGATGTTGGCGCGAATAGCTATTTGGGTGATAGAAGGTTGGGTGTTAGCCCGAATGCTAACCTGCTTGTTTTGCAAGCCTGATTTACCATGGCTGTCAAACTGCACTTCGATTGTTCCCTGTGCGCCGGGAGCAATCGGGTCCTTCGTCCAGTTAGGCGTAGTGCAACCGCAAGAAGCCGTAGCGTTTTCGATCAGCAGAGGCGATTTACCAGAGTTGGTGAAATTGAAGGTGTGCTTTACCACGTCGCCGGGTTTGATATCCCCGAAGTTGTACTCGGTTTCCGCGAAGGTCATCACCGGCGCATTTGGATTAGGCGCTTCGGTTTCGCTGGCTACGTTGGGGTTATCGACAACGGGGTTAGCCGTAGCATCACCTGCAGCCGTAGCGGCAGCGTTCATACCCTCCGTGCCTACTTCGGCCGGCTTGTCGCGGTTGCAAGCACCTAGCAATAATGCACTGGAGAGCAGAAAAGCAGAAAATAAATTGCGTTTCATAAAGCAAGAGTGTCAGGAGATTACTGACTGACAGAGTAAAGTTACAGTTAAAAAGCTAGCTCCCCTTCTTTTTGAAAAGACGGAGATGAGTAGGTCTGTAGTAGCAAGGCCAGCAGCAAAAGCTAGCCCTCTTACACAGGCAAAATCATTGTAGTCTCTGCAAAAAGAAGGGGAGCTAGCTTCTATTGGTTCAGCGTTACGCCAGATTATCAATAATATATTGGGCAAACTCGCTGGTAGTTGCCTTACCACCTAGGTCGCCGGTGCACTTATCCTTTTGCTGCAGCGTAGCGTTCAGCGCCTGCTCGATGCGGTCAGCATACGCGCCTTCTCCGATGTGGTGTAGCATCATCAGGCCGGAGCGCAGCATCGCCGTAGGATTAGCTTTGCCTTGGCCTGCAATATCAGGAGCCGAGCCATGTACGGCTTCGAAGATGGCGGTTGTGTCGCCAATGTTCGCGCCCGACACTACACCTAGGCCGCCAACGAGGCCCGCGCAAAGGTCAGACAAGATGTCGCCAAACAGATTGGTCGTCACGATAACATCGAACTGCTCGGGTTTATTCACGAGCTGCATGCACATGTTATCAATGATCTTGTCTTCGAAGATAATATCCGGGAACTCCCGCGATGCTTCCCGGCAAGCATTGATCATCATGGAGCCAGCTAGCTTTAGGATGTTGGCTTTGTGGGCCAAAGTCACCTTTTTGCGGCCATGCTTGGCTGCGTAAGCAAAAGCTGCGTGGCAGATTTTGCGGCAGCCTTCTAGCGTGATGCGCGAAATAGAATCGGCAATACCTAGACGCTCATCATACACCTCAAGCCCTGAGTACAAGCCCTCGGTGTTCTCCCGGAACAGCACCAAGTCGATACCCGAATAACGGCTGGCAATACCCTCTGTGGTAATAGCCGGCCGTACGTTCTGGTAGAGGTCAAACTTCTGGCGCAGCGTGATATTGATGCTGCGGAAGCCTTTACCGACGGGAGTGGTCAAGGGGCCTTTCAGGCCAACTTTGTTGCGCTCCAAGGAATCAAGTAGCGCCTGCGGAAGCAGTTCTCCCGATTGGTCGAATGTCGTTTGACCAGCGTTCAGTTCTTCCCACTGCACAGGCACTTGCGCAGCGGCAAAAATATCCTTAACCGCCTGTGTGATTTCGGGACCGATGCCGTCGCCAGGGATGAGCGTGATAGTATGCATGAGCTTCAAGTAAAAAAGTGACGGAGTGGCGGAGCGAGGAAGTGAAGTAGCGAGCGGCTGCTCGTTGGCCTAGGTTTCACTTCGTCGCGCCGTCGCTCAGTCACTTAATAAATTTATAACGTCCGACGGGAGTTAATCTGGTTGATGAGTTGGTCGACGTCGCCGAGCAACTGCTCCGCTTTGTCTTTGGCTTCGCGAATAACCTTCTGACCTTCCGACTTGGCCGACATAGGGCCAGCGTCTACGCGACTAGTCACGAGGCTTTCGGTAAGGTCGGCCAGTACTTCGCGGTAACGCTCTAGCTGATAGCTCAGCCAGCTGCGGGTTTCACGGCCTTTTTCGGGGGCGTACAGAATGCCAAGGGCAGCTCCGGTAAGAGCGCCGCCAGCAAAGCATAGAATGCCGGTAGTGGTTTTGCTACCCATTTTTTCAGAAGTGAATATTGAAAGGAAGAGAGTACAAAGAAGGAGAATTTTAGTGGGTACCGTAGCAAGTACGTACGTAGAATCTGGAAAGCAGATGAAGCGGAACCATTAACTCGACTACCCAGCTCGACAGTAGTAGCTACTACCTAGCTTTTCAGCTAGTGCTTACTGATTGTCCAGCAAGCCCCGACCCGACTTACGAATAGCACCGCTGGCAGTCAGATCCTGCGCTAGCTTATCCAGAATACCGTTCACGAACTGCTTGCTCTTCGGCGTGCTGTAGAGTTTACTGATTTCGATGTATTCGTTGATGGTAACCTTCACCGGGATACCACGGAACAGGTGCATCTCGCATAGCGCCATCTTCAGGATGATCTTGTCGATGAGGGCTACCCGCTCTACGTCCCAGTTCTGAACCGATTCGGCAATGAGCTTTTCGTACTTGGCGTCGTCGGCCAGTGTTTGCTTGTAGAGGCTTTCGGCAAACTCTTTATCATCTTGCCAATTAGCCGACAATGACATCAGCTCTAGGTTCTCATCCGCCGCTTGGTCGAGCATTTTCAGCGTCTTGATAACCAAGTTCTTAACCACCGACCGATTTTCCTCCCAGTTCAGGTCATCGTTTTCCAGCTGCGCTGGCAGAATTTCGCCCTTGAAGATGAAGTTCTTGTACAAGTTCTTCAGCATTTCCTGGTCCTCGGCGTAGCGGGCGGCTTCGTCGGAGCTAGGTGGCGTAGCGAGGTAGCTCTGGAATTCGGGGTCCGGCTTTATTTCCGTGCGCCATGCTTTGCGCAGCGCATCCATCTCCTCCTCGCTATGCCAGCGCAGGGAGCGGCGGATGGTGAGGTCTTGCAGCTGCTTGTTGCTGATGAGCTTCTGCAGAGCTAGGTTCTCCTCAAGGCGCGTGGTATCCAGCGGCGCTTCTTTGGAGGGTGTGAAGCGGCGCGACTCCCGATTCTTCTCTTCCTCAATCACCTGAAGCAAGGCTTCGGGCAGATTAAGCAAGTGAATGTATTGATCATGAATACTTTCGGCCGCCGTTACCATTTGCCCGCCGAAGAAAGTTGCGTCCTTCGCCACTTGCTTCTGGTAGTACTTGATGGCGTCGGCCACGGCATCGTTCACGTCTGAGTCGTCCAGCGGCTCAGGCTCCTCGCCGGTTTTGTGCCACTCCTTGAAGATAACTTCGGCCATCTTCCGCTGCCCTTGCAGCAGCTTGCGGTCTTGTGGTTCGGGTGAATTTAGATCGGGCGCGAAAGCCTCCGCAATGCGGTCATTAGCCAGCGAATAATCAGACCCGACAGCCTGATGGTAGGCGTACAAGGACTGCATGACCTTAATGCGAAGCGTGCGACGGTTGAGCATATTCTGATTGTTGAATGGCTACCTGATTAAATGGTTAAATGGTTGATTGCTCCAGACAATTGGCGAACGACCAACCATTTAACCATTTAGCCATTCGACCATTTAGTACGTTGATTTTACCTTACCAAGGGAAGCAATGCGCTCCTTGGCCTGCCGGATGGCAGCTGCTTGGGGGTGACTTCCCTCCTGCTCCGCTTTATCAAGCACTTGCCGGGTGAAGTCGTAAATTTTTTCGGTTTGTGTTAGGGCGCTTTGGCGGTTAGAGCCAATTACTTCGGAATATACATTGATCAGGCCGCCAGCGTTGATCAAAAAATCGGGGGCGTACACAATGCCGCGTTCCACCAGGGCCGGGCCGTGCACGTTCTCGTCTTCGAGCTGGTTGTTCGCGCTACCCGCAATCACCTGGCATTTCAGACGGCCAATCGTGTTATCATTGATGGTAGCACCTAGGGCACAAGGCGAGTAGATATCTACATCTTGATCGTAGATGTCGTCTAGGCCAACCATTTTCGCGCCGAAGCGGTTCGCCGCATCCAGCGCCCGATCTTCGTAATAGTCGGTGAGTACCACTTGAGCGCCTTCTTTGGTGAGGTGTTCTAGCAGGTACAGGCCTACGTGGCCTACGCCTTGCAATGCCACGCGCTTGCCGGCTAGGTTATCCGAGCCGTACGCTTTCTTCACGGCCGCCTTCATGCCCATGTACACGCCATAAGCCGTGACTGGAGACGGGTCACCGGAGCCACCGCTGCTTTCGGGCAGACCAGCCACGTGGCGCGTTTCCATCCGAATGTATTCCATGTCCTTGGTGGTCATGTTTACATCTTCGGCCGTGATGTACTTGCCGTTCAGGTTCTTTACGAAGCGACCAAACTTGCGCAACAGCGCCTCCGTCTTTTGGGTACGTGCGTCGCCGATGATGACGGCTTTGCCGCCCCCTAGGTTCAGGCCCGAAATAGCCGCCTTGTACGTCATGCCACGCGAGAGACGTAGCACATCGTGCAGGGCTTCCGTTTCGGAAGCGTAGTGCCACATGCGCGTACCGCCAAGTGCAGGCCCTAGCACGGTGTTGTGAATGCCAATGATAGCACGGAGCCCCGTTTCGTGGTCGTGGCAAAATACCACTTGCTCGTGCTGGTGCTCAGCGATTTGACCAAAGACCGACGTATCGGTCGCTTCTTGAATTTCAACCATGGGTGGAAAGTTGAAAGGGTGGGAAATGGGTGGGAGGATGGGTGAGGGCAATACGGTACGCGGTTGTTGTATCTTTGCAGACAACACTCCTATTGTACGTAGCTTGAAGCAACTTTGGTGGAACCGTAGCGAACGGCAATCGTTCATAAATACGCGACTCGCAGGAGTGTACAACCCGTTAAACCGAGTGCAAAAGTAACCCGATTTTTCCTGATTCCTTCCCTATACGACCAACCAAGGGCTAGTTCTCGCTGTTACCTCCAGCCTGTTGTTGTCTCGCTTTAAGTCTCTCCTTGTGCGCGCTCTTCCCTCTACCAATAAGTATCTTCTGCGCTACAAATGGCACTTCCTCGGCGGAGTGTTATTCGTGGCCTTATCAACGTTGCTAGCCATTTTCCCGGCCCAAATCGTGCGCTACGCCTTCGATTTGGTGGGGGAAGGCATCGATTTGTATCACCTCTACGCCGGCACCCAGGCACAAAGTGGGGTCTATCAGCTGTTCGGCCGCAACGTGCTTCTCTACGGTTTGCTTATCGTGTTGATGGCACTGTTGCGGGGAGTTTTCCTGTTCTTCATGCGTCAGACGCTCATCGTGATGTCGCGCTTGATCGAGAACGATCAGAAGAACGAAATCTTCCAGCACTATCAGTCCTTGCCGCTCAGCTTTTATCGGCGCCATAATACTGGCGACTTGATGTCACGCATTTCCGAGGATGTGGGCCGCGTGCGGATGTACATCGGGCCGGCCATTATGTACTTCTTGCAGCTCGTGATTTTGTTCGTGCTCATCGTGCCGCTTATGCTGATGGTGAACGTGAAGCTGACAATTTACACGCTGCTACCTCTGCCGATCTTGTCGGTGAGCATCTTCTACGTCAATAACCTGATTGAGCGTAAGTCCGACGAAATTCAACGCTCTCTAGCCGACATGACCACGTTCGTGCAGGAAGCGTTTTCGGGCATTCGGGTTTTGAAATCCTTCGTGCGCGAGGAAGATTCGCACCAGAGCTTTGTGCGAGCCAGCGACAACTACAAGGAAAAATCACTGAGCCTGAACTTCGTTAACTCGCTGTTCTTCCCCCTGATTATGTTTTTGGTTGGTATCAGCACCATCGTTACGGTTTGGATCGGCGGTCAAGAAGTTATCCGTGGCACCATCACGACGGGTAGTATTGCTGAGTTTCTGATTTACGTGAACCTGCTTACCTGGCCCGTCACCGCCCTAGGTTGGACCAGCAGCTTGGTACAACGTGCAGAGGCCTCACAAGCGCGTATCAACGAGTTCCTGGATCAGAAGACCGACATTGTTTCACGTCAAGATATCCGGCAGGAAATCAAAGGAGACATTGTTTTTGACCACGTCTCTTTCACGTACCCCGACACCGGGATTCAGGCACTGAAAGATGTGTCTTTCCGTATTCGTCCCGGCCAAACCCTAGCTGTTATTGGTAATACCGGCTCAGGCAAGAGCACTATTGCGGCCTTACTCTGCCGCCTCTACGACGTGACGGCGGGCAATATCAGGATAGACGGCGTAGATGTGCGCGACTTCAGCCTCGACTCATTGCGAGCGCAAATCGGCTACGTACCACAGGACGTATTCCTGTTCTCCGACAGCATCCGTAACAACATCAACTTCGGTCTCGACCAACCAAGTGAGGAGAAGATGCAACAGGCGGCTAAAGACGCCAATGTGTATGAGAATATCATTCTCTTCCCTGAGGGCTTCGATACAAAGCTAGGAGAGCGAGGCATTACCCTTTCCGGTGGGCAGAAGCAGCGCGTGAGCATTGCCCGAGCGCTAGTGAAAGAGCCCAAAATCCTGATCCTAGATGATTCACTTTCGGCTGTTGACACGAACACCGAAAATGCCATTCTGAATAGCCTTCAGCGTATTATGGCCAACCGTACCAGCCTGATTATCTCGCACCGGGTATCGTCGGTAAAGCTTGCCGATGAGATATTAGTGATTGATGATGGCGTCATTGTGCAGCATGGCCCGCATGAGGTGCTGATGCGGCAGGAAAACGGCTTATACCGTGCCCTGTACGAGCGTCAGTTGCAAAGCGAAGATGCCGCCTAGTTTCAGCTTAACGTTATTGCTAGCAAGCAGAACGCCCACCAGACCTAGGTCTGGTGGGCGTTCTGCTTGCTAGGGTATCCTCGCCTTCTATTCCAACATCAAGCGTTTGGCGCCTTTGCGCGTGCCGGATGTACACTGCACAATATACTGGCCAGTTGGGAGGCGGCTTACATCAAGAACAGCGGTTCTGTTACCAATGATCAAGTCGCGTGTGACTACTGGTCGACCTTCAGAGTCGTTGATTTCAACACGCGTTGGTCCTGAAGAGTCAGTGCGCACTGACAATCGTTTTGTAATGGGATTGGTATCGAGGGAAATCTTCAAAGCATCCGATGATGGCTTAGCGGTTTCCATCTTTTCGGTAAGAAGCGCGGAGCTTTCCGCAGGCTTGTTTGCAGCAACAACTGGTTCGGAAGTCGCTGTAGCAGGTTTAGTTTGTGCCTGGCTAGGTAGATCCCACAAACAAGATGTTACCAGACATACCAGCAGCATAATCGTTTTCATACGTGTTTTAACAATGGGTAAAAACTATGGAGCAAATAGGATACGCAAAAATATAGAATAAACTTTATATTTTATGTACTTTATCGTTTATTAAACTTATGCACACAACCAACAACAAGTAGCTCCTATACTCTTCGATCCACGCTCATGTTTATCATGAGCTATCATGCATATAGAATGCCGTATTTTTCGCCTTGTCACGCAGCAAGTATCAAAGACGCCGTCGGCCTGTTGAACAGCTGTATTTTCTCGTTGTAGCAGCTTGAGCAGGAGACTTCACTACTTCACCGCAGGTCAATCCTATTTCCTACTCCTTACACATTTCTCTCATAATCAACACGATGACAGTATAATGCGCATTAAAAAAATATTTATAGCGGCTCTGATTGCACAGAAAACGTATTTTATTTTACCTTTGTGCCTCAATTCTATCGGGGTGTAGCGTAGCCTGGTATCGCGCCAGCATGGGGTGCTGGAGGTCGTAGGTTCGAATCCTGCCACTCCGACGGAAGAGCTTCCGGCTCTGAAAGCCTCTGGACCTAGGTCTGGAGGCTTTTTTCGGCCGAAAGAATTTTGATTGAATGCCCGTTGTGTCCCAGGCCACACAATGTATTCGGGGTGTAGCGCAGCCCGGTAGCGCGCGTCGTTCGGGACGACGAGGCCGTAGGTTCGAATCCTGCCACCCCGACTTTATTGGCATTTAACATGAGAAACGCCCACTGAACCTAGGTTCAGTGGGCGTTTCTTTTTTCGGCTGTAGCAACAATTTTGTTGATCATTCTCAAACATATAGCATGTGAATGGCTAAATACTCTAATAAAACTATTTATAGTACCGTTGTGAGCTTATCTATTAACCTATCAATCTTTTTTCATTTATGAAGATGCAAAAATCAGTGTGTGTTGCCGTATTGTTGGGTGCAACAACAAGTATAGCTCAAGCTCAGACAGAAGCAGGTAAGTTACTGTTAGGTGGCTACATCAACTACTCTAGTACCAAAACTAACACAACCCCATTAAACGCTACTCCTGGTACCAACACAGCCAAAAACTTCAACGTTGGTCCAAAGATTGGCGTTTTCGTCGCTAACAATTTAGTATTAGGCCTTGGAGTAGCTACCTCTTATAACAAGCAAGTATCATCTTACACTGATAATACCAACACAAACCCTTTTCAATACACTAATACCTTTACTGTTAAGGGAATTGAGGCGGGCCCTTTCGTGAGATATTACTGGATGATAGATGAGAAAATAGGCTTTTATGGTCAGCTTATTGGCGGCTATCAACATCAAAAGCAAAGTAGCGTCAGCACTAGTTCCAATTATTATACCTCGGAAGGAAAATCGAATGGAGGATATGCAACTGTTCTACCCGGCTTTGTCTTTTTCCCGACTGAGAAGTTTGGGTTGGAGCTTATGGCAGGTAACTTCTCATACTCCAAATGGAAGGGTAATAATCGTAGTAACATGAGTCAGAGCAGCTCAAACTACACTAGCAGTAGTATTTTAACCAATTTCGGTCTTCAGTACTTAACAATAGGTGCTTCTCTTTACTTAGGCAAAGGCTAACAAGCGCTTAATAACAAACAGAAAAGCCACTCGGATACAGCTATCCGTGCGGCTTTTCTGTTTGTTGAATATCCCTTATTACTCAATCGCTGCCATCACTTCCGACGGTCCTTCTTCTGCGAACTGCTCCAAATACACCTGCCGCAGCTTGAGCTTCTGCTGCTTAGCTACGTCCTCGATAGCTGGGTAGAGCTTGTTCGGGGCTAATAAGTAGCTGGTAGTAGTGCGGGCCTGAATGACACGCTGCCCCGCCGGAAACGCACGGTAGCGATAGGCATCAGGTTTTTTCTGGCTTGTCGTATCCGCAACGATGAGGCCGATGAAGGCTTCTACGGTGTCGCGGGTGGTGCTGGGGTCGTTGTAGTAGATGTTGGCTAGCTCGCCACGCACGGTGCCACTGGCTCGTAGCTGTTGCGCTTCCCGAAATAAAGGCCCGAACGCTTCGTCGCGCACCGACCCTTTATAATATTGCCCGAGCAAGAAGATCGGTTTAGTAGTGGAGATTACCGCCACATCGGGTTTACGAAACCCACCTAGGTAGCCATATACCACTACGCCCGCTGCCGTTAGAAACAAAATACTCAGGAAAAGCCAACGTGTCATCTTCAACTATAAATGTGGATCAGTGCGCTACTCCATCGGCGTGCTGAACACGTCTTTGTACTGCATCTGGTAGAGCTGGGCGTAGAAACCACCTAGGCGCAGTAGTTCGTCGTGGGTAGCACTTTCCTTAATTTCGCCCCGGTCAAGAACGATGATGCGGTCAGCTTTCTGGATGGTGCTTAGGCGGTGCGCAATAACCAGCGATGTACGGCCTTCCATCAGCTTCTCGATGGCTTCCTGGATCAGCTCTTCCGTTTCGGAGTCAACCGATGAAGTAGCTTCGTCGAGGATAATAATGCGGGGCTGATAGACCATTGCCCGCACAAAGGAAATCAGCTGACGCTGACCCACAGAAAGTGTGGCGCCGCGCTCCATTACCTGGTAGTGCAGCCCGCCTGGTAGCCGCTCAATAAAGCGCTTCGCCCCTACCAACTCGGCCGCCTCCCAGATCTGCTCCTCCGTGATATCCTTGTTACCTAGGGTAATATTATCGGCGATAGAGCCTGCGAAGAGGAACACATCCTGCAACACGATACCTATGTGACGGCGCAGTTCCTTCAGGTCGTAGTCGCGCAGGTCGTGGCCGTCGACGGTAATGGTGCCTTGGTTGATTTCGTAGAAGCGGCTGAGCAGGTTGATAATGCTGGTTTTGCCCGCACCGGTCGCCCCTACAAAGGCTACGGTTTGGCCAGCATTGGCTTCGAAGCTGATGTCTTTCAGCACGTACTCCTCATCGTTATAGGCAAACCAGACATGGTCAAATTTTACGTCGCCGCGAATATCGACGGGGGCATAGGTGCCATTGTCGGCAATGAGCTCTTTGCTGTCGAGTAGGCGCAGCAGGCGCTCGGTGCTCACCAGACCTAGCTGGAGCGTGTTGAAGCGGTCAGCAATCTGACGGATTGGCCGGAAGAACAGGCCATTGTACATGATGAAGGCAATCAGGGCGCCTTTTGAAATCGTACCCTCAATCTGTCCTTGCGCGGCGTACCACACCAGCAACCCAATGCCAATGGCCCCCAGCACTTCGGCTACAGGATAATACACTGAATAGTAGAGCACCGAGCGAATGTTAGCCCGTGTGTGCTCCTCGTTAATCACCTTGAACTTGTTGTGCTCGCGCGCTTCATTGTTGAAGATCTGCACGATGTTCATGCCAGTAAGGTGTTCCTGCACGAAGGCATTGAGGCTAGCTACGGCCGTGCGAACTTCCTGAAACGACTTCTTCACCTTCTCCTTGAACACATACGTGCTAAAGATCAGCGGCGGAATAACTGACAAGCTTACCAAGGTCAGACGCCAGTCGATGTAAAACATGAAGGCCATGATGAATACCAGTTGAAGAATATCGCCGATCATGGCAGCGAGACCTTCGCTGAACACATCGGAGAGCGTTTCAACGTCGGAGATGTTGCGGGTCACGAGCACCCCAATGGGCGTACGGTCGAAGAACTTGAGCCGTAGGTTCAGGATATGCTCGTAGAGGTTTACCCGAATGTCGCGCACGATGTACTGCCCTAGCCACCCACCATAATAGGTTTGGAGGTAACTCACGATGGTATTGACCACCAGCAGCACCATGAGCAGCACAAACATCTTGTTCAAGCCAATCATATCGCCCTGCTCAATGCTTACATCGACCATCCGCTGGATCAGGAACGGGCGAATGGTGCCGAGCACGGCCGCAGCCACTGTGAGAAAAATGAGGAGGTAGAAAGTGCCCCGGTAAGGCTTCACGTACCCAACTAAGCGGCTCAGCACCTGCCAGTCGAAAATATTACCGGTTTTAGTAGCGGTGGTTGCTTGCTCCACGAGGCGAGAGACTAAGAGGACGGGATAATAGAGAGTAACTAACCGAACTAGCACAAGGTTGCGACACGAGCAAGAACAAGACCTAGGTTCTGACGCTAGAGCGCGCTACCACTAGCCTGCAAGGTACGGCATTGCCATGGGTATCAGTTCCGCGGGCACCAGTTCAGCGGGGTATTCGACCCGGCTCAGAAACAGGCCGGTAGCTGGCGCGGCACCACTGGCCGCTACTCGACTTTGCGAGGCTAATATCTCGCCAAATTCTGCTACAGTCAGCTTGCCGCGACCCACGCTCAAGAGGGTGCCCACTACGAGCCGGACCATGCCGCGTACAAAGCGGTTGGCCCGAATACGAAACACAATTCCGCCGGGCGTAGGATGCCAAGCGGCTTCGTAACACACGCAGACGTAGTGCGTTTCGGCGCCCTTTACTTTCGAGAAGCTGGTGAAATCGCGCGAGCCAAGCAGCAGCGCCGCGGCCGCGTTCATAGCCGCTACATCCGGGGCTCGGTCGAGGTAAATGCTGTGGTTTACCCGAAATGGATTGGGCACGAGGCGCACGTAGTACTCGTAGGTGCGGGCATTCGCATCGAAGCGAGCATTGGCGTTGTCGGGCACCGGGTGTATCGCCTGCACCGCAATATCAGCGGGCAAGGCCCGGTTCAGTCGGTAGAGCAGCGTAGCTAGGTCCAGCGTCTCGGGCATGTCGGCGCTGAAGTGCGCTACCTGATGGCTGGCGTGCACGCCCGTATCCGTACGGCCGCTTCCTAGCGTGCTGATCGGCTGCCGCAATACCTGCGACAAACAACGGTTGACCTCCTGCTGCACCGTAATTACTTCAGGCTGCACTTGCCAGCCGTGATAATTGGTGCCGTCGTAAGCTAGGTGTAAGAAATAACGCATGAACTTGATAATGAACAGTAAGCAACGAATAAAGATCAATGAGTAGTAAGTCAGCGCTCCGCTGCTCATTGCTTATTGTTCATTGACAACTGCGTACAGCAGACTATCGATTGTATGGCCGTTTTTTGTAATGCTTTTGCGCAATCGGCCTTCCAACTCATACCCGCCTTTCTCCAGCACGCGCGCCGAAGCTGCGTTATGAGCAAAAACCCCAGCGTAGAGTCGGCATACGTCGAAGCTTGCGAAGGTGTACTCCGTTAAGACTCGGACGGCCGCCGTCATGATACCGCGTCCCCAATACGACCGACCTAGCCAGTAGCCAATTTCAGCACTGCGCCGGTCCACGTCGTGCTGGAATATGATGCTGATGCCGCCCCCAGCTGCGCCCTCTACCTCGATAGCTAGGTGGATATCGGGTGAGTTGGCAGTGGCCACTGCTTCCAGATACCACCGCGCATCTTCCAGCAGGTACGGATATGGAAAGGTGTCACGCAGATTCTGCGCAACACCTTCATCATTAGCGCAAGCAGTCAACGTTGATGCGTCGGAGAGCTGCCAAGGCCGCAGGCGTGTACCGGCCACCGGTAAGATAAGGGTCGGACGCCGCCTCGAATCGGACATGGGCTAGGGTTGAAAAAGCAGTTAGACTTTCTCGTAGATCACCGCCACGCCTTGTCCCACACCTACGCACATAGTTGCTAGGCCATAGCGCACGTTTTCGCGGCGTTGCATCTCGTGCAGCAGCGTAGCCGTGATGCGTGCCCCAGAGCTACCTAGGGGGTGACCGATGGCGATGGAACCACCATTTACGTTTACCTTTTCTGGGTCCAAACCTAGCTCGCGCATGCATACAATACTCTGCACAGCGAAGGCTTCGTTTAGCTCGATCAGGTCCATATCGTTGATCGTCAGCCCTGCGCGTTGTAGTACCTTCTGTGTGGCCGGAATCGGACCTAGCCCCATGTAGGCAGGGTCAACCCCTACTACGGCCGAAGCCACTACGCGCGCCATCGGCTTCAGATCGAAGCGGACGAGACCTTCTTCGCTCACGACTATCGCCGCGGCGGCACCGTCGTTGATGCCAGCAGAGTTACCGGCCGTTACGCTGCCATTCTGCAAATCAAAAGCAGGTCGCAGGGAAGCTAGCTTTTCCAACGACGACAGGCGTGGTGGCTCATCGGTATCGAACAGAGCCGTATCACCTTTCGGGTTCGGGATGAACACGGGCACAATCTCCTTGCGGAAACGTCCTTTCTCGGCAGCCTTGTGGTATTTACGCTGCGAATCGAAAGCAAACTGATCTTGCTCTTCGCGGCTGATATTAAACTTACGCGCTACGTTTTCGGCCGTTTCGCCCATGGCGTAGGGGTAATGCATCTTGGCTAGCTTCGGGTTCACGAAGCGCCAGCCAAGGGTAGTATCGTGGGCGGTGAAGTCACGGGCAAAGGCGGTAGCCGACTTCGCCATCACGAACGGCGCCCGTGTCATGCTTTCAGAGCCACCTGCCAGGTAGGCCTCTCCTTCGCCACTCTTGATGGCCCGCGCCGCATCCATGATGCTTTGCAAGCCCGAACCGCACAGGCGGTTGATCGTGACACCGGGTACGGTAATCGGCAGGCCCGCCAGCAGAGCGGCCATGCGCGCTACGTTGCGGTTGTCTTCGCCAGCCTGGTTGGCAGCACCCATAATTACATCTTCAATGGCCCCCTTATCCAAGGTAGGATTGCGGCGCAGCAGTTCGCGCAGCACGTGGGCGGCCATGTCATCAGGACGGACGCTGCTCAGCGCACCCCCAAATTTACCGATGGGCGTACGGACAGCGTCTACAATATAAGCAGTTGACATCGAGTTAAAATGCGGTTTTTCCGGTTGTTGTTGGCTACTTTTGCCGCCCTAGCTAGGCTAGAGCAAGCTTTTGAACCGACAAAGCACAAAGATGATACAAAGAATTCAAAGCGTATTTTTACTGTTGCTGGCAATCGCCATGGCTAGCGTAATTTTCGTGCCGATCTGGAGCAAGGTGGATTCGCTGACCAGCCAAGAGCTGGTATTGCACTCGACCAAACTCGCTTTCGTAAACCCGGCCTCCCAAACGCCTGCCGCCGTGAATACATGGCCTATTGCAGTTCTGGCAGCACTTTCAGCCGCAGTGGCACTGTTCGAAATTTTCCAGTACCGCAGCCGCTTCACGCAGCTTAAGCTAGGTATGGTCAATTTGTTATTAATCGTGGCCACTATCGGTGCAAGCTATTATTACTCAGGTGTGGGCGAACAGATGCTCAACATCAAGCTGATCGGGACCTTTGAGGCGGGCTTTTACCTTCCTACCCTAGCCCTGATCTTGAACTTGCTTGCTAACCGTTTCATTCGGCGCGACGAGCAACTCGTGCGCTCCATGGATCGATTGCGATAAGCACCAATATGACTCAACAGAAAAGGCTCCTGTTTAGTGCAGGAGCCTTTTTTATTTTTTCGTTAAGCCGCGTTGCCATGGTGCCTCATCGCCCGCGCTGCTGACTGATGAAGTCCTGCAGCTCCCGGCTACTAGCCGAGTATTGAAGGGCATCATACACCTGGTAGAAATTCTGGCGGTCGGCCACGCGTGCGTAAGCGTACTTAGCTAGGTCGAGGCGGTTGCTTTCGAAACTTAGCGTCCGTAAGAGGCGTGCTAGGTCGGCCGATTGAATTAATGACTCGCCCAACGCCTGCTTGATGACCGGCAGCTTGTTGTCATCAAACGATTTTTTTTGTAGGAACTGTACCAACCCATCCACATCCGCAGCCGACATCACCGAAGAGTAATTGTCGTTGTTCGGGTATGGAGCCGGATTAGGCGCGGGCGGATAGTTGTTTGGCATAGTCGGGTAGTTTGCGTCTGGACCGTTGGGACCAGGAATAGGATTAGCGGGTCCGCTATACCCACCATCATTGTAGTCACCAGAGCCGTTGCGGCCGTTTCCATTTGGAGAGCTGCCATAGCCAGAATCATCGTACGTGCCTCCGGGGTAACCTGGGGCATTCGGCGGGTAGAACCCACCCGTGCGGATCGGCACGGCGGCTACTTTGCGAAGCACTGGAGGGTACCCGCTACGCGCCAGCAGCACAAAGCTTGTTTCCAAGCCCGGATCCAAAAACAGACGCGTCCGGTAGTTTACAGCACCGCCGAAAGCCGTCGGAATCCGAAATTCTGCCCAGTGAAACCCCGGCGTGAGCCGATCGATCCGGACCCGACTGGCGCTGGTACGTAGCAGTGGGCGACCATCAAACACCAGCTGAAAGGGCAAACCTCGCTCGGAGGCAAAGTTCACCGTGGCAGGAGCAGCCGTTCCGCGGAAGCCCATCAGCAACAATATGCCAAGGCAAAGCAACAGGTATTTCTTCATAGCGGTAACAAAAACGAGCAGGCGAAAAGCTTCTTGCTCAAGTTACAATAAAACCAAGTATTATGCCATAACTACACTTTAGCTAACATTTTGGCTTTATGAGCTTTATCTAGCAAGAAGAAAGCCCCAAATGAATGCTAGCTGACCTGTTTTACTTAGTCAACGAGAGAATACTGTGCCGTAGTATCAGAAAAAGCCCCTGCAATGGACGAACCATGCAGGGGCTTTTTATTTGCAAGATAGCGACCTAGCTATTCCGTGATCTTGGTCACTTTGAACTCGGTGCGACGGTTGCGCTGGTACTCGTCTTCCGTCTTGGCATTTTTCACAACGGGCTGCGTTTCGCCGTAGCCTTTGGCCGTAATCCGGTTCTTGCCGATGCCCTTCGAGATGATATAGTCGACAGCAGACTGCGCACGACGCTGAGACAGCGCTTGGTTGTAGGCATCCTTACCACGCGAGTCGGTATGGGAGCTCAGTTCGATGGTAATGTTCGGGTTGTCGTTGAGCGTTTCCACCAGCTTGTCTAGCTCCACTGCGGCATCGGGGCGAATGTCCGCCTTATCGTAATCGTAGAAGATATTTTCCACCACAATGGCTTTGTTCTTCACGATCTTGGTTAAGGTCAGCGTCACGGGCAACCGAATGTCGTTCTGCTCATTGGGCAAATCCTCCTGCTTAGGCACTTTCCCAACAGTACTCAAGGAGTTACGGGCCGTGAAGTAGCCCGGCCGGTCAGCCAGCAGTGTGTAGGCAGCGGCCGTATCGAGCTTGGCAGTGAACTTACCGTCTGGGCCGGTGGTCACGTCTTGCTTTTGCCCATTGCGGTTTGTAATCGTTACCGTTTCGTTCGCTACTGGTGCTGTTTCTCCTGTTTTGTCGTTGCGCTCCACCAGCGTCCCATCAACAAAGAGGGCGACGAGTTTGAGCGGCTTTTTGTGAAAACGATACAGATCGTCGCTGCCTTTGCCACCAGCGCGGTTGGAGGAGAACACGCCCATGTCTTTGCCCATGAAATAGGGCGCAAAGTCATCCCCGTTGCTATTAATGGGAGCACCTAGGTTCTTCACCTTGCCCTTGTCCACCATGAAGATGTCGAGCTTCCCTAGGCCTGGATGGCCGTCGGAGGAAAAGTACAGCGCGCCATCCGGAGCTACCGCTGGAAAGTTCTCGTTGCCAGGCGTATTCACGTCCTCCCCTAGGTTCTCGGGTGGGGAGAAGCGGCCGTTGGCGCCCATGGTAGCCTTATAGATATCGGTGCCGCCTTGGCCGCCTTTCCGCGACGAAGCGAAGTATAGCGTTTGGCCATCGGGCGAGAAGACGGGCGAGAATTCATCCGCGGTGCTACTGTTCACCACGCGCAGAATTTCTGGCTCGCTCCAAGCGCCGTTTTTGAAATAGGAAGCCCACAGGTCTACGCTCAGGTAGCCCTTCTTGGAGCCGTTGTTGGAGCGGGCAAACACCATCATCTTGCCATCGGGCGTGTAGGTAGCGCTAGCCTCGTGCTTGTCGGTGCTGTTGAAAATGGGCTCTAGCTTACGCACCGTGCCACCCGTCAGCTTATCCGTGTCGTCGAACTTGACGGCGTACAAATCATTGAATCCTTCTCCATTACCTAGGTACTTCTTGCCCTCGCGGCCAGAAGCAAATACTAGTTCTTTGGTTTCGGGCAACATCGTGGCGCTAAAGTCCGAAGACTCAGAGTTGATCTGGTCGAGCGGCATCACCTCATTGTTGGTGCGCATCGCCACGATGTCCGGACTCAGGCGCGCATTCTTGGCTTCCATTTCGGCGCGAGCCGCCAGCGTACGGTTGGTGCCAGACTGAGCATAGGCTTCAAACTGCTTCGCTGCTTCCTCAAACTTGCCACCGGCTTTCAACGCCTCGGCGTAACGGAAACCTAGGTCGGCGCTCTTTGCCTTTCCCTCCTGGGCAGCTTGGTAGAACGGCTCAGCCTGCTCAACGCGGTTGGAGAGCCGGTACGACTCGCCGATGCGGTAGTTCGCTAGCGGTGCGTTCTTGTCCTTGGCCACCTGCGCTTTGTACAGCGTAATAGCAGTTTCATATTCGCCGCGGGCAAAGCGCTTGTCGGCTTTGCTGACGCCGTCCGTCGTAGCACAGCCGCCCAACAGTAGCGCCGAGCTCGCCGTGACACCGATGATTAGAAAATTCCTCATGCGTAGATGGAGTGGAATTGATGTTGGAATAGCTCTCTGCCATTGCCACCCCTAGGCCTAGCAAGTATACTAAGTTTGGGGAGGATTCTGGCCGAAAAGCCAAGTATTTATGCCCCTGCGAAGTAGCGCGCCAGCCAAGTAGAGGCTGCCGGTGCTGGCCACGCCTTGCGAAGCTGCTGATGCTGGGCAATGGTATTGTCGAAGTACGGCGTCTCGGGTCGCAAACGGCCTTCCGCTACTGCTGCTTTCAACTCCCGCCGGTCGACGAGCTGTACTTCGCCCTCTACTAGAAAAGCCAGCTGCGATTTTTCGAGCAGCGTGATGTTCAGCGCTTGCTCCAATGCCCGCACAAACCGCACGGAGGAATCAATGGAGCAGCCACTGGCGTCGGCCACGGCTTCATCGAGGCCAATCACGAGAAACTGATGATGCAGAAAAGCAGCCGAGGCAGCTAGGGAGCGGCCGTGGCTGGTCCACTCCTCGGCAAACTGCCGCAGGGCGGGCGCCACAGAAGCTAGCTCTTCGCTCGTGAGCGGACGGTCGGCTTGGTAAATCCAGATGCGAGCGTGCGCGGGCAGCTGGTCAAAGGAAACGAACATGAGGCTAGGTGCTTAGAACTTCGCGGTTCAGGGTAGGCTGTATACTTCTATAACTCCAAAACCAGCTGACTTATTTTCTACAAAATAAACAGCCCCGACGGGAAGTTCCGCCGGGGCCGTTTTGTTTGATCTCAAGTCTTCTTTACGCGTTCAAACCTTCTGCTGTGGCAATCAATTCGGCGAGGTCAAATACTTGCACGTTGTTCTCGCGCTCTTTGTTTTTCACCCCGTCGCTCATCATCGTCATGCAGAAGGGGCAGCTGACCGCAATGATGCTGTTTTGTTCGCTTGCTTTGGGAGCGGGCGTTGCACCTTCGTTGCCGCTTTCTACGCCGTAGAGTTTGTTTAGCGCGGCAGCGTTGCCGTCGAGGGTAGCCAGGGCTTCTTCGGTGCGCTCCACGTTGATGTCTTTCTTACCGGGCTCGGGTTCTTTCCACATTTGGGCGCCACCGGCGCCGCAGCACAGGCCATTGGTTTTGCAGCGCTTCATCTCCACCAGGTCAGCATCAAGCACCGCCAGCACTTCACGCGGGGCTTCGTAGATGTTGTTAGCCCGACCTAGGTAGCAGGAATCGTGAAACGTAATGCGACGCCCTTTGAACTCGCCCCCACCCGCTACGCCTACTTTGCCCTCGTTGATGAGCTGCTGCAAGAACGTGCTGTGGTGAATCACCTCGTAGTTGCCGCCCAGCGCCGGATACTCGTTTTTAATCGTGTTGAAGCAGTGCGGGCAGGCCGTTACGATCTTCTTGATGCCATACCCATCGAAGGTGGTAATATTTTGCATGGCCTGCATCTGAAACAGAAACTCGTTGCCAGCACGCTTAGCGGGGTCTCCCGTGCAAGTTTCTTCCATCCCAAGCACGGCGTAGTTCACGCCCACATGCTCCAGAATGCGCACGAAAGCCCGCGTCACGCGCTTGTAGCGGTCATCGAAGGCACCCGCACAGCCTACCCAGAACAGGATTTCCGGCGTTTCCCCGCGCGTCGCGAGGTCAGCCATAACAGGAACGGTAACTTGACGCTTGGCAGTTGGCTCAGCCATAATATCTAAAAGACTAAAGGTCAGAATGAGTGGGAATTAATCAGGCCTTACCGCGCCCGAACGGAGAGAACAAAGCTAGCTTTTCGCTACGGCTTCCTTCTCCGACACAAACAGGTCATCGGCCCAGTTGAAGCGGTCGGAAGGCGAGAAGGCCCACGGCGCGCCATTGTTTTCGATGTTTGAGAACATCACGTTGAGCGAGTTCGGCGCCGCTGACTCTTCCAATACCAGGAAGCGGCGCATCTCGATGATGCTCTCCAGGGGATTGATGTTCACGGGGCACGCTTCTACGCAGGCATTGCAGGTGGTGCAAGCCCAGAGCTCCTCGGGCGTCACGTAGCCGCGCAGCAGCGTGTGGCTTTCTTTGTCAAGCTGCTCCTGCTCGGCGTGCTTGGCCTCAGCGCCGTAAAGGTTAGGGCTGAAAATCAGCGGCGAGTTGTACTTCTCCTCCACCCGGTCGCGGGTGTCCATGATAATCTTGCGCGGCGACAGGAGCTTGCCCGTAATGTTGGCCGGGCACACCGATGTGCAACGGCCGCACTCGGTGCAGGAGTAAGCGTTCATCAAGTTCGTCCAAGCTAGGTCGTCCACGTCCTTAGCCCCAAATGGCGTAGGAGCAGCGGCCGATCCATCAGGTCCAACAGCTGGTGTGGGCACCTGGTAGCTCGGGTCTAGCATGGCCTTCACCTCGTGCGTAATGCTATCCACATTCGAGAACTGACCCTGGGGCACAAGCCGCGAGTAGTACACGTTCGGGAAAGAGATGATAATGTGGAAGTGCTTCGACGAAGGCAAGTAGTTCAGGAACAGCAAAATACCCACAATATGCGCCCACCATCCTACGCGTTCTAGTATCTCCAACGCTTGCATGTTGCTCGGGAACAGACCCGTGAGTAGCGAACTTATAGGAAAAATCCCCGGCAGATCTTCCCCACGCAGCTGGTGCAGCTTCAGGTCAGAAGTGTTCATCGTGAACAGCGCCAGCATGAGGATTACCTCAACATAAAGGATGATATTCGCATCAAGTTTAGGCCACGCACGCAGTTCGGGGCCGGTAAAGCGACGCACAGGCTGACTACGGTTGCGGCGCCACCAGAAGGCTATTACCGCCACAATTACCAGGGCACCTAGCACTTCGTTGGTCGCCATCAGTGCGTCGTACACTGGGCCCAGGAACTGTAACACGCGGTGCGTACCGAAAATGCCGTCAATCAGAATCTCGATGACCTCGACGTTGATGACCAGAAAGCCCACGTACACCACCAAGTGCAGCAGCGCCGGGGTAATGCGCTTGAACATTTTCTGCTGGCCAAAGGCAACAAGCAACATCTTGTTGAGCCGCTCGCCCACGTTACCGCTCATTTCTCGGTCGCGCCCGACCAGAATATTCGCGCTAATCTTGCGCACCTGCCATATAAACAGGCCAATACCTGCTATGGCAACTAGCAGAAAGATAATGTTTTGAATTGTCACGGCAGTAGAGCTAGGTTGGGAACGTCCGAAAAGTACTCGTTATGCCTAACAAATTTACAGGTTTCCGCAGAAAGATTTTTTTCACTGGAATGTTGCAGGTTAGTTTTGGTTTACTACTTTTGCCACTCCTAACGCGAATAAGCCAAGGGAAATGGTAACGTAGCTCAGTTGGTAGAGCACAGCACTGAAAATGCTGGTGTCGTTGGTTCGATTCCAACCGTTACCACAGAAAAGCCTCTAGCGCGCAGCTAGAGGCTTTTTTATTGCTTACGCCTCTCAGCCATAAGCCTACTAAGCCCCTATTCTTACCTGCGGTTTTACGTTCTGAGCACTAAGCCAGAAAGTATTCTACCAGCCAACTCAGCACGATCAGTGCACATGCCAAGTACAGTTTCAAACGCGTATTCCGGCCCGTCTTCATAAGTATAAAGACACGCATACGCGTTCAAAGAAGCAAGAAAGAATCGAGTATTTTTCGCCCAACTACTTAACAGTCAGCGGGTCGATCCAACTCCTATCAAGTTCTATTAAGGGCACGTTTGCTGCTGCGCCGCGGCAGCATAGCTATAGCCTAGCGTGACTGCTCTGCGAAAAAATTCGCACGCAGCGCCGGCATTTTCTTCACGCTGCGCTAGTCGCCCTAAGAGAAAGTATGCCTGTCCGTTTCGCGGGTTTTGCAGCAGCACTTGCTGGTAGTCGCTGCGCGCCGCCGCATAATTGCCAAGCTTGTAGTAGGCAAGACCACGATAGGTGAGGTACTTCAACGAACGACCCTGCTGCTTGCGCAGCCGCAAGCCCGCTGAGAAGTCTTGAATGGCTGCTTCAAACGCATTCAAGCCGAAGAGTCGCGTTTCGCCACGTGCTAGGCGGGCGCCACTCAGCAGCGAGTCGAGAGCCAGCGCATGACCTAGGCATATCTCCGCCGAATCGGGCTGGTTTAAGTTGCTGTGGCATTGGCCCAGACGGTACCATAGCTGTGCGGCGGTTCGTCCTCGAGCATTAGCCAAGGCCGCACGATAGTCGGTGCGGGCAGCGCGGTAGTTCTGATAGGCAAACTGCTCAATCTCGCCCCGGCGCTGCAAAGCTTCTGTGTAGGTTGGCTTGAAGTGCAACGCCTCCGTGAAGAATCCGTGCGCTGTACCCCAGCTGCTATTCACGTAAGCGGCCAGCCCATCCTCATAGTTGCTCACGGCCGTCACGTGGTCCATCGTCACCTTCACCGACAGCATGAACAAAATAAGCAAACCGAAAACACCAAAAGTCAGCAGGTAGTCGCGCCGGTTAAACTTGGGCTTTTGCTTCGGGATAGTCCGGTAGTGTCGTTCAGCCGCCCCAGCAGGCGGGCGCGTCCGCAACGGCACCGGAGGCGGCATAGGCACCCCATACACATGCTGACCTTGCTGCCGAAATTGCTGCTGCCTACGAGCTTCTTCTGCCCGACGCGCGACAACTTGCAGCTGATAGTCATACACGGCACGCCGGGCCGGGTCACCTAGCACTTGGTAGGCGACACTTACCTGCTTGAATTGCTCCTCAAACTGTGTGCTACCGCCGTGCTTATCCGGGTGGTACCGCACGGCCAGACGCTTATAAGCTAGCTTAATTTCGTGGGCTGTAGCAGTAACGGCTACCCCCAACACCTGATAATGATTCTGACTCACAATTCGGCCGTATAAGGTAAAAGTAACTCATTTTTCAGACATAATGTCGCTTTTTCCGTATGCTAGGGGCGACCCGAAAATGAACACGATAACGTTCCTTCGGTGTCCAGACTTGTAACATTATTTCTGGCTTTTCTCTCCCCCTACGCCGTATGGCTAACGACGACGCTTCTAAAACGCCCCGCAATGACAGCCTGATGGGTAACCTCATGGGCTACCTAGACACTCGTATTGACCTAGTGCGCCTTGAGGCCCAGGAAAAGGCAAAAACGGCCTTTGTAGGCACGGTACATGGTGTTGCAATGGGCCTCATCGGATTGATGTTCCTTATTTTCCTAAGCATCTTTGCCGGTCTTGCACTTAACGCCGCCTTGGATAGCACCTTTTGGGGCTTCGGACTAGTAGCAGGTTTCTACCTAGTACTGCTAATCATCTTCCTAGTAGGCGTCGACAAGAAAGTTTTCCAAGGCTTGGCCGACAAGCTCCTGGATAATACTATTTACAAATCTGATAAGCGGCAAGCGTAACAAAGCATATGGCAGAGCTAACGAATCCATTGTTTGAAGATCAGAAAGAGTTTCTGGAGCGTCAGAAGCTGGAGTATGAGCGCGCTTTACTCGGCGACGTCGACCACATCAAGGAAAAAACGCAGGAAATCGGCAAAAAAGCGCTGATTGGAGCAGGTGTGGTTGGGGGTATTTGGCTACTAGCAAAAGCTTTTAGCGGCCGGAAATCGTCTAAGCATGATGACGAAGAGTCGACCATTCATCGCTTGAAAGCCAAGTCGAAGCGGAACCGTTCCGTTCGTCACTACACCGAAGCTGATACAGCATTGTCAGATGATTTTGGTTTTGGCGCTACGAACACCGATGCTTACCGTGGTTATTCGGGCCGAGGACACGAACGGGCGCATATTGCCCCAGATGTATACCACACCGACGCCGATCCTTTTCCACCCCTACCCTATGATGATGCTCGTCGGCTACCGACGTCCTCTTTCAACCAAAACGGCCACTCGAGCGCAGTACCCGAGGATGACTCGCCTTCTTTCCTAGCTTCCACATTCAGTGCGTTTCTGCAATCAGACACAGGCAAGCTGCTGATGGCACAAGTAACGGCCGTGCTGATGGCGTACGTGGCACAGAAAGTGGGAGACTACTTGCCAATACTTAAAAATTCCGACCTTGCGTCTTCAGGCCCGCATGCTACGGCGGAACCGGAGACCAGAGACATCGAATTTACTTTCCACGACGACGCGGATGCGCCTCACCAATCTTCATGAAGCCCTCAGCAAACGCCGAACGCGCGGCCAAAAATCGTTAGCGGTACTGCTTGACCCTGACCACTTGGATGAGGCTGGTTGCCGGCACTTGCTGGAGCTAAGCGAAGAACATCCTGTTGATTATTTCCTGATGGGCGGCAGCCTGGTGATGAGTACTCACCAGGCGTCGCTCATTCGTTTTATCAAAAGTCGCAGCGCTGTGCCGGTGCTGTTGTTTCCGAGCCATAGCCTACACCTCGACACGCAGGCCGACGGCATTCTGCTATTGTCGCTGATTTCGGGCCGCAACCCTGATTTCCTGATTGGCCAGCATGTTATCGCTGCGCCTTTGCTGCGAGCTAGTAACCTCCAGATTTTGTCGACTGGCTACATGCTGGTCGATACAGGTAGGCAAACAACCGCTAGCTATATGAGCAACACCACGCCTCTACCCTACGATAAGCCGACTATTGCGGCTTGCACAGCCATGGCCGGTGAGCAACTGGGTTTGCGGCTGATGTACCTAGATGGCGGTAGCGGCGCCATGTACCCTGTATCGCCCGCCATGATCCGGGCTGTGCGCCAAGCGGTAGAGGTTCCGCTATTCGTGGGCGGTGGCATCAACACCGCCGAGAAAGCTCAAGCAGCCCTAGCTGCTGGTGCCGACGTTATTGTGATAGGTAACCAAATCGAAAAAGCGCCGGAGTTCCTAGGAGAAGTGTCCAACGTGGTTCGGATGTTCAATAGCGTACTTAAGCTAGCCTAGCCCTTCGGTTTCGTCTTAAACAAAGAAAGCGCCCCAGGTGGGGCGCTTTCTTTGTTTTCAGGGGTGTAAAGCTTTCCTCAAGCTTAGATGTTCATAGCCGATTCGCGGCGGCGCATCTTACCAGCCGGAATACCGAACATCATCTTGAAGCGGCGGCAGAAATAAGCCGTGTCTTTGTACCCTACTTCCTTGCCGATATCACGGATGCTCTTCTTGGTCGTGCGCAGCAAGAATACAGCGCGTTCCATCCGCTGATATTCGATGTAGTCCTGCGGGTTGATACCGGTGAGCATCTTGAAGTACTGACCCACGTAGTCTTCCGATACGTTCGCAACGCTCGAAAGCACTTTGTTCGATAGGTCGCCGCCGATGTTCTCCTTGATGTAGTTGAACAGGTCGATGAGACGAGGATCTTTGAAATACGTGCTGTTGGTAGCGAGTTGCTCCACAAACATCTTGTTCTTCAAGATGTAACGTACAATCTCTACGACGATGTTCTCGGTATAGATCGTGATAAGACGCTCGCGACCGGGTAGATCTTGCAAGCTTTCCTCTACCACCTTAATCACCAGGTTCGCGAGCTTCGAGTTGCCGGTAATCAGGAATGCGGGCACGTCGAGCGAAGCGAAGAAGTTGACGGAGTCAAATACCTTGGCTTCGAAGCTTACGTGGCTATGGCTTTCTTCGGCGTCGCCGATCAGATCAAGGTCAGTATTGGAATGAAAGAACTTATCCTTGTTGCTAATCAGATCGTCGTTGGTAATGCTCTTATTACTGATATTGCCATAACTTACTTTGGTAGCACGACCACCTGGGATAAATAGCATCTCTCCTTCTTCTACCACTTGCTCTTCTTCACCAAAGGAGACACGGCCTTTGTGCAACAGGATGAGGTTGTTGCCAACATCATAATAGTTGCGCACCGTGAACGGCTGCTGCAACACCAAGTTCTTCGCCTTGATGTAGCGTACGCCGAGTGACTCTATGACTTTATTATAATCTTCCATATTCGGAGTGTGGCTGGTATGATGGAATCTAACGGGTTCGGGGGGCTGTCAAACTTAGACAATGCAAAATAAGATATAAAAATTCACAAAAACGAAAACCCAGCCGTTTTTTGGCTGGGTTTAGTGCAAATATTCTGACTTTAGAGCAGCGCTAATCTTATTTTAATAATTCCCGCGAGATTACAATTTTCTGGATCTCGGAAGTACCCTCATAAATCTGGGTGATTTTGGCGTCGCGCATGAGTCGCTCCACATGGTATTCTTTGACAAAACCGTAACCACCATGAATCTGGACCGCTTCAACGGCAGTGTCCATTGCAACTTTCGAAGAAAACAGTTTTGCCATGGCGCCCGACTTGCTATAGTCGAGCTGTTGATCTTTGTCGTTGGCAGCTTTTAGGCACAACAGCCGCGCTGCGTCGATGTTGGTCGCCATTTCAGCTAACTTAAACTGAATAGCCTGATGCTTAGCGATTTCTACCCCGAAGGCCTTGCGTTGTTGGGCGTACTTCAAGGATAGTTCGAGCGCTCCGGAGGCAATACCTAGGGCTTGCGCGGCAATACCGATACGGCCACCCGCTAGCACTTGCATGGCAAACTTAAAGCCGAAGCCATCGGGTCCAATACGATTTTCTTTAGGCACCTTCACGTCCGTAAACATGAGCGAATGCGTGTCGGAGCCCCGAATACCTAGCTTATTCTCCTTCGGACCAATTGTAAAACCAGGAGTATCTTTCTCGACAATCAGCACATTGATGCCGCGTGATTTCAACTCTGGATTAGTTTGAGCAATAACTAAGTACACGGAGGCAGAGCTGCCATTGGTAATCCAGTTCTTGGTACCGTTGAGCAAATAGTAGTCGCCTTTATCTTCGGCCGTGGTGCGCTGCATGGTAGCGTCGGAGCCTGCTTCAGGTTCGGACAGACAGAAAGCCCCGATGATTTCGCCGGTGGCCAAGCGCGTCAGATACTTCTGCTTCTGCTCTTCAGTACCGAACTTCTCCAGTCCCCAGCACACGAGCGAGTTGTTTACCGACATGATAACGGAGCACGAAGCATCTACTTTCGAGATTTCCTCCATGGCCAGCACGTACGATACTGTATCGAGACCACTGCCGCCATACTCGGGGCTTACCATCATCCCGAGGAAGCCTAGCTCGCCCATTTTCTTGACTTGCTCGGCGGGAAACTTCTGGTTGTCGTCGCGCTCAATAACACCAGCCCAGAGCTCACTCTGGGCAAAATCGCGGGCAGCAGCCTGAACGGCTAGCTGCTCCTCTGTGAGTTGAAAATCCATACAGGAAAGGTTGGGTGGGAATGAAACAACAGCTAAGTATTGGGTAGGTAGCGTTGTCGTATCAAAAATAAAAGGCAGAATCCGCAGTTAAGCAGATTGCCCGTATTTTTCTTCGGCATGCATACTTTTTAACGCGCGACAATCAGGTTAGGTGCTAAGGACTGATAGGCGAACTTAAAAAAGATACGGCCGCCTCGCAGAGCGAAACGGCCGTAACAGAATACGATTTGCGAGTGGTTAACGACGGTCGCGGCCACCCATGAAGATGCTCACGTAGTAAAGCAAGGTTGCCAGCGACGACAGCGCAGCAACTACGTAGGTCATAGCAGCCCACCATAGGGCATCTTTGGCCATAGCGTGCTCTTGCGTCGTTACGATGCCCCGACGGTCAATCCAGGCGAGGGCGCGGCGGCTAGCATCAAACTCAACCGGCAGCGTCACGAAGCTAAATAAAGTAGTGAGGGAAAACAGTGCAATACCAACGCCTAAAGGAATAGGTGTTGAACGCAGCATAAAAACGCCAGCCATCAGAATGAATGGCATAAAGCGTGATACTGCACTCAGAGCCGGCACCATAGCCGAACGGAACTGCAACATGCTGTAGGCCGTGGCGTGCTGCACAGCGTGGCCGCATTCGTGCGCCGCAATAGCAGCAGCAGCGGCGCTACGCTCCTCGTATACAGCCTCACTAAGGTTTACGGTTTTGTCGGCAGGGTTGTAGTGGTCAGTTAAGCGACCTTCGGTCGAGATAATTCGCACGTCGGTGATGCCGTGGTCTGCGAGCATCAGCTCAGCAATCTGACGGCCAGAAAGACCCGATTGCAAGCCAATCTGCGCGTACTTCGACATCTTACTGCGTAGTCGCCACTGGATCACCCAGCTCACGACCATCATCAGAATCAGAAAAGGAAAAATGGGAAAGCCAGACATGGAAGAAGAGAGTTAAAGTTGTTCGCGGATGCGCTCCACGATGCGGGTGGTACTGTAGCCCGCTACTAACGGTACGGTCAGAACCTGTCCACCGTTATTTAACACAAATTCATGTCCGACAATTCCGCTAATTGCATAATCGTCGCCTTTCACAAGAATGTCGGGTCGGACCTGGGTAATGAGTTCTAACGGCGTCGGCTCGTCGAACAACACCACCGCATCCACAAACATGAGGGCAGCTAGGATGCGTGCCCGCCCATCCTCATCCTGAAGCGGCCGGCCGGGTTTGAGGCGGCTCACGGAAGCATCCGTATTCAGCCCCACAATCATGGCGTCGCCGAGGTGCCTCGCTTTTTCTAGGTAGTCGACATGACCCAGGTGCAACAGGTCAAAACAGCCATTCGTGAACACCACACGGCGGCCTTGCGCACGCCACTCGGCCGCTACAGCCCCGATAGCTGAGCGACTGAAGATTTTATCTTTACTCCACATCAATGGATGAGGCTACGGTAAGAGGAGCCGTTGTAACCGCAGACACCGTGCGGCCTGATTTGAGCATGCTCACAGCAAAGCTGATACCGCCCATCAGCACGACTAGCAACGTTTGGGAACCATGCACCACCAGCGCGTAGGCGATGCCCGCATCCTTGCTGATGCCATAAGCTAGCAGGATACCTTGTACCATCACGTGGAATGGTCCGATGCCACCGGCCACAGGAGCTGCCATGCCGAAAGCACCAAAAGTCAGAACGGCTAATCCCGCCCGCATACCTAGGTCATAAGTAGCTGGAAAGCAGAAGAAAGCCAGATAATCCATGAGGTAGTACACCAGCCAGGTAAAGGCGGTGTGGAGCAGGAATAAGCCCTTATTTTCCAGCTTCAATATGCTGAATACCCCAGCGAGCAGCCCTTTCACAAAAACGACTACTTTATTAAATAAGGCGTTCTGCCGAAGCCGCTCCAGGTTTCGGAACAAGGTATAGATCAGGCCCACTAAAAGCACAATGGCGATTAAGCCGGCCACCACCAGAGGCGTTGGATTACGAGCTAGCTCATCATAGCGTCCGCCCAGGATCTTGTCCGTTACGAATGCCCAAAAAGTCTGAAAATCCAGCAGCAACGTAGCGCCGAGCAGCCCTAGCAGCACCATCACATCGATAACCCGCTCCGTCACAACCGTGCCTAGCGATACTTGCACCGGAACCTTGCTGGTACGCTGCAAAACGGAGCACCGAATCACCTCGCCCATCCGTGGTAACACTAGGTTGGCGAGGTAGCCTACCATCATGGCATGATACACGTCCCAATAAGAAGGTTTGTGCCCTGTGGGGTCAATTTGCATCTTCCACCGGTATGCCCGACTGAAATACCCAAGCGCCGACAGTATCATCGTTACGACGAGCCAGGAGTAGTTTGCTTCCCGTACGCTTTGACCGATACGGCTCAAATCCTGCCCCTGCACGGCGTACCACATGAGCAACCCTGATACGGAAAGCAGCAGAGCGTACTTGAGAATGGTAAGAAGATGTTTCATCACTTGGTTGATGCTTAGTTACAAATCCTACAAAAGACCTTGCCTTAGGCCCTGCGTAGGGCCTAAAGGTAATAGCAGATAAGAAAGGTGGGATTGTAAGGAAGCAAGATAGCGCAACTATTTGTACGCGTCGTCTCCCCGGATGTTAACCTAGGTCAGGCGGTTGTGCTGATCAGGAAAGACGAGTGTAGGCTTGTGAGCACGTGCTTCGGCAAAGTCGACAAAGCCGTAGGAGAAGATGATAACGATGTCACCTACGGCTACTTTGCGGGCAGCCGGGCCGTTGAGGCAAATCATACCCGAGCCCCGTTCGCCTCGGATAGTGTACGTTTCAAAACGTTCCCCATTGTTCACGTTCACGATAGTCACCTTCTCGTTTTCGACCATGTTGGCCGCGTCGAGCAAGTCTTCGTCGATGGTGATGCTGCCTACATAATGTAGCTCGGCCTGCGTGACTTTAACCCGGTGAATCTTGGACTTGAGAACTTCAATATACATGGCTGAAATGCGGCTAAAAATAAAGCCGACAAAGATACAGAAGTAGAGCGACTGAGCGGCTGCGTGCTGTTCAACGGCCTCACCCAGCCGCTCAGCCATTCCCTATAGTACCACGTTATCAATCAGGCGCACGTCGCCTAGGCTAGCAGCCAAACAAATAGCCAGAGGCTGCTTGTCCGCGGGCTGCTCAAGTGCAGGTTGTAGCGTTTGGGCATCGGCCACTTCCAAGTACTCTAGCTTGATAGCGGGCTCCTGGGCTAGGTAATCAATGGCAGCCTGCCGGGCAGCGGCCACAGAATGCCCCGCCCGTAGCTGCTCGGCGGCTAGCTGCAGCGCTTGATGAAGACGAGGAGCGCGGGCCCGGTCGGCGGGCGTCAGCCGACGGTTGCGCGACGACATAGCAAGGCCGTCAGCCTCGCGCACTGTTGGAAAGGCCACAACCTCCAGATCGAACGATAGATCAGACACCATCTGACGAACAATGGTGACTTGCTGTAGATCTTTTTGCCCGAAGTACGCCCGGTGCGGCCGGGCTAGGTGGAAAAGTTTGCTCACAACGGTAGCAACTCCGTTGAAGTGCCCCGGCCGAAAGGCACCTTCCATCACATGCTCTAGCGGACCAAAGTCAAACCGCAGCCGAGCAGGCGCCGGATACATCTGCTCGACGCTGGGCATAAACAAAGCCGTGCAGCCAGCAGGCCCCAATAGTTCAGCATCCGCTTCGGGCAAGCGAGGGTACAGCCTAAAATCCTCAGCGTTATTGAATTGGGTAGGATTGACAAAGATACTCGTCACCACTACATCATTCTCGGCGGCGGCAGCCCGCACCAATTGTAGGTGTCCTTCATGCAAGGCGCCCATGGTGGGCACCAATCCAATGCGTAATCCTTCTTGGCGCCAAGCTTCCGTTTGGGCTTGCAAAGCCGGGGCAGATTGTAGTATCTGCATAGGTAAAGTAGCCGACGACACAGAACGGCAAATGGGTTTAGTTGAAATTTCCCTCAAATTTGTTTAATTTTGTGCACCCAAAGTGTTGTCCTTTCTCAACCACACGAAACTACCCATTATGTCCAAGCTGAGAATACTCTATGCTGCCACGGAAATCAATCCTTTTTTGCAGACCACCAAGGTAGCGGAGTTTCTGCGGATGTTGCCGCAGGGTATGCAGGAAATGGGGATGGAAATCCGCATTTTCGTACCCCGTTTCGGTATCATCAACGAGCGCAAGAATCGCCTGCATGAAGTAGTACGGTTGTCAGGCATCAATATCGCCGTGGGAGAGGAAGAAAAGCCGCTCATCATTAAAGTAGCTTCTATTCCGAATGCGAAATTACAGGTGTATTTTATCGATAACGAAGATTATTTTCACCGCAAGTCGGTGTTGGTAGACAAGAACGATAAGTTCCACGCCGATAATGACGAACGCGCCATCTTCTTCTGCAAAGGTGTATTAGAGACGGTAAAAAAGCTAGGCTGGTCGCCCGACATTGTACACTGCAACGACTGGATGACTGGTCTGATCCCAATGTACTTGAAGACCACCTATAAAAAAGACCCCATCTTCAAAGATGCGAAGTCTGTTTTCACGGTCTACAACAACGAGTTCGATCATAAGTTTGAGGGTGACATCATCGAGAAGGCCAAGATGCTGGACATCGATGACGCAATGCTCGCCGCTCTGAAGTCAGCCGATTTTGGTGGCTTCATCAAAGTAGGAATGGAGTACGCCGACTCCGTACAGAAATCGGACGAGGACTTCAGTGATAACTTAAACGCGCTGTTTTCTGAGTATTCGCAGAAATGTCGCTTTGCGCAGGTAGGTACCGACGAAAACCCGCTTACCTCCTACTATGCACTGTATAATGAGCTAGCCAGCTAATTAGCGTTATAGTAAGCACAACGGTTGAATCTCCGTAGCTGATCTGCTTGGCAGAGTTGGCTACGGAGATTTTTTGTTTTGACCTCTAACATATTCGCTAATGGTCAAAGCGTAGGTTGAAGCATAGGACTGTTCTACCTGCGGCTGAGCACATTGAAGCCAACACCAGGACGGCTGACGAAGGAATCTTACACTCACCCCTTCTAGATTTGTCGTATATTAGTGTTTGATTTGCTAAAATTTTAGCAACTTTTTATTGCGGCATAACCTTTGAAGACCGGCAGGTCTTTTTCCTACTTTCTACTAACTTTTTCTCCTGACATACTATGTGCGGAATTGTAGCTTACATCGGGTATCGCGAGGCTTGTCCTATTATTATAAAAGGCTTACGCCGCCTCGAGTATCGCGGCTACGACTCAGCAGGCATTGCTTTGCTCAATGGTGCGCTGAATGTGTATAAAAAGAAAGGCAAGGTAAAGGAGCTGGAAACCTTTATTGCTGAGAAAGATACCCACGCTACGGTAGGCATGGGCCATACCCGCTGGGCTACGCACGGAGAGCCCAACGACACCAATGCTCACCCGCACTACTCCACTTCCGAGCGCATCGCCATTATTCATAATGGCATCATCGAGAACTACGCGGCGTTGAAGACGCACTTGCAGCAACAAGGCCACGAGTTTCACTCGGAAACAGACACAGAAGTGTTTGTCAACCTAATTGAAGAGATTCAGAAGCAAAACCATTGCACCCTTGAAGAAGCAGTGCGCTTGGCTTTGCACGAGGTCGTAGGCGCCTACGCCATCGTAGTGCTTAGCCGCGACGAGCCGAATCAGCTGATTGCGGCACGTAAAGGCTCGCCTCTAGTAATTGGCATCGGGCAGGATGAGTTCTTCCTAGCCTCCGACGCTACGCCGATTATCGAGTATACCAGCGACGTAGTTTACGTTAATGACCACGAAATTGCTGTTATCCGCGACGGTAAGCTTGACATCCGTACCAAGGAGGACATCCAACAGACACCTTATATTCAGAAGCTGGAGCTTGAGTTGGACAGCATCGAGAAAGGTGGCTACGAGCACTTCATGCTGAAGGAAATCTTCGAGCAGCCGAAATCAATTTTGGATTCGATGCGAGGCCGCTTAGAATTGGAAGCTGGTCACTTGAATATGGGTGGCATTCGGTCCTACGAGCAGAAGTTTGTTAATGCGCAGCGTATCATCATTGTGGCGTGCGGTACCTCATGGCACGCAGGTCTGGTAGCAGAATACTTACTGGAAGACCTAGCCCGTATCCCCGTTGAGGTAGAATATGCCTCGGAGTTCCGCTACCGGAACCCGATCATTACGGAGCGCGACATTGTGATTGCTATTTCGCAATCGGGTGAAACGGCCGATACACTAGCTGCTATTGAGCTAGCTAAGAGTAAAGGCGCTACTATTTTTGGTATCTGCAACGTGGTGGGTTCTAGCATTGCGCGTGCTACTGATGCGGGTGCTTACACGCACGCCGGCCCAGAAATCGGGGTGGCTTCGACCAAAGCTTTCACGGCACAAGTAACGGTTCTCACCATTCTTGCAATGATCGTGGGCCACAAGCGCGGTACGCTTTCCGAGACGAAGCTGCGCGAGCTCATGGTGGAGCTCAGCAATATTCCGGCGAAAGTAGAGCAGGCGCTAGCCCTCAACACGGAGATTGAGCAGATCTCTGAGATATTCAAGGATGCTACGAACTTCCTTTACCTAGGTCGGGGCTACAACTTTCCGGTAGCGCTAGAGGGAGCGTTGAAATTAAAGGAAATCAGCTACATCCACGCGGAAGGCTACCCAGCGGCCGAGATGAAGCACGGCCCTATCGCGCTAATTGACGAGAACATGCCGGTGGTCGTTATTGCCACGAAGGATAGCTCCTACGAAAAGGTTGTTTCCAATATTCAGGAGGTGAAAGCGCGCAAGGGCCGCATCATTGCCATCACGACCGAAGGCGACACGGTGATTCCACCAATGGCGGAGTTTGTGATTGAAGTGCCCGCCACGAGCGAAGTACTCATGCCGCTCGTGTCTGTGATTCCGCTGCAGCTGCTCTCCTACCATATTGCCGTGCTGCGCGGCTGCAACGTCGACCAGCCGCGTAACCTGGCGAAGTCGGTAACGGTGGAATAAGCTAGGTCAGCAACTACTTTTGAGAGAGCCGCTCCGGACAACCGGGGCGGCTTTTTTGTGTGTATTCTGTCATTCCGAGCAACCCGAGGAATGTGAATCAACTACCTAGGTTCATAACTCAGATTTCTCGCGTTGCTCGGAATGACAATTGGGTTCTTACTTTGCGCTTCACAATCCTTCTTTTACTTCTGAATCGCTCATGGCTAACACCATTGTTTACTCCGACCAAGCCCCGGCTCCCATTGGCCCTTACAGCCAAGCTATTCAGGCTGGCAATACAATTTATGTTTCGGGTCAAATTGCGCTCGACGCTACCACTGGTCAGCTAGTTGGCGACGGTGACGTAGCAGCCGAAACCCACCAAGTGATGCGCAACTTACAAGCAGTGCTAGGGGCCGCCGGTTACACCCTCACCGACGTAGTGAAGTCCAGCATCTTCGTGAAAGACCTCGGCAACTTTGGTTTGATCAACGAAATCTACGGCAGCTACTTCTCTACTGACTATGCGCCGGCCCGCGAAACCGTGGAGGTGTCTCGTCTACCGAAAGACGTGCAAGTGGAAATTTCCTGCATCGCCGTGAAGTAGCGAGCAGGTGAGATGAAAAAACAAGGAGGAATGGTGTGGAAACGCGGCCACCCGCGCATCTACTTCTTGTTTCACCATCTTACCTACTCACTTTATGAAAGAGCTCGGACTTGGCTTGTTTCTGCTTGGCTTATTATCACTGATTTTGCCCCTTTTTGGTCTTAAACACATGCTACTGACGTGGATTGACCAATGGGGTGCTAACGCGGCCTGGGCAATTCGCGGTGGCGTTACGCTGATTGGGCTCGGGCTTTACCTAGCTTTTCGGAACAAAGACTGAATAGTGCCGGAGTGACGGAGTGCATAAGTAAACAAATTATGTACTCCGTCACTCAGCTACTCAGTCACTCATTACTCTTCCGTACCTTTGCGCCGCGGTTTTAGACTGATTGAGGCCGCAACCTATTTGTATGGAGAGAGAAGTACGGGTGCGTTTTGCACCTAGCCCTACTGGTCCGCTGCACATTGGCGGCGTGCGCACTGCGCTGTATAACTATTTGCTAGCCCGCAAGCTAGGCGGCAAGATGCTGCTTCGCATTGAGGATACCGACCAGAACCGTTTCGTGCCCGGCGCGGAAGAATACATCCGCCAAAGCTTGGAGTGGTGTGGTATTGAGTTGGATGAAAGCCCTTGGGTGGGCGGTCCGCACGCGCCGTACCGGCAGAGCGAACGAAAGCCCATGTACATGCAGTACGCGCAGCAGCTTCTCGACAGCGGCCACGCGTATTATGCCTTCGATACGCCCGAGGAGCTCGACGCTTTGCGCGCCCGCCTGACGGCTGCCAAGGTGCCAAACCCACAGTATAACTCTATCACGCGCAGCCAGATGCGCAACTCGCTCACCTTGCCCGAAGATGAAGTGAAGCAGTTGCTCGACAGCGGCACGCCTTACGTGATTCGCCTGAAGGTGCCACGCAAGGAAGAAGTACGCTTCAACGACCTGATTCGCGGCTGGGTCGTAGTACACTCGTCGGCTATTGATGATAAGGTACTGATGAAGTCGGATGGCATGCCGACCTACCACCTCGCCAACATCGTGGACGACCACTTGATGGAAATCACGCACGTCATTCGGGGCGAAGAGTGGTTACCCTCGGCGCCGCTGCACGTGCTGCTGTACCGTTATTTTGGCTGGGAAAGCACCATGCCGCAGTTTGCCCACTTGCCCCTGCTGCTCAAGCCCGATGGCACCGGCAAGCTTAGCAAGCGCGACGGCGACCGACTCGGTTTCCCGGTGTTCCCGCTCGAATGGCACGGCGTAGATGCCGAAACCGGCCAGCCGACCGTGAGCAGCGGCTACCGCGAAGGCGGTTACCTGCCCGAAGCGTTCATCAACTTCCTAGCCTTCCTAGGCTGGAACCCCGGCACGCAACAGGAACTGTTCACGATGCAAGAGCTGATCGACGCTTTCACGATTGAACGCGTGAGCAAGTCGCCAGCCCGCTTCGACCAGAATAAAGTGCGGTGGTACAACGAGCAGTATCTACGTGCCAAGCCCGACACGGAGCTAGCTCAGTACTTGCTCACGGAGCTCAACGAGCAAGGCATTGGCGTGGACATGCCCGTCGACAAACTAGAGCAAATTGCTGGTTTGGTGAAGGAGCGCGCAACTTTCTCTGCCGACCTAGCCCGCGAAGCACAGCTCTTTTTTGAGCGCCCTAGCAGCTACGACGAGCAAGTGATCAGCAAGAAATGGAACGCGCAGGTTGCCGGAGGACTCACGGAGTTTGCGAAGGCACTGCCCACAGCCGCGGATACAACACCCGAAGGCATCAAAGCGCTACTCTCACAAGTATTAGAGCAGCAAGGCATTAAGATCGGGCAGGTGCTGCAAGCTCTGCGCGTAGCCGTGACAGGTGCCGGCGCTGGCCCTGACCTCATGCACATCATGAGTATCCTAGGTCCGCAGGAAACCGCTGAGCGCATTGAGCTTGCGGTGAGCCAATTGCCCATCTAGTTTCTTCAGCACTAATACGAGTAAAACGAAAGCGCCCGGCAGTATTGCCGGGCGCTTTCGTTTTAAAGCTAGGCTGTGCAGCAGTCGAACTTACGACAGCAAGCTCTTCTTGATGTAGGCAGCACTTTGCGTAATGCTCTTGTAGGCGTCCATCGCAAAGTATTCCTGCTCCATGAAGATGTGCTTGACCCCGGACGTAGACGCTTGCTGAAAGATCTTCTTGAAATCGATAGTGCCAGCTCCGATTTCGGTGTTGTGCTCAGGATCAGCTTTTTCCATGTCTTTCACGTGCCACATGGTGAAGCGCTTGGGGTGCTGCGCGATCAGCTTGAGAGGATCTTGGCCAGCGCGTACCACCCAGTAGATATCCATTTCGAAATCGACAAGCGCCAGGTCCGTTTCCTTCAGCAACACATCGTAGAGCATAGTGCCGTCGACGGGCTTAAACTCAAAGTTGTGGTTGTGATAGGCTAGCTTCAGTCCGGCAGCCTTGCACATCCGGCCAGCCTCGTTGAGCTTACCGGCCACGCGCTTGAGGTCATCGACTTTAGTCAGCGACTTGCTGTCCATGGAAGGCACGACAACGTAGGTTTGACCGCAAGCTTTGGCAGCTTCGATATCGGCTTTCAGACTATCTTGGCTAGCTCCGCTGATGAAGTCATCTAGGCCATAATGCCCGGCGGATGTTGTTAACCCATTGGCCGTCAGTGCCGATTTCAATTCTTTCGCGCTCAAGCCCCAGAAGCCTTTGTCTTTGCTGTAGCCGTACGTTTCCACTTCTTGGTAGCCGGCTTTGGCCACTTTAGCTAACACTCCTTTGGGATCTTTGCCAATATAGTCACGCAGTGTGTAGAGTTGCAGGCCCACTTTGAGCGAAGAAGGCGCGGCGAGCAGCAGCCCAGGATTCATCAAAGAAATGGCTGAGAGCAAGCCGGCTTGCTTTAGAAATTCTCTTCGCTGTGTCATAAAGGTGGGTTAGAATAAGAGGTGAAAAAGGCATACGGCCCGACCAGTTGCCTGCGCTAGCAGTAGGCCGCCTGAAGGTTATGTAGCGGCAATGATATACATATTTCGTGATGAATGCTGCACAACTACTCAGCAAGCAGTCCGAGCTTTATGACAGAAAATCTGTAGCTTAGACGTCCTAAACCACCCAACGCTTACGTGCTATGAACCGGCGTACAGCTCTGAGAAACCTAGCTTTTGTGGCAGGAACAGCCGTAGTGCTGCCCGCCTGTTTTCACGAGACGACCAAGGAAGCTCCCGCTTCCATTTCGCTCCGGCACTTGCCGGTGAGCGCCAGTCAAGAAAAGCTCTTGGCAGAAGTATGCGAAACCATCCTGCCGAAAACAGACACGCCCGGTGCCAAGGACCTAGGCCTGCACCTGTACGTGCTGCGCATGCTCGACGATTGCGGTAAACTAAAAGACCAGCAAGCTTTTCTGAATGGCATGAAGCAGCTGGACAACGCCGCCCACCAGCAGCACAACCTAGGTTTCGCGGCGTGCACTCCGCAGCAGAAGCTGGCCATGCTACGGATGCTAGATCAGCAGAAAGGCTCCCCCACCGACCTAGCGCACTTCTATCGCACCACGAAGCGCCTAGCGGCGGCAGGCTATACCAAGAGCAAGTATTTTATGACACAAGAAATTGTGTATGAGCTTGTGCCGAGCCGCTACAATGGCTACTTCCCCACCAAGAAACTTGATCTAGCGCGCAAGCATCATGGCCAATCTTAACATTGACAGCATTAAGACGCGCACGTTCGATGCCATTGTGATTGGCTCGGGCATGAGCGGTGGCTGGGCTGCGAAAGAGTTCACCGACAAGGGATTGAAGACCTTGGTAGTGGAGCGCGGCCGGGACGTAAAGCACATCAAGGACTACCCAACGACCAATCTTTACCCGTGGGAGTTTGCGCACAACGGCGAAGTACCACAGGATATTCAGAAAGCCAACCCCATTATTAACCGCTGCTACGCCTTCAAGGAGGATGCAATGCACTTCTTCGTGAAGGATGCCGAGCACCCCTACGTGCAGGAAAAGCCGTTCGATTGGATTCGGGGCTACCAGGTGGGCGGAAAGTCGCTGATGTGGGCCCGCCAGACGCAGCGCTGGAGCAACTTCGACTTCGAAGGGCCTGCCCGCGACGGGTTTGCTGTCGATTGGCCGATCCGCTACCAGGACCTAGCGCCGTGGTACAGCTACGTGGAGAAGTTTGCCGGCATTAGCGGCCACGCCGATGGCATACCCCAGCTGCCTGACGGCGAATTTCTGCCGGCTTTTCCTCTGAACTGCGTGGAAGATTACTTCAGCAAGCAGATCAAGGGCAAGTACGCTAACCGCCACGTTATCAGTGCCCGTTGTGCCCACCTCTCGGAGCAGAAGGCTATTCACGCGCAGCAAGGTCGGGGGCAATGCCAGAACCGGACGCTGTGCCAGCGGGGCTGCCCATTCGGGGGATACTTCAGCAGCAACTCCTCCACAATTCCGTGGGCAATGCGCTCGGGGCACCTGACGCTGCGGTCTGACTCGGTAGTGCACTCTATTTTGTACGACGAGCAGCAGGGCCGCGCCACGGGCATCCGTGTGATAGATGCCCACACCAAAGCCGTGACGGAATATTACGCGCCTATTCTGTTCGTGAATGCGGGCGCGTTGAATACCAACCTATTACTTCTCAACTCCACATCACGCCGTTTCCCGCAGGGGCTAGGTAACGACAACGGTTTGCTGGGCAAGTTTGTAGCGTTCCATAACTACAGCGCCCGCATCAGCGCCGAATACGAAGGGTTCCAGGATTTGACCACGGACGGGCGCAATCCGGCGGGTGGCGGCTACATCCCTCGGTTCCGCAACGTGTTTAAGCAAGAGACTAACTTCCTGCGGGGCTATGCCGCTGGTTTTGGCGCTTCTCGCTATTTCGGCTCGGATAGTGATGGGCTAGGTGTCGACTTCAAGAAGAGCCTAGAGAACCCAACACTTGGCCCTTGGCAAGTAGGCTCGCACATGATGGGCGAAACCATCCCCAAGGAAACCAACTACGTGCGCCTTGACCCCAAGCACAAAGACGAATGGGGCATGCCACTGCTGTCGGTTTCGGTTGACTACGACGACAACGACGCTAAGATGAAGCAGGACTTCTATGAGCAGTTTACGGAGATGTACACGAAAGCCGGCTTCACCAACATCAAGACGATCAACTCTAAACAAGCGCCGGGTCTCGATATTCACGAAATGGGCGGTGTACGGATGGGGCATGACCCTAAAACATCGTTGCTCAACAAGTGGAACCAGCTGCACGCCTGTCCCAATGTGTACGTGACCGACGGGGCCTGCATGACGTCAACGTCCACTCAGAACCCTTCTTTGACCTACATGGCCCTCACAGCCCGGGCAGTAGATCACGCGGTGCAGGCCGCGAAACGGCGCGACGCCTAAGCCGAAAGTATAAAATACCTTACGCTGAAAATGCCTGGCTATCTGGCCGGGCATTTTTTGTTTAGACGTCTTGCTGGTCCCGCCGATTATAATACTCAAGCCACTACTATTCAGCTCTAAAGCTAGGTTCTAGCCGTTGCATACGCTATCTAGCGTCTTTGCAACTAATAACTTGTTGAGTATTCTATGTACCCTAGCTAGCACACTTCACCTGTAGGCGATATGCTTCGCTTTGGCAAAGTAGCAAGTGTAGTCGATGTTCTACATAGTGGCCAGAATCTTACGAAAACAGCCATTGTGCTCCCGACGACCGGTAGACCAGAACCAATGGTTTTTCATCAACGATGGGTTGCCTGGCATATAATAGCCTAAACTTAGTATATAATAGTTAAGTCTACTACACCCTCATTAGTCTCTGCTTCAAGTAATTAGGCTCATTGCTATGCTCTTTCACCGCTGTCCGCCAATCGTTTTCTTGTTGCTGAGTCTAGCTTGGCCTACTTTATTATTTGCGCAGCCAACCATAGCGGCGAACAGCGCAACCAGCCTGGGGCAGCTACAACAGCAGTTCGTTGACCTGCGCTTCGGCATGTTCATTCACTTCAACATTCCGACGTACATGGATCAGGACTGGCCCGATCCAGAAGCTTCGCCGGCCTTGTTCAACCCCAAGAGGCTTAACGCCACGCAGTGTGCAAAGGCGGCGAAGTCGGCCAACATGAGCTACGGCTGCCTGACCACAAAGCACCACAGCGGGTTCTGCATCTGGGATACCAAGAGCACCGACTACAGCGTGATGAACAGCCCGTATAAGAAGGACGTGGTCAGGCAGTTCACCGATGCTTTTCGGGCTAACGGCCTGAAGGTGATGCTCTACTACTCCATCTTGGACACTCATCATAAGCTGCGGCCCAACCAGATTACGCCCGCCCATATTGCCATGATCAAGACGCAGCTAACGGAGCTGCTGACCAACTACGGCAAGATTGAGGCTCTAATCATTGACGGCTGGGACGCTCCCTGGTCGCGCATCTCCTATGACGATGTGCCTTTTGAGGATATATACACCTTGGTGAAGTCCTTGCAGCCCGAATGCCTGGTAATGGATCTGAATGGGGCCAAGTACCCGGCTGAGGGCTTGTACTACACCGACATCAAAACCTACGAAATGGGTGCCGATCAGCGCATGGCGCCCGGTAGCAAGCGCATGCCTTCGCTGGCGTGTTTGCCTATCAACAGTGCTTGGTTCTGGAAAACGGACTTCCCCACGGTACCCGTGCGCGATCCGGCCAAGCTGGTCAACGAAACGCTTGTGCCGCTTAATGAAAACAGCTGCAACTTCATCCTGAACGTGGCGCCCAACCGGGATGGGCTTATCGACGATAATGCCCTCGCGGGGCTGAAGGAGATTGGGAAGCTGTGGAAAAATGCGGGCCCGACGACCAAATTATCGCCCCTGGAACCGCCCATTATTGCCAGCAACCTAGCTAAGAATCAAGCAGCTAACTCTAGCTGGAGCGACGACATGAACATCATGGATTTCGCCAACGATGACGACTATCACTCCACTTGGCAGTCTAACAAAACGGTGAAACAGCCTTGGTACGAAATCGACTTCAAGAACGAGCGCAGCTTCAACACCATCGTCGTAGCTGAGCAGAAAGCCAACATCAGCGACTACGCACTCGAATATTGGGACGGCGTGGCGTGGAAATCTCTGTTTAGCGGCACCAACGGCACCAGTATTAAGCTCCACCGCTTCAACCGAGTGTGGGGCAGCAAGGTGCGCATGCGCATCGACCGCTACGACCACCAGCCCTCCATTGCTGAGTTTCAGGTGTTCGATGAGCGACGCTAGCTAAAGCAGAAGGCCACTTACGCTATCCGTTCAGCCCTAGCAGCTGCCAGCAGTCATACTGCCATTTGAGCCGAGTGATGGAGCCATAGTCGACACCTAGCTGAAAGGCATTTTGCAGCGGAATTTGCAGGCAATGGCACACCAGCGCCCGGATGGTGCCCCCGTGCGTGACCATCACCACTGGCCACGAACCTAGGTCGGCACTCACCAACTCGGTGAGGAAAGCCGCGGCACGCTGTTGCACCGCCCCGAATGTTTCGCCCTGGGGTGGCGCCAGCGTCACATAATCGTCCATCCACGGGGTCGTTTCGGCAGCGGGCAGCGCGCTCCACAAGCGGTTTTCCCAGGTGCCGAAGTGCATTTCGCGCAAGCGTTCGTCCGGTGTAATTGCCGTACTGAGTGTTTCGGCCAAAGCTAGGCAGCGCTGGGCAGGACTGCTGAAAGCCCGGTACCCGGTAGGAGGAGCCGGCGCCAGGCTAGCTAGCTTGGCTTGTACTTGCGCTGCTTCGGCCGCGAACGTATCAGCCAAAGGCACGTCGCAGTGGCCGTAGCAGAGCCCCGCCGCCTGCACAGCCGTGTGGCGAATCAGATAAACTTCCATGCAAAGCTAGCCAGGAAAAATAAGTAGATAACGACCTCAGCTACTTGCTGAATCGCCCCGAGACAATCGCCGGTGTAGCCGCCAATCCAGCGCTGAAAGTAGTTAGCTAGCCCGCGCTGCACGAGCGCCAAGGGCAGCAGCACCAGAAGCAACAGCGGGCGCTGCTGCCAGACAACGTAGCACAGTAGTGGCGACAAGCCAAGCAGCCAGCCAGCTGCCAAGTCAGTAACCCCTAGCTTTTTCGCCACGGGCTTGGCCTTGCTGTCTTCGTTGGCGCGGGCGTAGTGATGAGTAAAAATACTGGTGAGGGCCGTGGCCCGGCTCAGCGGGTGAGCCAGCAGCAGGGCAGCACCAACCGTAGTGGGCGGCAGCCCGCGCAGAGTTAAGAACTTCAGCGCGAGCAGTAAACCTAGGCCCGTCGCGCCGTAGGTACCCAGGCGACTGTCCTTCATGATTTCCAGGATCTTCGCCTTGGTCCAGCCACCACCGAAGCCGTCGCACACGTCGGCAAACCCATCTTCGTGGAAGGCACCGGTGAGTAGGATGCTCGCCACCATGCTCAGCAGCAGCGCTACATCAGCACTGCGAAAAAGCAAATTTGCCCCCAGCCACACGCCCGCCGCGACGCCACCTACCAGCCAGCCTACTAGCGGGAAGTAGATAGTGGCCTTGTTCAGCAGTTCATCGGAATAGCCGACCCAATTCGGCACGGGCAGCCGGGTGTAGAACTGCACAGCCAACAGCAGCAAGCGCAAGTGGTGGCGCAGCAGGGTGGTCATAGGCGAAGGCTAGGTAGCAGAATCGTCGCTGACACCAGCGCTAGCAAACGACGCCATTTCGTTGAGGAAACTCACGGCCGCCTGCACCAGCGAATAGGCCAGCGCACAACCCGTGCCTTCGCCCAACCGCAGCCCAAGGCGCAACAACGGCTCACCACCTAGCTCCTCTAGCAGCAGCCGGTGCCCCTGCTCGCCCGACTCGTGGCAGAACACGCAGTAAGCTAGAATATTAGGAGCTAGTCGAGCAGCCACCAGCAGCGCCGAGGTGGCAATAAAGCCATCAATAAGTAGCAGCATCTGATGCTCAGCGGCCCGCAACAACGCCCCACACATCTGCGCGATTTCAAAGCCACCGAAGGTCGCCAGCGCGGTCAACGGATCGGAGCCGACCGTTGGATAGGCGGCTACGGCGTTGGTCAGGATGGAGAGCTTGCGAGCTACGCCGGCTTCGTCAAGTCCGGTGCCGCGTCCCACGCACGCAGCCAGCGGCTGGCACGTGAGCAGGTGCATCAGCACGGCGGCCGACGACGTATTCCCAATACCCATCTCGCCCACACCCAGCACATTGCAGCCCCTGGCGTGTAGCTCATCGGCGAGGCGGGCACCGCGCTGAAGGGCATCAGCACACTGCGCGGCCGTCATGGCAGGCATGTGCGCGAAGTTCTGGGTGCCCTCCGCCATCTTTTCGTTGCGCACTGAGGCTAGGTCGGCAAAGCTGCCCCGCACGCCGGCATCCACGATGGTCAGGCCAAGCCCATTCTGGCGGCAAAATACGTTGATGGCCGCGCCACCCTGCGCGAAGTTGCGCACCATTTGGTGCGTCACCTCGGGTGGGTACTGGCTCACGCCGGATTGCGCAACGCCGTGGTCGGCGGCAAACACCGCCACGTGCGGGCGGCGCAGCTCCGGAGTCAGCGTTTGCTGCACCAGCGCAATTTGATAAGCGAGGGTTTCCAGTTGCCCGAGCGCGCCGAGCGGTTTGGTTTTGGTGTCAATCTTCTGCGCAATGGCCGCGGCCAAACCTAGGTCAGGCGCAGTGATATTCCAAGTGTTCACGCGGCAGGTTCGTCGGCAGGTGTGGGAGTAGCCGTGTCAGGAGCAGCAGGCTCTTCGGCTTTTTTAAAGCGTTTATAAAGAAACAGTTGCCACTTTTCCTCGGCCACACCAGCCTTGTCCATTTCGGCGCGCGACAACGTGAAGAACAGGTCCGAGAGACGGTTGATGTAGGCCGGAATAGCCGGATGCACCTCGTCCTCAGCCATCAGGGTCACGAGGCGCCGCTCGCCCCGGCGCATCTGGGTGCGCACCACGTGGCAGAGGGCCGATATTTCGTTGCCACCAGGCAGCAGAAAGTAGTCGGAGGGCGAAGTCATCTGGCCTTCCAGCGCATCAATCCACTCCTCGCAAAACTGCGCGCCGTCTTCCGGCATCGGGTTCGGGTTGATTTTCTTGGCCGTGGAAGGCCGCGCCAAGTGCGACATCATATCCATCAAATCTTTTTGAATTCGGTGGAGGTTGGGCTGCCAGGCGTGGTCGGCACCTAGCTTCACGCGCAGCAAACCTAGGGTCGAGTTGGCCTCGTCGAGGGTGCCGAAGCATTCCACCCGCACATCATCCTTGGATACGCGCTGACCGCCGAACAGGCCGGTGGTACCGTTGTCGCCTTTCTTGGTGTATATCTTCATAAAATCTTTGTCAATCAAAAGGTTACTTTATTGTTAGCGGCAACCCCGACACCATAAAGATGGCGTGGTCGGCGCGCTGGGCAATGTGCTGGTTCAGCCAGCCTTGGAGGTCCGTGAACTTACGACCTGCTTCGTTTGATGCGTGCAAGCCCATCCCGATTTCATTGGAGATAACCAGCAACGTGCAATCTTGCTTTACCAGCTCATCAAATTCAGCTGTTGCTTGGCGTAGGGATTCGGCGACGTCGTAGTTGGTATCGGTGAAGAAGTTGGTGAGCCAGAGCGTCACGCAATCGAGCACGACGGTACGGCCAATCAGGTTGAGGCGGCTTAGGTACTTTTCTTCCTCTAGGGTCGTCCAGCGCTCATCACGGTCGGCCACGTGCCGGGCGATGCGCTGGCGGTGGTCGTCGTCCCAAGCCCGCGACGTAGCTAGGTACACCGGGCTAGGGCTGAGCTGCAAGGCTAAGTCCTGCGCGTAACGGCTTTTACCCGAGCGCTGTCCGCCGGAGATGTAGTAGAGCATAGGGAAATAAAAGTCAGCAGGTCAGCTTAACGTGTGTAGCAAATGGTGTTTCTGGAGTCTTCCGTCTCTCTTGAACGTCATGCTGAGCTTGCCGAAGCATCTCGCGTGCGATGGTAACTCCAAATGTCAGGGTTTACCACGGCACGCGAGATGCTTCGGCAAGCTCAGCATGACGTTCTTTTAATGGCATTCACATAACCTAGGTAGCCTGCTTGCAGCTCGCAAGTTCTTAGAAATTGATAGAGTACCGACCCGAGATATTACGGCCAGGCAAGTTATAACCACGCTTCTCGTAGTAGTTCTCGTTCGTTAGATTGTTCACTAGCAGCGAGATGGTGTGCTTGCCCGCGAAAGTATAGCCAGCCGAAAAGTCGAGGGTCATGTAGCGCGGATAGGTGATTTGAGGCGACTTAACATCCGTAAAGTCGGTGTCCTTGCGGTAGCCCGCATAGTGCCCGGTTAGGCGAGCATTCAGGCCATTCTCCGTGCTGCCATACGTCACGCCGTAGTTGCCGCTCAGCTTGGCCACATTGAAAATATCCCGCTTTGTTTGGGAGTTATCGAGGTTGTTGGTGATGTCTTCGGCCTTGAAGATGCGGGTGCCGCCGGCAAAGACGCGGAGCGAGTAGCGGTTATCGGCGAGTGCGCCGAAGTCATAACCTAGCTCGGTTTCCAGGCCGCGAATCTGGCTGTCGTTGGCATTCACGTAGGTTGTGCGCGAAGCAACGGTGTAGCCTTCCGGGGTTGTCTCGCCTGCGGGGTTCGTGGTGCGGGTGGTGATGCGGTTACGTACCTGCGTAGCGAAGTAGGTTACGTCGGCAGAGAAGCCGGTGGTCGGGCGGCCGAAGCGCACGCCGGCGTCCCAGGTCACGCTGTTCTCGTTCTTCAGATCGGCATTGCCTTGCGTGATAGATACTTGCTTCGTGGCATTGGGACTAGTCTGGGAATAGCCGGCCACGTTGTAGGCATCTGGGGTCACGTAGGCGCGGCCGATGGTGGCGTGCGCCCGCAGGCCATCTAATAGCTCGTATTGGGCGCCGAGGCTAGGGCTGAAGAAGGGGTTGGTGGTTTTGCCGGGCGTGAACGAAGTGAGCAGGTCGGTTTGCTTCACGTTGTAGGTGATGAAATCGTAGCGCACGCCGGGCGTCACGATCAGCTTATCCTCCAGCAAGCTCAGTTGACCTTGGGCGTAAATGCCGGTCGTGTTCAGCTCGTAGTTAGGGTTGAACGGAGCTAGGTTGGCGCCGGTAGCATTGTAGCGTAGCGAGTTGCTGGTCGCCTCATTGTGGTCGAGGCCCACCGTGATGCTCTGCCGGCCTAGCTTGATAATGTCCTTTACCTGAAGACCTTTCCACAAGTACTGGCTCTGAAAGGAGCGGTACGGCGCGATGGGTGTGTTGCCGGTATAGAGGGTGTTGTTGTTGTTCGTCTCCTTGGAAGTGTAGGCGCGCACCAATAGCTGGTGGTGGTCGTAGTCGGCTGTTACGCCCACGTCGAGGTTTGCACGCTCAATATCCTTGGTGGTGTTGCCTAGGTCTCCGTAGTACACATCATTGGGTGACTGCACATTGCGCGCCACGAAGGACTCGCCACGCACGTCGAGGCGCCAGTGCTGACTGAGCTGGTAGCCCAAGCGCAACGCTCCCGAGTAGTAGTTGAGCTTAGTATAGCGGCGGCGCTGCCCGTCGGCGCGCTTGTCGTCGGTGCTCAGCGAGGTGCCGTCGGCGTACAGCTTGGTGGCTTCCGCACCGTCGAGCTCGCGGCGGAAGAGGCCCTTTTTACCTAGCTTATAATCCTGAGCGCGGTCGAACATCGAGAAGGACAGGTCGAAATCGAGCTTCTCGGTGATGTTGCCGCCGGTTGCGCCGCCTAGCTTAACAGTTTGGTAGCTACCATATTCCGTGAACAGCGACGAGCGCACTGCCCCGCGCGACTGGCGCGTAATCACGTTTACCACGCCGCCCATGGCCTGCGAGCCATAGAGCGCCGAGGCGGGCCCTTTCAGCACTTCAATTTGCTGCACGCTACCTAGGTCAAGCGTGGCGAGGTTGGTGGTACCAGCAGGTCGGCCATCGACGAGCAGCAGCGCCCGTTGGTTCAGACCACTGCTCTGGGGCCGGAAGCCCCGAATGCCCACGCCTGCCAGCAATCCTGGGTACTGAATTACATCTACTGAAGCATTCTTCTTCAGCACGTCCGTAAACTCCTGGTAGGGCGTGGCGCGCAGATCCTTCTGCGTGATAACCTGAATCTGCTGGGGTAGTTTCGCACGCTCCGCACCCGAACGGGTGGCCGTCACCACGACCTCGCCCAACCGCTGCCGATTCAGCGTGTCGGCCAGTACCTGCGCCTGCGCGCCTTGCAGCGTGCCCACGAGAAGCACTGTACCCAACATGAGCTTGATCTCAATGCGAGTAGCTGTGTGATGGCGGCGTAAACGTTTTTTCTTCATGAGTTTTGCCGGGAAAGCCGGCCAGGGGAAAGTGAAAAAGAATGCTGGCTAACAGCCACTTGGTTGCGGGTAGATGGGTTGGTCTTACGCTGGAAGTCGGGCCAAAATGCGCCGGGCAACACACCTAGGTCGGGCAGGGCACGCAGGGGAAAAGGCGCGCAAACCGCATCAAAAGCTAGGCTGGCGGGGCTTACTGAACTGGCTTGTAGTAGTAGAGTTGCCACTTGGGCAGTAGCTCGGGGTGCAGGATCTTAATCAGATCCGACAGCACCACGTCGGGGTGCACGGCGCCCGATTCCCAGTAGTCGTTGGAGCCCTGCGCGTTCGTGCGCTTGTTATTGTTGTAGAGCCGATTGTTTTTGAACGGGGCGAAGGCTGCGTAGCGCGTATCCTGGGCCGTGATGTCGGTCTTAGTGTTGGCCGAGCCGGTTTGTAGCCAATAGTCGGCACTGAGCGCTACAGGCGACACCGTTTCAAACGAAAGGGCGAGGCTGCCTTGGGGCGATTTGGTCTTATCCCAGGCATAGGTGGTGCCCGCGTCGCGCAGAAATTGCGCCATGTAGCTGTCCATATCCGGCACGTGCCACACGTCCTTAAACGGCAGACCCACAATTACTTTCGGCTTCTTGGCGGCTTTCTGACCGAGGGCGGCTAGGCGCTGGTAGTCGCGCACCACTTGGCCAAACTTCTGGTTGACCAAGTCTTCCTTGTTGAGCAAGGCAGCCATCACCTTCACCCACTCCGCCCGACCTAGGGGCGTCGACTCGACCCACTCGGAGTTGATCATCACGGGCACGCCGGCTGCTTGCAGGGTTTGAAAGCGGCTGAGACCTTGACCAGGCCACCCGGTGCTCATCACTAAGTCGGGGTGCTGAGCGATAAGCAGCTCATTATTAAGCTCCCGGCCCTGCCCGGCATTGATGATCTTGCCCTCGGCAATGCGCTGCCGCACCCGCGGGGCCGAAGCGTATTTGAAGTCGCCTAAGCCGACAATCACATCGTCGGCCCCTAGGAAATCGGCCAGTGCCACGTGCATTGACGATAGCGCCACCAAGCTGCGAATAGGCGTTTGAATGACAACCGCATCGGTGTAGCCGGCCGGGCGAGTAACGCCCCGGGGCACCAGCAAATAGCGCGTCGCCGTCGTTTTCTGCTCGAAAGGACTCAGGATGGTTATTACCTTACAACCACCTACGTAGCTGATGGTAAAGCCTTTGGCAAATTGAACCGTCGTTCGTCCGCGCACAGCGGACGTCGCTACCGCTTTGGCAGCGGGGCGAGCCGGCGCAACTTGGCTGTAGCCAGGCAACGAAGCCAGCAACAGCCCCGCCAGTGCGGAGCGGCGGAAAAGAGAAAAAATGGACGGTCTCCCAGCCGAGCCGGGAGCAAACAAGGAGTAGAGCATGGTACAACGAGCCTTTCTGCCGAAAGCTGTGACTGTATGTTGCAAGCGGCAGGTCTTCTGACTTCCCCGCCCGTCGATGGCCTTCCCGTTTCAGGCTGAAACAGTGGCCCGTAAGGTATCGACGGGGTTTTGAGGGGGTTACAGCAGCGGAGACTGTCCCGGATTCACACCGGATTCCCTTTTAAAGTCGTTCCGCACCGCGGAAACGACTACCAATTGCGCTAGCAAAAGTAGGCAAAAAATGTTGCCGCTGAGTATTTAGCCCGTCTAAGAGCTAGGTTGCAACTACCTTGCGCACGAAAGCAACGCGCTCAACGACGGGCACTTTGGGCAAATCGAGCACCGTGAAACCTAGGTCCTGGTACGTGCGGCGCAAGGCGTGGTAGAGCGCCTGAGCCTCACCGAAGGTCTGCCAGCGCTCGGCATCGTTCACGTAGATTTCCGCCCACGGCGGGGCCAGCAACACCGGCGAAGCGTACGGGTGCGTGGCTGCTGCGGTGTAGTACGCCGGCGGCACTGACAAGCCTGCAACTAGCATGTAGCCAATAACATCCGGAATACCTCGATCAAAAAAGGTGGTGCGGTTGGCTTGGCTGGCGGCTTGGTGCTGCGCCACCATTCGGGCTAGGGCTAGCTCCGCAAAACCAGCTAGGTTGCGCCACGGTACTTGGTCGGTGCCGAGCGCGACTTGCTCGCGAATGAGTTGGCGCGACACCTCATCGGCAGTTCCGAAGCCCACTTGCTGCAAGGCCGTCAGCAGCGTTGTTTTGCCAGCCCCAGGGCCGCCCGAAATCACGTAAAGCGGCATTCTTATTTTGTAATTAAACGCTCAAAAATACAATCGTGTCCCATTCTTCCCCGAAACCGCAGTTCCTGATTGCTGCCCCCAGCAGTGGGAGCGGCAAAACCACCCTTACGCTTGGGCTGCTGCGGGCATTGGCGCGACGCGGCTTGCGGGTGCAGCCCTTCAAGTGCGGCCCCGATTACCTTGACACGCACCACCACACTCAGGCCGCCGGCCGACCTAGCCTCAACCTCGACCTGTATATGGCATCGGTGGAGCACGCGCAAGCCACCTACGCCCGCTACACTGCCCCCGCCGATGTGGCAGTGGTGGAAGGCGTGATGGGCCTCTTCGACGGGGCCACCCGCATGCAAGGCAGCGCCGCCGATGTAGCTGAGCAGCTTGGTATTCCGGTTATTTTGGTGGTCAATGCCAAAGCCATGGCGTATTCAGTGGCGCCGCTGCTGTTTGGGTTCAAGAACTTTTACCCGGGCATTCGGCTAGTGGGCGCCATTTTCAACTTTGTGAACACCGCTTCGCACTTCCAATTTCTGCGCGAAGCCTGTGAGGATGTGGGCGTCGAGGTACTGGGCTATCTACCTAATAATCCAGCGTTTGCCATTCCATCGCGCCACCTAGGTTTGTCGATTGACGCGGAGGTTCAGTACGAGGCCATCGTGGAAGCCTTAGCCGACGCCTTGCCCCAAACCATCGACCTCGACCGCCTGCTGACCGTGACGAACACCGCTGCTCCCACGTGGGTACCTACCGTGCCGTCCGCCCTAAGTCTCCAACCACGCCGCATAGCCGTCGCCCGCGACGAGGCGTTTACCTTCACTTACCTTCAAAACCTAGATGCGCTACAGGAGCTAGGCGAAGTGACGTACTTCAGCCCCCTAGCTGACGCTGCCTTGCCTGCTGATACCGATTTCCTGTACTTGCCCGGCGGCTACCCCGAGCTGTTTGCCGAAGCGCTGAGCGCCAACCTCAGCATGCGCGCCAGCATTGCCGCGTATTGCGCCGCGGGCGGCACTGCCTACGCCGAGTGCGGCGGCCTGATGTACCTAGGCCGCACCCTCACCGATGCCCAGGGCCAGACCCTCCCCATGACAAACGTGCTGCCCTGCACCACTTCGATGCAGCAAGCTAAACTCACCCTAGGTTACCGAGCCTTGGAGTGGAAGGGCTTGAAAATCAAAGGCCATGAGTTTCACTACTCTACTTTGGAAGATCAAGGTTTGATCCCAGCAGCCGTGCAGATTACTAACGCTAAAGGTGCCGACGTACCGGTGCAGGTGTACCGCCATGGCAACGTATGGGCTTCTTATGTGCACCTTTATTGGGGCGAAAACCGAACATTTATAGAACACTTGGTAACCAACGCCTTAACGTCGGCGCCACCAGAATAACCCCATAATGCCGGCCACCACCACGGCACAAACGGCGTGATTAAGCCTAGCTACCCGCTCGATTTCAGTGGGCGCAATTGGGCGAGGGTTGTTGCCGATGTAGGGCTTGGGCACCAGTTCGCCATGGTAATAGTTCGGCCCGCCGAAGCGGCAGTTAAGCACGCCCGCCAGCGCCGCTTCCGGGTAGCCGGCATTAGGGCTTTTGTGCTGATTACCATAACGCAAGATGAACTGAAAGCCGCGCCTGCTACCGCCAAGCGCCGCTAGCAGCACCGCTGTGAGGCGAGCCGGCACTAGGTTCGCTACGTCATCAAGGCGGGCGGCTAGCTTGCCAAACTGCTCGTAACGTGGGCTGCGGTAGCCCACCATCGAGTCGAGGGTGTTCACCATTTTGTAGGCCATCAGGCCGGGTACGCCCGCCAAAGCGTAATAGAAAAGTGGCGCTACCACCCCATCGCTGAGGTTTTCGGCCAGGCTCTCGAACACGGCGGTGCGAATCTGCTGGGCATCAAGCTGGGTGGTGTCGCGTCCTACGATGCGGGCTAGCTGCTGGCGGCCAGCTTCCACTCCTTTCTCGTCGAGGGCGGTAAACACAGCTCGACCCTCGCGCACCAAGCCCGTATTCGCTAGGCCATAGAACACCCAAACGCTATTAACAGCCACCGCCACGCCGAAAGGTAGCCGACGCAACAGCTTGTCCAGCAACGTAAAGGTGCCAAACGTACCGACCACGAGGCTCCCGGCCAGCACGGCACCTTTGGCGAAGCGATAAGGCCCCTGATTGAGCTGCCGCTCGCCCGCCGCGATGAGCGTACCATAGGTTCGTACGGGGTGCGGCAAGCCCTCGGGGTCGGCCAGCAGCAAATCGAGCGCATAGCCGAGGGCGAGCGGCGGAGCTAGGTGCGTGAAGCGGTCCATGCAGCTAAAGCGTTTATGAGCAGTTGATTATCAGCGGCGCTTCGGGTGCCGATGCGAAAATGCGCCGGCGTGAGCCCCCGAAAATTGGCAGCGTCGCGAATGAGCAAGCCGTGCTGCGCAAGCAGCCAGTGCTTCAACTCGGCGGCGGTGCCGTGGCGAGTGGCAGCCAGGAAGTAATGGGTATGGCTGGGGAAGACGTGGATGCCTAGGTTTTGCGCCAGCGCGGCAGCTAGCTTTTCCTTGTCGGCTAACAGCTGAGCAATAGGCGGTTGCACTTTGGTGTAGTGCGCAAACAGGAAGCGGCCAGCCGCCACAGCTAGCGCATTCACGGCCCACGGTGCTTTGTGCTGCGTAAGTCGCGTCACTAGTTTCGCTGAGCCTAGCACGTAGCCGAGCCGCAAACCGGGAATAGCGTAGGCTTTCGTGAGCGAACGAAGAATCAGCAGGTTATCAAACTGACTCAGCAACGGAATGGCGCTATCGATGCTAGTGGTAAACTCGATGAATGCTTCATCGAGCACAAAAACCGTGTTCGGATTGCTTGTTAGCAAGGCTCTTAGCACCTCGAGTGTCAGCACGCTACCCGTTGGGTTGTTGGGGTTGCAGATGAAGATCAACTCGCTATCAATCAGCGTGTCGGCTTGCAGATCTTCCCACGCTACGAAGCGCAGCTGGTGATGGTGGAGGCGACAGGCATCTTCGTACTCGGCGAAGGCAGGCGTGAGGATGGTGCTGCGCTGCCGTGCCCAGGCCTGCGCTACGAGGTAGATGCTCTCGGTGGTGCCGCTGCTAATGAGCACTTGGGTTGGGGCCACGCCGTGGTGGGCCGCCACCTGTGCCGCTAGGCTCTCGGCTAGGACTTCGGGGTAGCGATTCACCGTGGGCCACTGCGCAAAAACGTATTCTTTCAAGCCCGCGGGCTCGCCGCCGTACCACACGTTGGTGCTGAAATCGGCTACTACGTGCTGAGAGTGGCGGTATGCGTCGTCGCCGTGACCGTGTAGCATGCGCGTTAGGGTTGCAGGGCCGCGTAAATCTGCGCCATGTCTACGTTTGCGCGGATAAGCGCGGCCAACCGGTCGAATTGCTGCTGCTTGAAAGCAGCGAAATCGAGCGGCGCAACTTGCGTCGTGGCATAAGGCGCTAGCAAATAATCGATTACAGCTGCATTGTCGAGAATGCCGTGCAAGTACGTGCCCCAGCAGCGCGGACTAACGGCATAGCCATCCAGCGTGCCGTCGGCTAGGGTAGCCACGGGCTGTGCGTGACCTTCGGGAGTCGTTTGGCCCATGTGAATCTCGTAGCCCTGGCAGGTACCGGGCGCATCCAGAAAAGCAAACTGCCGCTGTTGGGTCGTCTTCTCGCCTTGCAGTACCGTGCGCACGGGCAGCAGACCTAGGCCGGCCGTAGCCGCTACCTGGCTTTCCACGCCATCGGGGTCTTCTACTGAACGACCTAGCATTTGGTACCCTCCACAGATGCCTACCACCGTTTTGCCAGCGCGCTGTGCCTGCACAATAGCCGCAGCTAGACCGTTGTTTTTCAAGGCTATCAGATCGTCGATGGTGTTCTTGCTGCCGGGCAGAATGATAATGTCGGCGCTCAGTAAGTCGGCGGGGTTGTGGGTGTAGAACAGATGCACCCGCGCATCATGCGCTAAGGCGTCGAAGTCGGTGAAGTTCGACATGCGCCCGAGCAGTACCACGGCCACTTGCACTCGGTCGGCAGCGCCAGGGCTCATTTGCTTGCGCGCCAAGGTCACGGAGTCTTCTTCCTCCAGGAATATGTCGCGGAAGTACGGGAGCACCCCCACCACCGGTACGCCGGTCAGGTCTTGGAGCTGCTGGCGGCCGTCGTCAAACAAGCGCGCATCGCCCCGAAACTTATTGATAATAACACCTTTAATACAGGCTTTTTCTTCCGGCTCCAGCAAAGCTAGGGTGCCGTACACGCTGCCAAACACGCCGCCCTTATCGATGTCGGCAATGAGGTACGTGGCGGCCCCAGCGTGGCGGGCCATGCGCAAGTTGGTGATGTCGCGCTTCTTGAGATTCAGCTCCGAGATGCTGCCCGCGCCTTCCAGCACTACCGGCGAATAGCTAGCCGCGAGGCGGTCGAAAGCCTGAGTTGCGGCTTCGAAGAGGGCGAGGCGGTCGTTAGCGCGGAAGTATTCGTAGGCCGACTGCGTGCCAATGGGCCGGCCGTTAAGTACCACCTGGGAAGCCTGGTCGGAGGTAGGCTTGAGTAGCACCGGGTTCATATCAACGTGGCAGGGCACACCGGCCGCTTCCGCCTGCATGGCCTGCGCCCGTCCGATTTCTAAGCCTTCGGGCGTGGCGTAGCTATTCAACGACATGTTCTGGGCCTTGAACGGCGCCGGATGGTAGCCATCTTGCCGGAAGATGCGGCAAAAACCAGCCGTGATAATGCTCTTGCCTACGTCGGACGCGGTGCCGACAAACATAATAGGACGAAGCATGAGCTATTGCGGGCGTTAGAGGGGAGTGAGCTGCAAAAGTACCCGCTCTTGCCCAGACGACCGCTAGCAACCTCTTTTGCGTCGCATAAGCGTCAACAGGCAAGAAGCTATTTTCACTATACTAAGGCCACCATTCAGCCGTTGAGCCATCACCTTGGGCTGCTTGCAACCAACTGGCTATGAGCAAGCATCTTCTATCCAACCTAGTCTGCTTATCCTCCACCTTTATCCATACCCTATGCGCTTATCTTTCCTGACTATCAGCTTGCTCCTGGGCGCAAGTGCTGCCAGTGCCCAAGCGCCCACGCCGCGCACCGTGCAGAACCTGGAAACTTTCACACGGCTCTACGGCTACGTGCGCTACTTCCACCCCAGCGACGAAGCCGCCGCCATCGACTGGGACAAGTTCGCGGTGCTGGGTGCCCAACGCGTGGAGCAAGCACAAACCGAGGCGGAGTTGAAGAAAACGCTGCTAGGCCTTTTTCAACCCATAGCGCCCACGCTTCAGCTAATTCCGGCGGGCAAAACTTACCTCTTCAAAGCCAAGGACATTACACCTCCTACCTTGAAAGGCTACGAAGTAATTAGCTGGCAGCATCAGGGGATGGGGCAAGGCAACGCCCAGAGCCCATACCACAGCCGCCGCACGCACCGACCGGAGCCATTGAAAGACCCGGCCGCGCGGTCTACTTTTGGTACCCTCACCAAAGCGGTAGATGCCACGCCGTACCGCGGTAAATCGTTCCGCTACACGGCTTTAGTACGCAATACGTCCCCGCAAGATGGGCCTGGCGCCTTGTGGGCTCGCGTCGATTTGCCTTACAAAGGAGTGGGGTTTTTCGACAATATGGTTGACCGGCCTATTCAGAGCAAAGAGTGGGCAGAGTACGAAATAAAAGGTACCATCGACCCACAGGCAACTTTTCTGTATTTCGGGTCCATGCTCATCGGCAGCGGGCAGATTCAGGTAGATAACATGCAGGTAGCGGTGCAGGAGGATGGCGCATGGAAAACCGTATTTGCTACTGGCTTTGAAGAAGATGAAGTAAAACAATATCCACGCAGTATCTCCGGCCAAGCTAATACGAGCCGCTTTGTTGCGAACAATAGTAACGACGCCTACTCTTTCTTAGTCAGCGCTACGGATGCTGCCCAGGAAAAGCACAGCGTCGTTATTCGCTCCCTCGATAAAGTCGAAGCGCAAAATGAGAACTTCATTGTGGCAGGCAAGGCGCTGTTTCCGCAACAGGCTCAAATTGGCGAAGTCGTGCAGGAAGACCTAGGTAGCGGCTTGCGGTGTGTGCTTCCGTTGGCCTTATACGGCACCAAAGACGCTACCTTCCCGGCAGCTGACAACGCCGCGCTGGAAGCACTGCAAACGGAGCTGAATCAGCTCACTCCTAGCCGGTTCACCGGCAACGACCGCGCCGTACGTCTCGCCGACGTAGTCATCACCTGGAACGTCTTCCAACATTTTTATCCTTACTTCGCCGTCACCAATTCCAACTGGCCAACGGCACTGCCAGAAGCGCTACGAGCCGCGTATCCCGACCAATCGGAGGCAGACAATTTGAAAGTCTTGCAGCGCCTTACGGCCCACCTGCACGACGGCCACGTGCGGGTAAGCCCACCGGCGCGCAGCAACAACTACCGGTACTTGCCTATTCGGTGGGAATGGGTACAAAATCAATTGATTATCACGCACGTAGCCAACGACTCACTTGGCGTGCAGCGCGGCGATATTGTTACAATGATTAATGGGCAGCCAGCGGCGATGTACTTCCGCGAGGCGGAGCAGTACATCTCGGCGGCCACGCCGGGCTGGTTGCACTACCGCGCCGCTTTCGAAACCTTGATGGGCCCGCCTAATGCTTCGCTAGCTTTGCAAGTGCAGCGACCGAACGGTGAAAGCCAACCTGTTACACTTCATTTCAATAAGAGCGGCTTGCGAAATAATGAGAGCACCCACCCCATGTCGCGGCTCATTTCACCCTCGGTGTACTACCTGAACCTGGACCGAATTCCGATGGATGCCATCAACGAGCTGCTGCCGGAGCTAGCCAAGATGAAAACCATCATCTGCGACCTACGCGGGTATCCGAAAGGCAACCATCCGTTAATCAGTCACTTACTTTCCGGTCCGGACACCGCCGCGCATTGGATGCGCGTGCCTAGGTTTATCTATCCCGACCAGAAAAAGGTAGCTGGCTACGACAATATGGGCTGGGCCATGAAACCGAGTAAGCCACACCTGTCGGCCCGCATCATCTTCATCACCGATGGGAGCGCCATCAGCTACGCCGAGAGCTACATGGGCTTTATTGAGGGCTACAAGCTAGCTACCATTATTGGGCAACCAACGGCGGGTACCAATGGCAACATCAACCCTTTCACGTTGCCCGGCAACTACAGCATCTCCTGGACCGGCATGGAAGTGCGCAAACACGATGGTAGTCAGCACCATGGCGTGGGCATCAAGCCAAATATCTACCTAGAGAAGACCATCCAGGGCGTGCGCGAGGGTCGCGACGAGTTTCTGGAAAAAGCCATTGAGCTGGCCAAGGCAAACTAGCCCGGGTGGCACAACTTCGTACATCCGTCGGGCCAAGCCTTGCGTAGTATCCAGGTAGTCAGCGCCCGCTCACGGGCCGACTCACGCAAATACCTAGGTAATTGGCACTTTCCATACTCGTCAATCATGGCTAAGAAACCCACGAACAGCAATAAAAAGAAAAACGACCCCGACAAAAAGGCCCGTGTGCACAAGGAGCTGGAGGGTTTTGAAATAAAGGTGAACCCGCTAGGCGAAATCACCTCCACCTACTCTATTGAGGAGGTCAACTCCTTCCTGAACCGCCACGTGCGCGACAAGAAGCTCGTGAACCGCGACGGGCAGTTTGGCGAGAAGATCGAGGAAGACGACGAGTTTCCACTGGAAGAAGGTGCCCCCGAACCCGAAGAATCGGACGAGGATTTCATGCGCCGCACGAGTAAAGAGGCGAAGAAATCGAAGAAGGGTGACCCAGATCCGGCCGCCGAAGCCGCCGACACCACGGCGGAGTTGCCCGAGGAATAAGCTAGGTTATGGCGTGGGCATTACGCTCCGCACAAAGCAGAACGGCTGTAGCACGAAACTCCTATTTCGCGCTACAGCCGTTTTACGTCAAAATCAGTTGCAGTTTCTTATACTTGGAGCGCAAATTTTCCACTACAATCCTTCCCCCAATCATGCGCTCCCACGATGTCGATTACAAGATCCTTGGCAATGATATTCAAGTACTTGAAGTTGAGTTAGACCCTAACGAAACGGTAGTTGCCGAAGCCGGCGCTATGGTGTACATGGACGAAGCCATTGCCTTCGAAACTAAGATGGGCGACGGCTCGGAACCCGACCAAAGCGTGCTGGGCAAGCTGTTCTCGGCGGGCACCCGCCTGATTACGGGTGAGTCGCTGTTCATGACGCACTTCACGCACCGGGGCGGCTATGGCAAAAGCCGGGTGGCCTTCTCGGCGCCCTATCCTGGCACCATCATTCCAATCGACCTAGATACCATGCCCAATGGTCTCATCGTGCAAAAGGACGGTTTCTTGGCGGCGGCTAAGGGTACCAAAATGGCCATACACTTTAACCAGCGCTTAGGAGCAGGCTTCTTTGGCGGCGAAGGGTTTATTCTGCAAAAGCTCACCGGCGACGGCAAGGCTTTTATTCATGCCGGGGGCACCATCATCGAGAAGCGCCTAAACAACGAGCTACTACGCGTGGACACGGGCTGCGTGGTGGCCTTTGAGCCCGGTATCGACTTCAGCGTGGCGCGGGCTGGGGGCTTAAAGTCGATGATCTTCGGGGGCGAAGGCCTCTTACTAGCTACGCTGCGTGGCACCGGCCGGGTGTGGCTCCAGTCGATGCCCGTGAAGAAGCTGATTCAGGCGCTGATGCCCAACGGCAGCAACGCCAACAAAGAAAGCGGCAGCGTGCTCGGCAACATGGTCAGCGGCATATTCGACGAGTAAAGCGCCGCAGGCTAGGCGGGCAGCTGCACCACAAATTCGGTGTAGCGGCCTAGCTCCGACTCGACCAGCAGTTGCCCGCCATGCCCTTGCGTCACGATATCGTAGCTCAGCGACAGACCTAGGCCGGTGCCCTGGCCGGTAGGCTTGGTGGTGAAGAAGGGTTGGAAAATCTTCTGGCGCACCGGCTCCGGGATGCCCGTGCCGTTGTCGCGCACTCGAATTTCGATGTGGTCGGCGTCTTGGCGGGTTTGCACGCTTACTTGTGGTTTGTAGGTGGTGCCTTCCTGTTGGCTGCGCTGCTGCGTGGCATAGAAAGCGTTGGAAAATAGATTCACCAGCACCCGCCCAATGTCCTGCGGCACCACCGAAACCTTGTCTAGTTTCTCAGCAAAATCAGTTTGCAGGTCGCACACAAAGCTTTTGTCCTTGGACCGCACGCCCTGGTAAGCCAGGCGCAAGTACTCGTCGGTGAGTACGTTGAGTTTGGTAGGTTGCTTGGCGCCGGAGCCATGGTTGCTATGGGCAAGCATGCCGCGCACAATAGCATCAGCGCGGCGGCCGTGGTGGTTGATTTTGTGCAGATTCTCCCGAATGTCAGTGTACAGGTCCTGCTCTAACTCTATGTCGCGCTCCGGTTGCTGCTGGGCTTCTTCCAGTTCAGCGAGCAGCTCAGCGGATACCTCGGCGAAGTTGTTGACGAAGTTCAGAGGGTTTTGAATCTCGTGGGCAATGCCCGCCGTCAGCTCGCCTAGACTCGCCATTTTTTCTTTCTGAATGAGTTGAGCCTGCGCGCCTTTTAGCTCTACCAGGGTGCGGTCGAGGGCGTCACGTTGTCCGGCAATCTGCTCATTTTTCTCGTTGAGGCGGCGATTAGCGCGCTGCTTCAGGAGCACGTTGCGCCAGAGCAGTCCCGCCACCAGCACTACGCTACCTAGGCCAGCCAGCAACCCGTAAAGCTGCTGGCGCTGGCGGACGCTTTGCTGATCTTGCAGTTGCCGCGTTTTGGTAAGCAGGGCAATCTGGGCCTGTTTTTTATCCAGCTCATAGCCGTAGCGTAGGGCGGTGGTTTGGCGCTGGGTTTGTTCGCCCGCCAGCGTGTCGTTGTAGGCTAGGTACTGCCCCTGGTAACGGTAAGCGGGGGCAAACTCGCGGCGCTCGGCGTAGGCTTGGGCCAACACCAAGCTAACATCGCGCATGTTTTCTTTGCTGCGCGTCTGCCGGGCTCGTTCCAGGCTTTTACTGGCCAGCGCGATGGCGCTATCGGGCTGGTGCACGGCCTGATACACTTGGGCCAATAGCAGTTCGGCGAAGGGCAGGCTGTAGTTATCTTTTCCGGCAACGGCGCGGGCATAGGCGCGCAACCCATGAAAACGAGCCTGCTGGTAGTTGCCTTGCAGCCGGTACACATCGGCCATATTTATCTCGTCAATCGTCCTATTTACGTCGTCGTGCTCTCCGATGGCCAGCTGCTGAGCCCGTTCAAAGTAGTGCAGCGCCGGAGCCCAATTTTTCTGCTTGGTATAGAGCGTACCTAGTGCGTTCTGCATGACCATCATCACCTGTTTGTCACCGGCTTGTTCTCCATTTTTCAGGGCAGCTTGCAGAATGGGCAAAGCAGCTTTATAATCTTCCAGATTCAGGTAAATAGAGCCTAAAGTGGCCTGCAATCGTCGTTTGGTTTGGGCATCATTGGCTTGCTCGGCCAATGGAATACCTTGCTGCGCCGCCACGATGGCCGACGCATTGTTGCCCTGCATCATCTCGATCAGCATCAGTTCCAAGCAGCTTTCGCCCTGACCACGCCAGTTTCGGATGTGCGCAAACACTTGCTGCGCTTCTCTAACGTGGCGCCGCGCCTGTTCGTAATCAGCTTCTCGGCGGGCAATAGTACCGAGCCAGAGCAATGCCCGGCCCTCACCTCTCGTATAGTGTAGGTCTTGGCTAAGCGTCAAGGCTTGTTTGATGGAGGCGCGGGCCTGCGCAGGGTCGGTGGCTGTCAGTACCTGCCCTAGCTTCTGAAGCCGTCGGACCCGCATCGTGTCGAGTTTGGTCTGAGTCTGCAACAATTGGCGGAGACTATCTACTATAGGCGTAGGCTTTTGAGCGTGCGCCGCAAGAACGCCAACCAATAACCACACGCTTATGAATACCAAGCAAGATTTCATCGCAGCAATGGCTAGCTAAATATGAAGGACTATAGCTTTCTACAACTAGGTCTGGAGGAACGTAGCTCAAGCAACCTGCACCGCCACCTCGTAGTAGTCGATGGTCGGGGTGCCGTCGAAGCAGGGCGCCAGATGATTGAACACCGCCTGAAGCGATTCGCTAGACTCGGCGGCCTCGCGGTTCTCTTCGTTGTCCCACAAAATCACGGCTAGGCATTTGTTATTTTCAGTGTTGGTTAGGAAGCGGCTGGTCACATAACCGGGCTGTTGTTTGAGCACCGGCCCAACTTCGTTTTGGTAGAGATCAATGGCTTGGGGAGCAGTACCAGCCTTGAGCAAGACTTGAAAAATTCGCGCGTACAACATAGGTAAGGTATGAGAAGATGACGATTAAAACAATGATCTTATTAGTCCGGGAGTGCTAGCATTCATCTGTAAATCAGAGCATTTAACCTGCATAACTCCAGCCAAACGGCTTATTTTCAGCTTTAGCTTCGACACCTTGCTAGTTCGCAACTACACCTAGGTTGAAAAGCACTCTGTCGCGAAGATTGCCGGCCAGCGACTTTGCCGCCCGGCACCCCAATCGACTTCTTTACTTGATGAGCACAAAGCACTGCGTCAGCACTTAACCCTTGGTGCCAAGTAGTCGGCAGGAATAAACGCCAGCGGGTAGTAGTGTACCTTAGTCTACTCCCTCCCCAGCCCCACCGCTATTCTTTATCTCCCTGTTGGAGCCTGAAACTGCGTTTGTAGTCAGAACAATGCCCTGGTCCGCGCCAACAGTGCCGTGCGTGTACACACCGACGGCAGCACGATAATCGGTTTCCGTGTGTTGAAAACCGCTGCGCGAAATGGGGAGCTGATACCGCGCTTGCGCCGGCGCCAAGTGAGCCGAAGAGCGCAGGCTTGGGACGTGAGCTTGCAGGGCTGTCGATTGCCCGAGCAGCAAACTTAGCAGGGGTAAGAACACCAACCTCCATGGTCGACGAATTTGCAGAAGTTGGTAGTTCATATAGATTCAAAACGGTGATATGGGCGTGCAGCAGATCCGAATTGCCCTAGGTTGTCAGCAGACATTCATTTGATTAAAACACTACTAATCAGCTACTATTCTCTTCTTTTGATCAAAAGTACTTTCTCCTTTTGCTACGGCGCAACCCAAGACATACCCCTAAACAGGGGGGATGACCTAGCTTTTTCGTTGCTGCTCCAAGGTGAGAAAGCCTTTGGCGCCAAAAGAGCCGGACGTTCACTGACCTCCGGCTCTTCTAACCTCACTTAGTAGCGCTATGGTGGGTAAGGCGTACTCAGTAAGCTCCTCAATTAATTAGTCAAAATTAACTTGATTTTGTACACATTTGCAAGCTAACGCATACCCCTAAACAGGATGTATGGTATTTTTTTGTCCCCCCTGTTTAGGGGTATGCGTTGGCTTGCACCCCGCGGCGTTGCCCCCGACCTTTACTCCTGGCTCCCGTACTTTTTCCCGCTCCTTTTTGCCAATGACAACCCTGCGCCTGGCCATTATTGAAGACGATCCCACTGTGCGCCAGCTGCTGCACGGCTATCTGTGCCGCCAACCTGAGTTTGAGTGCGTGCTGGTGGCCGGTTCGGTCGAGGCGTTCTTGCAGCAACTACCGGAGCTGCTAGCTCCACCCCAGCTCGTGCTGCTCGACATTGGCTTGCCCGGCCTGAGTGGCATTCAGGCCCTGCCCGTGCTGCGTCGCCAGCTGCCCGAGGCCGACTTCGTGATGCAGACCGTGTTCGAGGATACCGACCGCATCTATCAGGCCCTGTGCGCCGGGGCCACAGGCTACCTGCTCAAGAGCACGCCCCCCGCCGAAATCAAAGCCGCCCTGCTCGACGTTGCCCGCGGCGGCGCACCCATGAGCCGGGCGGTGGCGCGTAAGGTGCTAGGCTACTTCAAACCTAGCCCCACCGCCCCCACCACCGACCTCACCCCGCGCGAGCGACAGGTGCTGGAAGGCTTGGTAGATGGCCTAAGCGAAAAGCAAGTAGCCACGCGCCTCGACCTAGCCCCCCAAACGGTACACTCCTACATCAAGCAGCTCTACCGTAAGCTGCACGTGCGCAGCCGCGCTGAACTCGTGCGGCACTCCCTACGCGACGGATCGTCTATATGAGTGTGACCAGAAGCTAGGCAGCACTCGGGGTTCTTCTGCTTTCGGCTACCCATTACCCACCCCGCACGGGCTAGCTACCGTTTTGATCGTCATGATATTAGGTAAGCAAACTGTCGCGGTATGGCACGCGCAGACTTACCCGCCAGCCTCCTTCCGGCGCAGGCCCGGCCGTGAGTTGCCCGCCCAGCAGCTCGGCCCGGCGTTGCATGTTGCGCAGCCCCATCCCAGATCCGTTCGTGGTAGAAGGCCGCGCTACGGTGCCATCGTTATACACTACCAGCGTGAGGGCAGCGCCTTGACGCTGGAGCGCCAGCGTGAGGGTAGTAGCCGTAGGTGCGTGGCGCACGGCATTGGTAATGGCCTCTTTGGCAATTAGATACAGTTGCTGCCGTAAGGCTGGGCTCAGGGAGAGGGTATCCGGCAGATCATGGATGGTGAGCGTTGCGTGCAACCCCGCGGCTTTGGCAGTAGCGTCGAGGTGGTCGTGGAGCCGGTCGCGCAGGGCCCCGAGTGTGTCGGCGCTGGCATCGATGCTCCACACTACGTCGCGCATCATGGTCAGGGCGGCCCGGCTATCGAGCAGCAGGTCGTGCATGTCGGCGCGCAGCACGTCGGCGGAGCTAGGTTCTTGGAGCAGCTCGGCGCGCAGGTTTACGCGTGTAAGCAAGGCGCCCACCTCGTCGTGCAGGTCGGCGGCAATGCGGGTGCGCAACCTAGCTTCGCGTAGCACTCGCTGGCCGCGCAGCTTTTGCAACCCGACGCCGGCACCCACCAACACGCCCGCGGCACTGAGCAGCACCAACGGGTGCTGCCACCATGGGCGCGCCACCTCCACCCGCAAGCGGTGCTTGACCGTGCGTCGGCCCGCCGGGGTTTGGCCCCACACAGCCAGCGTGTAAGCCCCCGGCGCTAGTCCGCGTAGGCGCAGGTGCCGGCTGGTTTGCTGTACGACGGTAGTATCCACGCCATCATCAGTGGGCAACAGCTGGTAGAAGAAGCGGTTGAGCGCCGGGGCGCGAAAGTCGTCTAAGGCTAGGTTGTAGCCGGCTTCGGCTATGTCATTGGTGAGAGTCAGCGGCTCGACGGCGGCGCGCGCCAGGCGTGGCTGAGCCGGCTTTCCTCCTTCTGCTTGTGCCGTGAGCAGTAGCTGGGGCCCCCGCTCGACTTTACTAGTGGCGGCGGTGGCCTCCACCCGAAATACGCCCCCCACCCCTCCGAAGAAAAAGGTGCCGTCGGCAGCCCGGTAGGCGGCTTATTGGTTTAGCTCCGGGTTGGCGAGGCCATCGGCGGAGCCATACACCTTTAACTGTCCCGTATCGGGTCGGTAATACACCAGCCCGGCGTAAGTACCCACCCACAGCGCCCCCGTTTGGTCTGGCAACAGCGTAGCGGTAGTAGCGGAAGGCAGTCCTTGCTCGGGCCCTAGGCTCCCAACCAAGCCGCGAGCAGCGGTAAGGTGCAACACGCCTTGGGTCCGCGTGCCCAGCCACACATGACCGCGCGGGGCAGCGTACACGCACAGCACGTCGTCGGTGGGCAAGCGGCGGGCTGGGGAGGCTTCGGTGGTGCCGTAGTGTTGTAACGCCCCTGTGTTCGACGACAGGGCGTAGAGTCCACCGTTGGTGGCAAGCCACAGCGTGCCCGCGGCATCTTCGCTGATGCGGCGCACTTCCAACCCGTGCAACGGCCAGTGCGGGTCTTGGTCGCGGTAGCGTACCCAGGCTCGCTGTTTTTCTTTGAAAACATAGAGCCCGGTGGTCGTCCCGCCCCAGATGGTGCCGGCGCGTGCTTGGTAAAGCTCCCTGCCTTGCAGCTTAGTGGCGGAAGCATGATAGGTGAGCGTACCCGTGTGCGGATTCAGCTCCCCAAACGTGTCGCTCTCGTCGGCAAAAAACAGCTGACCTTTCTTGGTAACCAACAGGCTATACAGAAATGCGGGCCAAGGGCGGCCTTCGCGCGTGAGTGTCAAAGGATGCAATAGCGCCGCAGGCTGCCCAGCCGCCTGGGTGAAAACGCCACTGTAGGAGCTGACGAGCAAGCGGCCGTCAGGCAGGCGAGTGATGCCACGCACGCTCGGGGGCCGCACCTGCCGTACGATGGGCAAGGGCCGGATGGGGCCCGCGTTGCCGCCTTTGTAGCAACCGCGCTCCTCAGGGCTAAACGCCCAATACAGCTGGTGCGGGTCGCGGTACAGGGTGTAACGTGTGCTAGGCTCGTTGGCGTAAAACGTGACCGGGCTGCGAGTTACCTGGGGTGCCTGGCCCGCGGCGCCCCAGTGCAGCGTTACCTGTTGCCGCTCTACCAACCATTGCACGGGCCGCCCTTGGGCATCAAGCAGGGGCTTGAACGACCGGGTGCCGCCATCCGACGCGGGCAGCCAGCGTTGTTGCTCCCGCAACTGCCCCGTGCGCGAGTCGGTCACGTAGCGCGCATGGGTGCTGATGAACTGTTGGGGCTGAGTGCCCGGCACCGGCAGCAAGTAGTTGCCCGGCAACTGCACCTGCTGTACGAGGCGGCCTTGGGCGTCGAGCCGATGGACTTGGCCGTTGTAGGTCGTGAGCCACACCCCTAGGTCGGGGGCTGGCGTGAAGCTGACGGGTTCCTCGCGGAGCATGCCCTGTGGGGCCTTCGCCACGGGGTAGGCCGGGTCGAGGGTGAGCACGAGGCCGGAGCCATACCCAACCCACAACCGTTGGGCACGGGCATCAAACCACAAGGCCTGCACGCCCGGCACGGGGTCTTCCGGCAGGTTGGGTAGGTGAATGCGCGTGAGTTGCCCAGTAGTGGGCACCAAGCAATACAAACCAGCTTTGCCACCCAGCCAGATTCGTCCAGCAGGGTCGCACATCACTGCGTGCAAGTAGCCAGTTGGGGCTGCCACGCCAGTCGGGAGCAGCTTGGCAAGGGGCACCAGCTGATAGCCGTCGTAGCGCTGGACGCCGTCGGTGGTAGCCAGCCACAGGTAGCCCGAATGGTCGGCGGCCATGTCGCGCACCACCACGGCGCTCAATACCGAATCGGGTACCCACGGAATAGGAGGCGTTTGCCCCACCGCAGTACCCGTCCAAAACAGCAACCAGAGCAACAGCAACGTGCTGCCAAACAAGCTAGGACGCCTGCCTTCTCGGTACTCAGACGCACTCAACGGACGCGCCATTATTAGTTAGCTGTTATCGTTCACCGGGGCACAAGCTCGGCAATAACCATCAAATTTTACCTAGCAAACATCCCGTTATTTTCACGTTTTCTTACCCCTAACATATTGATAATAAGCTATAGTTTCTTCGCGCACCAGCTCCCAACTATTAACCAGTGGCAAATGCTACCGTTTGTGCGAGCGTCGTATTTTAGCTACAAACCTAGCTGCCATTGCAAGCGCATCGAGGACTCTGGGTGACGAGCCTAGGTAGTTAACTCAGATTCCTCACTGCGCTCGGAATGACAGCTAGGCTTCTTCTACCGCTTTACCTTGTACAGCCGGGCGCCAAACAAGAAGATAACCAAGTAGCAAATGATAGGCAGGTAGTAAGCGGCGGCCACGTCGTGGTTGGCTACTTTGCCCATCAGGTAGGGGAAGATGGCCCCGCCGGCCACCGTCATGACCAGGAACGAGGAACCCTGCTGGGTTTTGGCCCCTAGGTCTTTGAGGCCCAGCGAGAAGATGGTGGGGAACATGATGCTGAAGAAGAAGTTCAGCCCGAGCAGGGCAATGAATGAGGGCCAGCCCCAGCTTTGGGCAATGATGACGCACAGCACGGCATTAGCTAAGGCGAACGTAGCCAGCAATTTATTTGGTGCAATAAAGCGCATCAGGTAGGTACCTACGAAGCGGCCTATCATCATCATCACCATGCTCAGGGCAAAGTAGCGTGACGCAACGGCATCGGCTAGCCCCATCTTCTCGGCCCCGTAGTTGATGAAGAAAGCCCAGGTGCCGCCCTGCGCCGCCACGTTGAAAAACTGCGCTACCACGGCCCACACAAAGTGCGGCCGCCCAAATAAGCCTTTGACTTCTGGTACCTCCTCGGCGGTGCCGGAGTAGAAGCCGGCTTCCGGCTCAGCATGTATCTCTGGGTGAGCATCTTGCAGCGCTGGCACTTTCACGAAGGAAAAAGCCACCGCGATAATCAGGATGACGCCGCCGATGATGAGGTACAGGGTCTTTACGGAGGTCAAGTCTCCGTTGGTGTGCACGCCGCTCAGAATGAAATAACTACCTAGCAACGGCCCGATTACGGCACCTAATCCATTGAACGACTGCGCGAAGTTGATCCGCTGGTCGCTGGTAGCGGGTTCGCCGAGCGCGGCCATAAAGGGGTGCGCCACCGCCTCCAGGGTAGCCAGTCCGCAAGCCAGCACAAACAAGGCTCCGCGGAAGAAACCGAACGATTGCGCATTAGCTGCCGGCACAAACAGGAAAGCCCCCAGCGCGTACAAACCTAGCCCGAGCAGCACCCCGTTTTTGTAGCCAAAGCGCTTCATGAACAAGCCCGCTGGAATACCCATGATGGCATAAGCGCCAAAGATGGAAAACTGCACCAGCCCTGAGTCGGCCTTGCTCACATTCAGCACGTTTTGAAAGTGCTTGTTGAGCACGTCACCCATGGTGATGGCAATGCCCCAGAGCAGGAACAGCGAGGTGACAAAGACGAGGGTGGTGAGGTACTTCTTCTCCGTGAAAGAAGCCGATGTGGGTGTTTGGGTGGCGGTGGGCTGCATGCAAAAGCTTAGCTAGGGTGGAGTTAGGATGAGCAAAGTAGCTGATGTTGAGCAAAAAGCTTGATTTAGTTTTGAGCTTCGTACTGCACTTGCGAGAAGGTAGAGCCTACTTATTCACAGCCCTTTCGGCTGGCTTTCGGGTTGGTTGCCCCACTGCTTGTTCGGCGCAGCTTGCAAGGTCAGTTCTAGCTTGCCACCCTGTAGGAGGTCGGCGTGGCACAGGTAGTTTCGCGGATAAGGTTTGCCGTTCCAGGTGGCGCTGCTGATGTAAGTCGCATCGGGGCTAGCTTTCTTGGTGCTGATCTGCAAAGTCTTACCGCCGGGCAGCTGAATAATAACCCTGTCGAACAAGGGTGCGCACAGCAGGTACTCGTTCGAAACGGGGTTGAGCGGGTAAAAACCTAGGCTGGCAAACACGTACCACGCCGACATCTGCCCGGCATCGTCGTTGCCGCTGAGGCCGCCGGGCCCGTCGCTGTACTCCTCGGCCAAGATGCGGCGCACCTGCTGCTGAGTTTTCCAGGGCGCGGCCGTGTAGTTGTACATAAAGGGAATCTGGTGGCCGGGCTCGTTGCCGTGCCAGTATTCGTTTTTGGCAAACAGCTCATCCAGCGCGGCTTCCAGCTTGTTGGGGCCGCCCATGAGCTTCGCCAGGCCAGGCACATCGTGGGGCACATAAAAGGTGTACTGGCGGGGTGTGCCTTCCGTGATGTAGGTCTCGCGTGTATCGGGGCGGAAGGGCGTGGCCCAACGGCCATCGGCGTAGCGGCCGCGCACCAAGCCCACGCTCGGGTCAAAAACCTGACGATACCCTAGACTTCGCTTGGTGAGTGCCTCAAAGTCAGCCTGCTTGCCTAGCCCTTTGGCTACTTGGGCCAGGGCATAATCATCAAAGCCATACTCTAGGGTGCGGCTGACTTGCTCTTTCTTGTGGAAGGCTTCCGGCACGCTGTCATTGAGCGGCACGAAGCCATAGCGCACATAAGAGGGCAGCGCCCGCCGGCCTTTGCCGTTCCGGTAGTCGGCCGGGCTAGGTTGGTCGAAGGCGTTTTGGCGCATGAGGCGGTAGGCCTCGGCCACGTCGTAGTCGCGGATGCCTTTGGTGTAGGCCGAGGCTAGGAAGGCAGTGCCGTGGTCCCCGATCATGGCCGAGGTATAGCTGTTCCAGCACGGAAAGATAGGTAGCCAGCCGCCTTGTTGGCCTTTCAACACCAGGGAGTTAGCCCAGTCATTCACCAAGCTAGGTTGCAAGAGCTCGTAGAGTGGCAGCTCGGCCCGGTAGATGTCCCACATCGAAAAGTCGTCGTAATAGTTGCCTTTGGCGAGCTTCTGCAACGGCTTATTGCCGGCAAAGGCTGGGTACGTCCCATCGACATCGTTGAAGAGGCGGGGCTGCTGCATGGTGTGGTAGAGGGCCGTGTAGAAGATGTGCTTATCCTGCTCTTTCTTCGTCTCCACCTTGATCTGCCCGAGCGCTTTTTGCCAGATAGCTAGGTTTTTAGCTTTGAGCGCGGCAAAATCCCAGGTGGGCATCTCGGCTGCTAGGTTGCGCCGGGCGCCTTCCAGACTGCTGAAGGACGTGCCCACCCGAACCCGAATGGTTTCGCCCGCCTTCACCTTGAAGCCCAGAAAAGCACCTAGGCCTTTCTGCTTTTGTAAGCTGACCGCGGCGGAATGCTGGTCGCCGCGAAAGGTGCCGCCGCGTGCTTGGCCCCGCTCTACCTGCACCACAAAGTAGCCGCTGAACCCGGCTGGCTCGCCCCACCCCTGATAGATGCGGTGCACAGGGTTGTAGCCCTGCACCTCCCCGCGTTGGGCATCTACCTGCACGAAACCCTGGCCCTGGTCGCTATTGGGCACAACGAGCAGGTAGAGGCTATCGGCTTTAGCGGCAGTTATTTGCAACATACCACAACGCGCCGACGCAGTGAGCTCCGTGGTGAGTTGGTACCTAGGTAGCGTGACTTTATAATATGCCGGTGAGGTCGTTTCGGCGTGGTGCGTGTAGGGCGCGGCGTAGCGCGTAGCCTGGATAGTGAGCTTGCCCGTGATGGGCATGAGCGTGACGCTGCCGTAGTCTTGGGTGCAGGAGCCGCTGAGCCAGTGGCTTGCCCGAAAGCCGGTGAGCAGCGAATCGCGAAAGTAGTAGGGCGCCTGGCACTTGGTTTCCGACTGGCGGGTTTGGGGCGTCCACTGGGTCATGCCGAAGGGCGTGCCGACGGCCGGGATAGTATTAGCTAGGTGCTCGGTGCCACTGCCATGCTTGAGCGCCGCGGCGGTGGTGCTGGCCGCCGTGCCCGCCAGCGGCTGCACATACTGCACAAGGTCTTGGCCCCATGCTAACGCCGGCAACAGACTGATAATGACCAAGCTTATACGGCGCTGCGTGTTTCTTCGGAACGAACTAGTCAACGGGTAGTTTGGGATTGAAAGTAGATAAAAAAACTAGGTAGCTAGCTCCCTGTGGCGGGCTATTCGCCTAGTCTTATACCGGCAGGCGCTCAGCCGGCACCCCAACCGTAGAAGCCCGGATATTCAACAAGGAAGGCAGTACCACTTGACCGGCAACCAGAGCTTTGTTATTGTTTTTCAAGCCTTTCAGCAGCAGCGTTGCGGCGGTTTTGCCCGTTTCGAAGGCCGGTTGGCTAATGGTGGTTAGGGCCGGGTTGAGGATGGTAGCGGAGCGGGAGTTGGAGAAGCTAACTACTTTCACCTCCGCCGGAATACCTAGGTGCAAATCGTAGCACGCCTGGTAAGCACTCACCGTGAGCAACTCCACCGTCACCAGCAGGCCATCGGGTCGGGGCCGCGCTTCCAAAGCTTTTCGGATGATCCTATAATTCTCTTCCGGATCGTTTGTGCAATCGATGATAGCACTTTCCTCGAACGCCACGCCGTGTTCGGCAAGCGCTTTCTGAAAGCCCGCAATGCGCTGCCGCCCAATGGACAGCTGGCGCGAAATAGACAGCAGCGCGAGGTTGGTACAGCCACAGTCGAGCAGGTGACGGGTAGCTAGGTAACTGCTTTCCAAATCATTGGTGGTCACACAAGCCGTTTCGATACCATCAGCGGCGCGGTCGAAAAAGGCCACGGGCACACCCTGCGCCTGCAACGCCTCAATGTGCTCGGTAGAGGAGGTTTCGGCCGACACCGACATGAGCACACCATCGACCCGCCCACCCTGGAAAGCGTGCAGAATGGCTTGCTCCTGCTGGGCACTTTCGTGCGTGAGATAAATCAGGACGTGGTAGCCGTGGGCCTGCGCCACCGTTTCGATGCCGTTGATAGCCTGGGCGAAATAACTGTCGAACACCTCCGGAATGACGACGGCAATGGTCTTGCTCTTGCGGCTGCCGAGGCTGCTGGCGTGCGGGTTGGGCACGTAGTCGAGCTTGTGGGCTAGCTCCATCACGCGCCGTTTCGTCTCCGTACTAATCTGATGGCTGTCTTGCAGCGCCCTGGATACGGTTGAGGTGGAGAGGTGCAGTTCGTCGGCGAGGTGCTTGAGATTGATCTTCTCCATCGAGAGTCAGCGGGCGCGGTGGTGGGTGGGAACGGGCGGCAGATTACGCAACCGCTTGCGTAAAGAAAGTTGGGCAGCTAGCAGTAAACGCCTCTAAGAAAGCGCATTTTTGGTAAGTAACGTCATCCACCCTAACCCCCTGAGGCTCTATGAAGAATACTGCCAGTGCCGCCGAAAAGCACCCGCTCGAAAACATCGAACAATGGGAGGAAAATCTGCTGGAGCGTTACCCCGATCCGGAGAGCATTGCCCAGGGCCGCGACACCGAAGCGTACCGCAACTACGAGGCGCCCGCCCGCAACTCGGTGCGCGAGTTTTACCGCCTCAACCATCAGTACCAGACCTACGATTTTGTGCTCAGCAAGAAGCGGGAGTTCCTCTCCTTCAACAAGCGCGAAATGCCCGTCTGGGATGCCTTCGTGTTTCTGAACCAGCTCGTCGACGACTCCGACCCCGACACGGACCTCGACCAGCTCCAACACTTGCTGCAAACGGCGGAAGCCATTCGGCAGGACGGCCACCCCGATTGGTTTGTACTGGTGGGCCTACTGCACGACATGGGCAAGGTGCTGTGCTTGTTTGGCGAGGCGCAGTGGGCTGTGGTAGGCGACACGTTCCCAGTGGGTTGCGCCTTCTCCGATAAGATAATCTACCCGGAGTTTTTCGAGCACAACCCCGACACTTACGACCCGCGCTACAACACCAAGTACGGCGTGTACGAGCCCAACTGCGGCCTGCGCAACGTGCACTTGTCGTGGGGCCATGATGAGTACGTGTACCACATGGTGAAGGACCACTTGCCCGAGCCGGCCTTGTACATGCTGCGCTACCACTCCTTCTACCCCCAGCACCGCGAAAACGCCTACGACCACCTGATGGACGCCCACGACCACGAGATGTTCAAATGGGTGCAGCTTTTCAACCCCTACGACCTCTACTCGAAAGCCCCCACCCCACCCGACTGGAATGAGCTTCGGCCGTACTATGAGAACTTGGTTGCCAAGTACTTACCCAACACGCTGAAGTTTTAGGCGACCTGCACGCTGTAGAGACGCATACTTGCGTCTCGTCGTCCACGCCACAACAACGATTTCGTTCAACGACGAGACGCAAGTATGCGTCTCTACAGCGTTCTGAAAATCAACGCAAACAGCTTCTCACCGGACACATTCTGAAAAGCTAGGTACCGGCTACTATGAGCCGCATCAGGCGCTTTGGATAGTTTTCTGCTCGACTATCAGAGGTTCTTGGTGCTGCCCAAAGTGATGGTAGCTAGCTTTTCAGACTACACCGGAATAAACAAACGCCAGGGCCTGCTTCCATCCGCGCTAATGCGGCGGGGAAGCAGGCCCTGGCGTTTGAGGAAAGAGGCTACGCTATTTGCCTGGGTTCGTTAGGCGAGCTAGCTCTTTTTTGGTGATGCGCAGCACCGTGCCGTGGCGGGTGCCTTTGGGAAACTGTACTTTGTCAGACACGTCGGTCCAGTGCTCTAAGTCGGGGGAGGTTACGGCGCCATACTTGTGCTCGGTGTACTTATCGAAGTATACCAGCCACTGATTGCCGAGCTGAATAGCGGTCGGACCTTCGGCCCAATACTTTCCCGTGATGGGTTCGCAGGGCTTGCTGTAGGGGCCGGTGGCTTGGTCGGCGAAGGCCACGCGTAGGTTCTTCTGTACTGGCTCGCGGGTTTCGTCTTTCAGAAACATCACGTAGCGCTTGCCGGCCGGCTGAATGGTGGCGTCGATGACGTTAAAACCCTGATCATACAGCACCTGCGCCGGCGAGTAGGTTTTGAAATCCTTCGTGGTGGTGTAGTAGATGCGGTGGTTGTTGCCACCCTCCAGGGCGGTTTCGCCTTGCGGGAAGCGGCCCGGAATGGTAGTGGCCCAGTAGATTAGGTACTGGTCCTTCTGCGCGTCGTAGGTGATTTCCGGGGCCCACACGTTCTTGGCGGTCGGCTCGTGCATCATCACGGGCACGTCTTGCTGCTCGGTCCAGTGCACGAGGTCGGTGGAGCTGGCGTGACCTAGGCCGCGGTCCTTCCAGCTCGTCGTCCAGACCATGTGAAAGCGCCCATCCTTGCCCCGAATGATGCAGGGGTCGCGCATGAGTTTGTCCTTCGACACGGTGGGCGTCAGGTACGACTTGTCGTTGTTGAGCGACGTCCAGGTATAGCCGTCGGCGCTGGAAGCTAGGTGCAGGCCGTCTTCGCCGTTGCCTTTGAAGTAAGCAAACAGCAGTACTTCGTTTTTCTTGAGCGGGGTTTGGGCGAAGCTAGGAAGCGCCGTAAGCAGGAAGAGCGCCGCGGCGCCAAGTTGTTTCTTAGTGAACATAAGGGCGGTTGGAAAGATGGCGCCTAGTTACAACGCGTGGTCGGTTTTTACGTCCTGCCCCGACCAGATCTTCTTGGCCGTCCAGTCTTGCGCCGGGCTGGCCCAGAAGGCGTCGGAAGCGGGCAGGCCTAGGGGCAAAAACGCCGACGTGCACAAGTACAAGCTGCCCGTCGAAATGTAGCTTTCGCCGATGCCCGGCTGGTGCCCGCACAAGCCGATTTGCAGCCAGCCCTTGGCATCAAAGGTACCCTTGGGCTCCATCGTGCGGCGGATAACGGCGTTGAGGGCACTGCGCACTTGCCCGGCCGGCAGCTCCGGCGGAAGTTGCTGCTGCAAAGCCACTTGGGCGAGGTGCTGAAACGCCCCGCACCGGTACGCCAACGACCGACCGAAGGCAGCAAACGACCCGTCAGGCCCCACCAGCCGCTCTTGCACAGTAGCGTAGCGGCGGGCGCGGGCGCGCAACCGTTCCAGCAGTTCCTTGCTTTCCTTGTTGGCCGCTACCAGCGTGCCCACCACGTCGAGCAGCATGGGCTGAATCACGTAGCTGTTGTAGTAGTCCCAGTGGAAGTCGGGGCCATCGCCGTAGGTGCCGTCGCCCTTGTACCAGGTCAGGTGCTCCTTAATGGCGTAGTCCATGCGCATGAGGTCGCCGCTGCCAGTGAACTTGAGCAACGCTGCCTCGATTATCCCACTGAACAACAGCCAGTTGCTGTACACCGGCTTAATCACGCGGCTGCTTTGCAGAGCTTGCACCAACTGCTTTTGCGTGGCTTCTGGCAACTTGCTCCACAGCTGGGTAGGCGCGCGTAACAGCGCATGCGCCAGAAAAGCCGCATCGACCACCGGCTGCCCGCCCTGGGTGAAGTTCATGAAGTCCGGCGACTGTGGGTCGACGGCGTGTGCAATGGCTTGGCGGGCTAGCTCGGCGTAACGCTGCTGCTTAGCGCGCTCAGCTTCAGGCACATCGGCTAGTTCGAGCCAGGGAGCTAGTCCAGTCAGGGTACGGCCGAGGGCTTCGAGGTAAGTCACGTTGCGGCGTCCCTGCTCCTGCCCTTCCGCGGCTTCCACGGGCATAGTGGCTTTCAGCTTGCCTTGCGCAGCAGCCGTTAATACCGGGTCCACCACCTTCAGCAGCGTCGTCAGCCAATAGTCGCGGTCGGTGGGTTTGGCGGCAAAAGCTAGGTTCTCCGTTGAGTTGGCCAGCACCGCGCCGGGCAGCGCTAATGCCGACAAGCCGGCCCCAACTCCCGTGACAAAAGAGCGTCGTTTCATGCGCACAGACAGCCAGAACAGCTGTTTAACTTGGTATATAAAGTTGCCAAAACGGCGTAGAGACGCATCCTTGCGTCTTGTCGTTGAATTGAAAAGCAGCGGAACTAACGATTGTCGTTGTTATGGCGCGACCGACGAGACGCAAATATGCGTCTCTACAGCGTGCAGATGCTATTTTAGCTTGATAACTTCCGAGCCCGCCAGCAGATACGCGCCGGTGCCGTACACCTCCCAGCTGTCGGCCGAGAAGTCGCGGCGTGGGTCGGCCCCGATGGGCTGCACCCACCCCACGCGGCCTTCTGCCGACACACACTTATTCAGGCTAATCCAGGCTTTCTGCACGGCGGGCAGGTAGGTAGCTTCGTCCAGGATGCCGTTGTTGATGCCCCACGCCATGGCGTAGCAGTCGAAACCCGAACCCGACGCCTCACCGCCTGGATACGCCGCAGGGTCAAGCAGGCTAGAGCGCCACAGGCCATCGGGCTGCTGAAGCTGGATAAGGCGGGCACTCATTTGCTTAAACAGATCGACGTAGAAGCTGCGGGTCGGATGATCTTTGGGCAGTTCCTGTAGAATTTGCACCAGGCCGCCCATCACCCAGCCGTTGCCCCGGCTCCAGAATACTTGTTTGCCGTTGCTTTCCTTTTTGCCCTCGCCGGCCTCGTTCCAGAGGTAGCCAGCGTCGCGCGTAAACAGGTGTTCCTGTTGATTATACAGCAGCTTGTAGGTTTGCTGGTACAGCGAGTCGTTGGTGTTGAAGTACGACGGCTGGTTCTGGATAACACCTAGCTTGACCAGCACGGGCGGCCCCATGAACAAGGCATCGCACCACCACCAGGCAATGTTGTGCTGCTGGGTTTCCGGGCCTGGCTCCCGCCGAAATTTGTTCACCACCGCAATAGTCGGCTCGATCATGCGCCGGTCCTTTTTGAGGCGGTATAAGTTCAGGTAGGTTTGGCAGATAGCAATGTCGTCGGCGTGGTCGTAGCGGCGGTCGGGCATCCACTGGGTTCGCTCGCCCATGGCCATGAGCGAATCCAAAATCAGCTTCGACTTGGTAGTCTGGTACGCCGCAAACACGCCCGAGTAGAAGGCGCCGTTGGTCCAGTCAGTGACTTTGTGCTTGGGGTGAGCCAGCTGCCACTGCGTCGTCTTCAGCATTTGCTGCTTGATGTATTTCGGCTTGAAAACCGCCTGATCAGCCTTAGCAATCGACTGAGCCTGAGCCCCTGAACCCAAACCTAGGGTCAGCAACAAACCGAAGGCAAATCGGCGAGGCAAGCGTAAAGAAGCAAGCATAGAACGGGTGGGAAGTGCCGCGAAAAGAGCAGCGTGAAAGAAGCTAGGGTGTAGGTGAAGAAACTCGCAGAGCGTAGGTACAATAGTAGCCACCGCGCTGCGAGAAACGCAGGGGCAATTTGGGAGAATATGGGGGAATTATTCGGCCAAAGAGTGACTGAGTAGCTGAGTAGCTGAGTAGCTGAGTAGCTGAGTGACTGAGTGATTGTTCTCGTACCTTGCCCGGCTGTCTTACTCAGTCACTCAGTCACTCAGTCACTCAGTCACTCAGTCACTCAGTCACTCAGTCACTCAGTCACTCTTTGCTCAGCCTTCGCTTGGCGGTGCTGCTTGGCATACTCCGAGGGCGACACGTTGAAGATCTTCTGGAAGGCTTTGCGGAAGTACTTCGCATCTTCGATGCCTACCTGAAATGCTACTTCCGACACCCGCATCTGGGTGTGGGCGAGCAGCTGAGCAGCCCGCTTCATGCGCACGTCGCGAATGAATTCGACCACTGTTTGCCCCGTGATGCTCTTGATGCGACGGTAGAACACCGACTGGCTCATGCCTACTTCGCGCACCAGCACCTGCACGTTGAACTCCGAATCGTCGAGGTGCTTCTCCACAATTGTCATGGCATTTTCCAAGAACTCCCGGTCGGCGTCGGCCACCACGATTTCGGTGGGCTCCAGCAGAATCTGGCGCTGGTAGAACTCGTGGAGCTTGCGGCGGTTGCGCAGCAGCGTGCTGACTTTAGCCTGGAGCAGCGTCGGGTTGAACGGTTTGCTCATGTAGTCGTCGGCACCCATCCCTAGCCCTTCCAGCTCGTGGGTTTCGGCCGTGCGGGCCGTGAGCAGGAGCACCGGAATGTGCGCCGTTTTGGGGTGCTGCTTCAGGCGCTGGCAGAGCTCTAGCCCGTCGCTGCGCGGCATCATCACGTCGCTGATAATCAGGTCGGGCAAGTGTGCTAAGGCTTTCTCCAGGCCTTCGAGGCCGTCAGCGGCCGTCGTTACGGCGTATTCAGACTCAAATAGTTGCTGCAAGTACTGGCGCACCTCGTCGTTATCCTCTACCACCAGCAAGTGCGGTGGTCCCGCGGGCGAGGGCGCTTCGTCGGGCAGGGCCGCTTCGGCTTCAAGCAAAGGCGTCAGCAGTTGGGCTTCGTCGGGTGGGGCCGCTCCTACACACTCCTCCTGCATGTCCTCAGGGCGCAGGTGTTGCTGGCCGAAGGGCAAGCGCAGTTCGAACGTGGTACCTACCCCCACGGTGCTCACCACCAGGAGCTGGCCGCCGTGCCGCTCGGCAAACTGCCGGGCCAGCGACAAGCCGATACCGGTGCCCGTCATACGCAGGCTATTGGTGTGCGAAGCCTGATAGTAAGGGTCGAAGATACGATCGAGCTCGTGCGCCTGTATGCCCACACCCGTGTCTTTCACACTTATTTTCAAATAGTTACCTACAAGCTTATCATCATTATACACAGCCTCGCCATGTGCGCTACCCACTGCTGCCGCTTTCAGCTCTACCCGGCCTTCGTTGCGCGTATACTTGAAGGCGTTGGCAAGCAGGTTAGTCAGGATTATTTCCAGCTTACTCCGGTCAAAGTAGAGCAGCACCGGTTCGGCAGGCACATCGAGGCGGTAGTCTAGCTCGCGCTCCTTGGCTTTGAGCTCAAACACCGAGTAGATGTCGTGCAGGAAATGAACGGCATCGCTACGACTGGCGCGCAGGGGTACGTTGCCGGTTTCCACCTTGCGGAAGTCTAGCAGCTGGTTGACGAGTTCTAGCAGCTTCACGGCCTGCTTATGCATCAGCTGCACCTTGCCCCGCAGATCAACGACGGGCCCGGTGCTGCGCATGATTTCTTCTACCGGCCCCAAGATCAGCGTCAGAGGCGTGCGTAGCTCGTGCGAGATGTTGGTAAAGAAACCTAGCTTCAGGTCGGTCAGCTCCTTTTCCTTTTCAATCTGGAACTGCTCCAGCACCAAGCGGTTTTTGAGAGCTTGCTGCGCCATTTCGATGCGACGGTACAGCAGCACACCCCCTAGGGCCACAGCGCCATAGAGAACGTAGGCCCACCAGGCTTTGTACCAGGGGGCCCGCACGTCAAACTGCATAGTCGCCACCTTTTTCGACCATACGCCTTCCCCGTTGCTAGCTTTTACCTCGAAGGTGTATTGGCCCGCCGGCAGGTTGGCAAATGAGGCCGTGCGCTGCCCTGGCGCCGGATACACCCACTCTTCGTTGTAGCCGATCAGGCGGTATGCGTAGCGGTTCTTCTGCGGATTGGCATAGTTCAGGCCCACAAACTCCACCGAAAAGTCGTTCTCCGACGCCTTAATCACCACTTGCTGCGGCTGCGACAAGGGCCGGGCGAGCACCACGCGGCCGTTCAGCTCTTTGCCCACTGCCACGGGTTGGTTAGCGATGCGCAAACCGGTAATCTGCACCACGGGCGCGTAGGGGTTCGGCCGAATGGCGTGGGGCTGGAAGTAATTGATGCCATTGATGCCCCCGAAGTACAGGGTACCATCTTGGGCCCGCGTCGCCGAACCGATCTTAAAGGAGTTGCTCTGTAAGCCGTCTGCTACGTCGTAGCGCAGGTATTGGCGGGTAGCCGGCGTGAAGCGATAAAGGCCGGTGCCGCCAATCCAGAGGTGACCCTCGTCGTCGGCCAGTAAGCTTTCTACGTCGCTCTCGGGTAGCCACCGCTGGTAGCGCTGCACCACTTCGCGGCCCTGAGCATCGCGCGTGAGCCGGTGCAAACCGCCCCCGATGGTGCCAATCCAGAGCGTGCCCTCCCGGTCGAGCAACAAGGGCCACACGTAGTTTACTGCTAGGCCGCCGGAGGCACCTGGGTGGTATTTGAACTGCTGTAGTAGCTGCACCGAATCGGCGGTGACGCGCAACTTCAGCAGCCCTTGATCGACGGTACTAGCCCAAAGTACGTCCTGACGCCGGTCGTAGAGCAGGTACGTGAAGCGGTTGGTAGGGAAGCCGGCGTTATCGGAGCGGTAAGCGCCCAAAAACTTGCCATCCTGGCTCAACCGCACCAAGCCCGATGAGAAGGTAGCCACCCAGAGCGACCCGAACCGGTCTTCTGCCATGCCTTCCACAGAAGTACCGTTGAGGTTCAGCCCATTTGGCAGCGTATTATAGGAGTTCAGCACTTCGGTCTCGCCCTGCCGGGTGAGGCTCTTCAGGCCATAGTTTCGGGTGCCAAACCAGAGCGTACCGTTGCTGGTCTGGAAGATAGTAGCTACGTCGATGCCGCGGGTGTTACCGACCCATTCCTGGTTGAGATAGTTGCGGTACGTCTTGTGTGCTAGGTCGTAAGCCGAAACGCCGTTGCGCGTTCCCGACCACAATAAATTGCGGTTGTCCTCTTTGTACAGGGCATTCACGTAGTTGTTGAGCAGCGTGGCCTGTCCCCCTAGGGGCCGCCGGAGTTGGCCGAAAGGCTTCTGCCGCAGATCTACCTTGTTCAAGCCACCCGCCGATGCGCAGAGCCACACAACCTGGTTGCGGTCTTCAAAAATCTGGTGTACCCGCTCGGAGTTGATGCGAAAAGGCTCCCCGTCTTCGGGCAGAAACAAGGTGGGCGGCTTCGCCTGCAACGGCGAAGCAGTACCCGTCACGGCACCCGCGTCCCACACGTACAACCCGTAAATGGTGCCCACCCACAGTCGCCCGAACGAATCGAGCATGAGGGATTGTAGCTGCGGGTAAATCTGCGTTTGTGGGTGTGCGGTCAGCTCGCGGATAGTGCGACGGTTGACACTGCTTACCCAGAATACTTGCTGATCGGTACCCACCCACAAGTCGCCCCGCCGGTCGAGGTGCAACACCCGGATATCGTCCTTCAACGGCGTCGTTTCCATGGCTAGGTTTTGGCTTTCGGGGCGCACCACGCACAAACCAAGGCCGAAGGTACCAACCCACATTTTACCTTCCGGGTCGCTGGTTAAGGCACTAATTTCGACCTTATTATCTGGCTTTCCCGGTACGAGGGCCTGCTGCAAATTCGTTAGGTGGCCCTGCCCGTCGAACGTCAGCACAAACAAGCCTCCGGAAACAGTACCCACCCACAACCGGCCGTGCTGGTCGGAAGCTAGGGCCACCACGCTGATCTGCGAGAGGCGGCCCATGAGGGCGCGGAAGCGCTCCGGCACCTGGCTTGCGTCAAAGTTGAGCAAACGATCAGCCGCTGCGTCATAGAGACCTAGGCCAGCCCGCTCCGTGCCTACCCACAACCGACCATCGGGCGCCACGTGCAGCACCTTGGTGCGGTTGGCCGAAATGCCGTTGCGCGGATTGATCGACAGTGAGTACTGCTTCAGGCTGTAGCCGTCGTAGCGGTTGAGGCCGCGGTTGGTGCCCACCCAGATGAAGCCGGCTTTGTCCTGCGCAACAGCCATGGCATCGCTGTGCGCCAGTCCTTGATCAACGGTAAGGTGCTCGAAACGGAAAGCACTGGGGTCGCTCTGGGCGATTCCGAGGTGCCAGCTTACGAGCAACAAACAGCAGAGAAAACGAACAGGTGACCAACTCATAGCAGTAACGGGTTTAGCAGGACCGCCGCAACGTTTTTTTGCAATCGTTTGCGTTCGGTTTTGGGCGCAGCAGCGTGACGTGCAGACCGGAAAGGAAAGAGCAGCAACAGTAAAGACATGATAGCCAAGCAATTACTTCTGTTTTAAGAAGATCAGAGTACTACTGACTTTCGGGTGTCGAGCTAATTTAGCCCCTTTTTTCGATTGAATTATCCCCTATTGTCGGCCTTGGCAAGCCCTACATTTATCCTATTCCAATGCCCCACTTACCAGATGGGCCTAGGTAGCCACTAATTCCTGGCAGAAATCCTACGGCAGGTTAGCCCTGCTGCGGCCCCAGTACACCTACGTTTTTGAGCTCCTATTTCCTACTATATGCATAAACCTTTACCCCCTAGGGTTCTTCGTCGGCTGCTACTTCTCACAACGGCTAGTTTGGCCAGTAGCACGTATACGCTAGCCCAAACGATTAGTCTGCCCCAGCCACTACCGCGGGCAGTTTCGCCGGCTGATACCGTTCGCACGCCTGGCACCCCGCCCGAGCTGAATAAGGCCCCTATTCCAGCCGTATTCACGCCCGCCGTGACCGATGAGAACGGCGAACCGCTCATGGGCGTGCGCCTAGCCACCGAAAGCGGCTCGCTCACAGCCCTATCCGATTCCGTGGGCCACGCGCCCATGCCAGGGGTTACGGCGGGCGAAAAGCTGATCGTGAGCATCGACAACTCGGAGATACAGCGCTTCGAGGTGGGCGATGACCTAGTGCCGAGCATTATTCTAGACACCAAGAACCCTGCGGTAGCTCGGCTGAAGCCCCTGCGCTTGCTGTTCAATACCTCCCTGCGGCCCGACTTAACGGCAGCTTCTACACAAACGATTTACTACCGCGACCTACAGAAATTTCCGGTCACTTCGTTCCTAAATGCGCTGTCGGGGCAGGTAGCGGGCCTCCAAACATTCTCGATTTCGGGCTTGCCCGGTGGCGACGTGGTGGGTGCTTCCCTGCTAGGCCAGAGCCCCACGATAGTCATTGATGGCATTGTGCGGCCCATCTACGCCTTCGACCTGGAAGAAATTGAGTCGGTGACGGTGCTGAAGGATGCGCTTTCGACCTCCATGCTCGGGGTGCGCGGCAGCAACAACGGCGTTCTGAACGTGACAACCCGCCGCGGCACGCCTGGCTTACCGCGCATCTCTTTCACGGTGCAATCGGCCATTCAGCAGCCGCTGAAGCAACCCAATGCGCTGAACTCCTACGACTACGCCCGCCTCTACAACGAAGCGCGCACCAACGATGGGCTAGCCCCGGTGTACACCGACGCCGACCTGCAAGCCTACCGCGACGGCACCGACCCCATCGGGCACCCCAACGTGAACTGGCGCGACCAAGTGCTGAAGAAATCATCACAGCTCAACCGCTACACGTTTAGCGCCAGCGGCGGCAACGTCTTCGCCAAGTACTTCGTGTCGCTGGAGCACCTGAAACAGTCGGGTCTGCTGAAAACCAGCGACATCAACAAGTACAACACCAGCAACGAGTACAAGAGCTACACGGTGCGCTCCAATGTGGATTTGCAGCTCAACCGCAAGCTCTCGGCAGGCATTCACCTGCTGGGGCGCGTGCTGAACGCCAACGACGCGGGCGTGGGCACGGCCACCATCCTGAACTCGATTGTGAACACGCCGGCCAACGCCTATCCGGTGTATAACTCGAATGGCACCTACGGCGGCACCTCGCAGTTTCCGAACAACGCGTGGGCCCAAACTGTGGGCTCAGGCTACCAGCAGAACTACCAGCGCGACGTAATTGCCGACGTGTACCTGAAGCGCACGCTCAGCGAGCTGACGCCGGGCTTGTGGGTGCGAGCCATCGGCTCGTACTATGCGAGCTTGTCGGAAAACATCTTCCGCAACAAGACTTACGCAACGTTCCAGCAAACGGCTGCCGCCAACGGCGAAGCCACCTACCAGCAGTTTGGCGTGAATAGCGACCAGAACAACTCAAGCATCGTTGGCTTTCAGAACAATACGGTCTACTTAGAAGGCGCCCTGGGCTACGAGCGGCAGCTAGGCCAGCACGGCCTCAACGCCATTGCACTGGTCAGCCGGCAGGCCTACACCCAAAACTCGGATTTGCCTTACACGTCGCAGGGCGTTTCGGGGCGTGCTTCCTATAACTACCAAGGTAAGTACGTGGCCGAGCTAGCTTTTGGGTTGAACGGCGTAAACCGCTACCCAAGCAACGGCAGCTTCCGCTACGGCTTTTTCCCCGCTGGGGGCCTAGCCTGGAACATTTCGCGGGAGGAGTTTCTGAAGTCGCAAACCTGGTTGTCGGCCTTGAAGCTGTACGGCTCAATTGGCCTCACCGGCAACGAGCGCAACACGTCAGTAGACTACTTCAGTTACATCCAGACGTATTTTGACACAAGCGGGCCGTACTTCGGTACGGGCGCGGGTCAGGTAAGCGGCATCAGCGAGCAAGTGCTGGCCACTGTGAATCGGACCTGGGAAAAGGCTCGCAAGCTGCACGCCGGCATTCAGGGCGCGGTACTCGATAACCACCTAGGCTTCACGCTGGAGTATTACAACTCGAAGTACTACGACCTGCTCCAGCAGCGGGGTCGCAGCACCACACTCATCGGCCAAACATACCCCGACGAAAACATTGGGCAGAACCGCTACAGCGGCTTCACGGTGCAGCTGAGCTACCAGAACACGGCAGGTCCTAAGTTCAGCTACTTCTTCACGGCCAACGCGGGTAGACTAAACCCCGTGGTGCTGTTTGCGGACGAAGTCGCGCGGCCTTACCCTTGGATGGAACGCACTGGCCGCCGCGTCGGACAGCAGTTTGGCTACATCGCCGAGGGCTTGTTTCAGAATGAGGCCGACATTGCTAATCACGCTGTACCAGTTGGTTACGCGGCGAAGCCCGGCGACATCAAGTACAAGGACCTGAACGGCGACGGCATCATCGACCAGCTCGATCAGGCGGCCATCGGCACTATCGTGCCCACCATTCCGCTGGGCGCGAGCCTAGGTTTCCGTTGGGGTGCTTTCGACTTCTCGGTACTGGCGCAGGGCGTGCTTAATCGCAGCGTGTACCTCTCGGGCAGCAGCGAGTATGCCTTCCAGAACGGAGGCTTCGGGCCGGCTTTCTCGCAGCACCTCGACCGCTGGACGCCCGACAACCCCAACGCCACCTACCCCCGTCTCACGGTAGGCACCAACCCCAACAACCAAGCTATTTCGTCTTTCTGGATCCACGACAACAGCTACGTGCGCATCAAGAATGCGGAAGTCGGCTACACGCTGCCACTGACGCTGAGCCGTCGGGCGCGCCTGCAAGGCGTTCGGCTGTTTGCCAATGGCACCAACTTGCTGACTTTCAGCCAATACAATCGCATCGACCCGGAAGTGTTCAACAACGCTTATCCGCAGCAGCGCCTACTCAACTTTGGCCTCAACGTCAAGCTGTAACCCTCTTCCGTCGCTCACGCACATGAAATCGAAGTTGCTTTTTCCGGCCGCAGCCTTGCTGTTGGCCCTAGGCCTCAACGCCTGCAAGGACCCCGAAACCGAACCGCGCTACCTCATCCGCGACGAGCTGATGTGGGATGACGCCGACCGCAACGCCACGCTCGCGGGCTGGTACCTCAACGACCTCTACAACTACCTCCCCAACGGCTTTAACCGGATTGGCTTTGACCCCGGCGACGTGCTAGGGGCCGGCGACGGCGACGCGCTGCCTTCGCGCATTGGCCGGCCGGTGGAATATTACACCAACGGCGCTATCAGCACCGTAAACAACCCCGACCCTTACTGGGGCAACAGCTACGCCGGCATCCGGCGGGTGAACATCTTCCTGGCCAACATCGACCGGGTGCCGGCTACGGCTGCCACGCTGGTGTATTGGAAAGCCGAAGCTCGCTTCGTGCGGGCCATGCTGTACTTCGAGCTGCTGAAGCGCTACGGCGGCATCCCGCTGATCGGCGACAAGCTTTTCACCCTCGACGACAACCTGTCGTTGCCGCGCAATACCTACGAGGAATCCGTGAACTACATCGTCTCGGAGTGCGACGCCATCAAAGGTGATTTGCGCCCGGCAAGCGCTATTCCGGATGCGGACTGGGGGCACGTGCCACAAGGCGCAGCTATTGCGCTCAAGGGTAGAGTGTTGCTGTACGCCGCTAGTCCCCTCTTCAATGGTGGGGGTGTGAACGGCGCCGGCGTGCTGCAAGGTTACCCGAGCTACGACGCCAACCGCTGGCAACTCGCCCTCAACGCCGCGCAGGAGCTCATCAGCCTCGGTACGTACAGCTTACTCACGGCCACGACGGCACCTTCTACCTCGGCGTACGCCAGCGTGTTCTCGGTGAAGAAGAACAACGAGATTATCCTGGCCAAGCAGTCTGCTAACAACTCGCTTTTAGAGAGTTACAATGCGCCCATCGGCTACACGTCGCCGGCAGCTAGCCAGGGCGTAACCAGCCCGAGCCAGAACTTCGTGGATGCCTTCCCGATGAATACGGGGGTAGCTATTACGGCCACCGGCTCAAATTATAACCCGCAGAACCCCTATGTGAACCGCGACCCGCGCTTGGCGGCTTCGGTGTTCTTCAACGGGCGGCAGTGGCTGTCGCGCACCGTCGAGACGTTCGACGGCGGCCGCGACCGGCCGGGCGGCAGCGCCGTGCAAACCCGCACCGGCTACTACATGCGCAAGTTCTTGTATGAGTACTCCAGCGGCACTTCTTACGCCAACCAGAGCCACAACTTCCCGCTGTTTCGCTACGCCGAAACCCTGTTGAACGCGGCCGAAGCGCTCAACGAGCTAGGTCGCACCGAAGAAGCTATGACGCGCCTGATCAGCATCCGGCAGCGGGCGGGCATCACGGCGGGCACCGGCAACCGCTACGGCATTCCAGTAGGCATCGGCCAGGCAGCCGCCCGCGACCTGATCCGCAACGAGCGCCGCATCGAGCTAGGGTTTGAGGAGCACCGCTTCTGGGATGTACGCCGCTGGAAAATCGCCGAAACGGCGCTGAACGGTCCTATGTACGGAGTGCGCATCGTGCGCAGCGCTGCCACGCCTTACACCTTCGCCTACACTTATCCGCAGGTGAGCACGCTGGTCTTCCAGGCCCGGCTCTATTACATGCCGCTGCCCTACGACGAAGTCACCAAGAACACGAACCTCACGCAAAACCCTGGCTGGTAATAGCCTAGCTCTTTGGTCGCAGCTCCCGGCTTTCAGTAGCGGAGAGCCACAAGCCAACAGCTATCAACTAATCATCCCTGACTTCATATGAAACATATTTTACTCCTTTTGGTGCTGACTCTCAGCCTAGTCGGTCAGCTAGCCCACGGGCAGGCGCGGGTGGTGCAGGGTGTGGTGCGCGACGCCCAAGGCCCCGTGCCGGGCGTGTCGGTGTACGAGAAAGACCTGATGAGCAACGGTATTGCCACCGACGCCGAGGGCAAGTACCGCCTCACGCTCAAAGGCAAGAATGGGGTGCTGGTTTTTCGCTCCGTGAGCTACAAGCTAAGCGAAGTACAAGTAGGTACTCGCCCCGTGGTGAACGTGACGCTCGAATCGTCGGAGCAAACCCTGAATGAGGTAACCGTAGTGGGCTTCGGCGAACAGCGGAAAATCACCCAAACCGGGTCGGTGAGCCAGGTGTCGGGCGTTGCTATTCGGGAAAACCCCTCGGCTAGCTTGCAGAACTCGCTGGTGGGGCGCCTGCCGGGCTTTTTCGCTCAGCAGCCCTCGGGCCGGCCGGGTGCCGACGGCGCCAACTTCTTTATTCGCGGCATCAGCAGCTACAACGGCAACAGCCAGCCGCTGATCATCGTCGACGACATCCAGTACAGCTACGACCAGTTCCAGCGCCTCGACCCCAACGAAATTGAGAGCCTTTCCATCCTGAAAGACGCCGCCACCACGGCCATCTACGGGGTGCGGGGCGCCAACGGCGTAGTCGTCGTGACGACCCGCCGCGGCAAGAACGGTCCGCCCCAGATTTCGGCCCGTGTGGAAGGCAGCTTGAGCCAGCCAACCAAAATCACGCACTACCTCGACGCCTACCAAACGGCCTCGCTTTACAACCAAGCCCAAATCAACGACAACGCGGCTAGCCCCTCGCCCACGTTCAAGCCCCGCTTCACCGACGACGATTTACAGAAGTTCAAGGATGGCTCGGACCCTTACGGCCACCCCAATGTAGATTGGCGCAAGGTGCTGTTCAAGAATTTCAGTCAGCAGTATCGCGCTAACCTCGACATTCAGGGCGGCTCGGAGCGCGTGAAGTACTTCATCTCGGGCGGCTACCTGTTCCAGAACGGGATGCTCAAGGACTTCGGCGACGGCCAAGGCGTGAACAATAACTACTACCATCGCCGCACCAATTACCGCTCGAACCTCGACATCAACGTGGCCCGCGGCCTGGATATGCGCATTGACCTCTACGGCAACTTTGCGCAGGTGAATACGCCCTCCGTGGGTAGCCCCTTCAGCTACAACGACGTGTTCTTCGACTACAGCAGCTTCCTGACATTAGCGCCATTTGCGTACCCCATCTACAACCCCGATGGCTCCTACGGCTACAGCATCTGGCAGCGCGACGTGGTTGGCTCCAACTACAACAACAACAACGTAGTAGGCCGCCTAACCAACTACGGCTACGACCGCAACAACGAAAATAACATCAACTCGGTGTTGTCGCTGAAGCAAGACCTAGGGGTATTCAGCAAGGGCTTGCAGGGCCTGTCGGTGACGGGGCGCGTGGCCTACACCAGCAACTACTACTACACGCGCAGCACCACGCGCGACGCCTTCCCGTCGTTTATCTACGACCCCGCCACCGATACCTACCAGCCCCGCGACCCCAACCTGTTCCGGACACGCCGCTTCTTCCTGGGCTACAACGGCCGGAGCACCTCGCGCACGGTTAACGTGCAGGGCCTCATTAACTACGACCGCACCTTTGGCAAGCACCACGCCTCAGGCTTGCTGCTTTATAACCGCAACTCGGTGTCGGCGGGTGTTGGCGGCCTCTACAACTTTATCCCGGCCAACTTCCTGGGCTACTCGCTGCGCATGGGCTACGACTACGACGCGCGCTACTTGTTCGAAATCAACGCGGGCTACAACGGCTCCGACCGTTTCAGCTCCAAAAATCGCTACGGACTGTTCCCGGCCGTATCGGTGGGCTGGAACATTGCCGAAGAATCCTTCTTCCATAATGCCCTGCCCGTGGTGGATATGCTGAAGGTGCGTGGCTCCTATGGCCTGGTCGGCAACGACGCCCTAGGTCGGGACTTCAGCTATTACTACCAGCAGAACTACAGCGCCAGCAGCGGTGCCAACTTCGGCACCACCAGCACCACGTATAATGGTGTTGCGGAAGGCACCCTAGCCAACAACAATGTAACCTGGGAGAAGGAGAAGAAGCTAAACCTAGGTCTGGACTACCGGCTGGTGAAGAACGCGCTTTCGGGCTCCTTCGACTACTTCCGCAACGAGCGCTTCGACATCCTGACCGTGCGCGGCACGGTGTCGAGTATCTTCGGCCAAGGCTTGCCACCGGTGAACCTAGGTCGGGTGCGCAACCGCGGCTTCGAAATCGACCTGGGTTACCAGAGCCCGACTTCGCGCAACTTCTCCTACTCGGTTCGGGGGCAGTACTCGTTTGCCAAGAACACCATCTTGTTTCAGGATGAGCCTAACAACCAGTACGCTTACCAAAACTACACCGGCAATAGCATCGGGCAGCAGCGCGTGTACATTTTCGATGGCTTCTACAACCAAGCCGACGTCGCCGACTCGAACGTACCGAAGCCCGCGACCGGCGCCCTGCCCGGCGACCTGAAGTACAAGGACCTGAACGGCGACGGCCGCATCGACGCCTTCGACCAGAAAGTAACGGGTTTCCCGAGCTTGCCCAACACTACCTTCGGCCTCAACCTCGGGGTGCGCTACAAAGGCTTTAGCGTCAGCGCCTTGCTTCAGGGCTCCCGCAACTTCAACGTGGCCGCGGCGGCCGAAGCTATCAAGGCCTTCGGCGCCAACCTAACCGAAGTGCACACCAAGGCCTGGACGCCCGAGCTAGGCGACGACGCCCGCTACCCCCGCATGACGCTGCTGGGCGGCATCAGCGACCCCTCGAACCGGTCCACGTTCTGGCAGATTTCGGGCAACTTCGTCCGCCTCAAAACGGCGCAGATCAACTACGACATTCCCAGCAACTTGCTCCGCAAAGTAGGCATCCCGTCGGCCCGCGTATATGCCAACGGCACCAACCTGCTAACGTGGTCGGCCATCGACAAACTCTACGATTTCGACCCCGAAATCGCGCTCAATGCTTCGCGCGTCAACTACCCGCCGCAGCGACTGATAAACCTAGGCCTGAGCGTTACCTTCTAATTCCTTCCCTGACGATATGAAAAAGTTACTCCTTTTCTTCCTGCTAGGCACGGCGGCCCTGTCGGCTTGTAAGCAAGACGACTTTCTGGAGCCTAAAACCAGCGGCTTGGTTGAGGAAACCGTCTTCACCGACAGCGTCCGGACCGTGGCCTTCCTGAGCCGCATCTACAGCGACATCGGCTTCAGCTTCAACAAGCAGCGCTGGTCGTCGCACGGCACGGCCGAGCACGCCACCGACGACGCCGAGTACAGCTTCTCGGGCGCCCCGCAGTCGGCCGTGATCCTGTACAGCGGCACGCTCAGCCCCTTGAACTTACCTAGCAACGACTTCTGGGAACTACCCTGGGCCAACATTCGCCGGGTGAACCTGCTGCTAGCCAAGCTGCCGACCACGCCGCTTTCGAAGAAAATGCAAAACCGCATGGCCGCCGAGGCGCGCTTTCTGCGAGTGTGGTACTACGAAAACCTGTTGGTGTGTTTCGGCGGCATTCCCATCATCGGCGACAAAGTGTACGGCATCGAGGATGTGATTGACCAGCCCCGCACCTCCTACGCCGAGTGCGTAACGTACCTGACCCAGGAGCTCGACGAAATTGCGACCCAGCTGCCTACCCGCGACGAGTACCCGGCCGCCGACTACGGCCGCATTACGCGCGGTGCCTGCCTGGCCATGAAGAGCCGCATTCTGCTCGAAGCCGCCAGCCCCCTCTTCAACGGCGGTGCCGAAACGACCGACCCTAGCCTAGCCGCGCTGGTGAGCTACCCCGCCTACAGCGTGAGCCGCTGGCAGGCCGCCGCCGATGCTGCTCAGGCTGTTATCAATTCTGGCTACTACTCTTTGGTGGTGGACAATACGACCGCGCCCGGCAACGGCTTCGTGTCGATGTTCTTGCAGCGGGTGAACCCCGAGTACATCTTCTTTGTGAACCGCGTGAACAACAGCACCGCCAACAAGGACCTAGAGTTTGTGTTCCTGCCTTCCACCCGCGGCGGCGCAGCCTATTTCATGCCCACGCAAAACCTGGTGGATGCCTTCCCGATGAAGAATGGCAAGGCCATTACAGATCCGACGTCAGGCTACGACCCCAAGAACCCGTACGCCAACCGCGAGCCGCGCTTCTACAACAGCATCATCTACAACGGAGCTAGGTTTCAGCTCAACTCCTCGAACTCCCTGCAACCCGTCTGGACGTACGAGGGCGCGCCGTCCGACGGCTTCAACGTCGGTAACTCGACGACTGGCTACTACTTCCGTAAGATGCTCGACCCCAACATCGCCAACAACAGCCCTGGCATCACGGCCCGCGGCTGGAGCCTGATGCGCTACGCCGAGATTCTGCTGAACTACGCCGAAGCCATCAACGAAACCGGTCAGCCCGAGCTAGCTGTACCCAAGATTGTAGAGTTGCGCCGCCGCGCCGGCATAGACGCCGGGGCTGATGGCCGCTACGGCATTGCACCCGGTATTTCGGTGGCCCAGATGCGCGAGCTGATCCGCACCGAGCGGCGCGTGGAGCTTTCGGCCGAAGATCACCGCTGGCACGACATCCGCCGCTGGAAGACGGCCATGGTGATCAGCAACGCTTATAACCTGCGTATGCGCATTGTGCAGAGCAGCCCCACGGCCGCGCCTACGTCTTATAACATCGTGCCCACGATCCGCCGCCACAACTTCCGCCCCGAAATGTACCTGCTCCCTATCCCGGACGGCGAGATCCGCAAAATCCCCGCCTTCCGTCAGAATCCAGGTTGGTAAAGAGTGACTTCGTCGAGTGACTGAGTGATTTGCGAACGACCTCACTCAGTCACTCGACAAAAGCTGAGAATCGTTCGTCAGAGGTGGGATGCTGGCGCAACGAGTGTGGTAGCTCTGGTCTTCGTGAGGGGCTGGGCTACCACAACCAGCTGATTTTTAACCATTCTAGGTGAGTTGCTATGACCATGCGAAAATTATCCTTAACGCTGCTGGCGCTTGGTGCCCTAGCTATCCAAAGCACTTCGTACGCCGACGGTCCTGCTAAGAACCTAGCGAAGCCGCGTGCGCCGAAAGCGGAGAAGAACACCAGCTTCCGCCCCGGCGAGCTGTGGTACGACACCGACGGCAACGTGATTAACGCCCACGGCGGCGGCATTTTGCTGGTGGGCAAAATCTACTATTGGTACGGCGAGAAGCGCGCCCAGCACCAGGAAGAAGGCGTGAACGTGTACTCGTCGAAAGACCTCTACAACTGGAAGTACGAAGGCGTGGCCCTCACCCCGAGCTCCGACCCAGCGCACGACATTGCTGTGGGTTGCCTCATGGAGCGCCCCAAGGTGATCTACAACAAGAAGACTGGCAAGTACGTGATGTGGTTTCACTTGGAGCTGAAAGGCCAGGGCTACAAAGCCGCTCGCGCCGGCGTGGCCGTGGCCGACAAGCCCACGGGCCCGTTCAAGTACGTGAGCAGCTTCCGCCCCAACGGCAACATGTCGCGCGACATGGGCCTGTACGTGGACGACGATGGCACCGCTTACCACATCTACTCTTCCAAGGAAAACTACGACCTGCGCCTGGCTCGCCTCAACGACGACTACCTCACGCCGACTACCCAGGACAGCATGCTGTTCAGCAGGCACCGCGAGGCACCGGCGCTGTTCAAAAAGGACGGCAAGTACTACCTCATCACGAGCGGCTGCACTGGCTGGGCGCCCAACCAAGCTTCGCTCCATGTAGCTAGCTCGCCCTTCGGCCCCTGGCAGCTAGTGGGCGACCCCATGTCCGGCCCCAACGCCAAACTCACCTTCGACGGGCAGTCGACCTACGTACTGCCGGTGCCGGGTAAAAAGGACGCCTTTATCTTTATGGCCGACCGCTGGAACCCCAAAGACCTCAAGGACAGCCGCCACCTGTGGTTGCCCGTGCAGTTTAAGGCGGGCCAGCCAACCATTGATTGGGTGCCCCAGTGGGACCTAGGTTTTTTCAACCAAATGGCGGCTAAATAGCTCAGCCAATTATCCAGTAAGTAACCCACCCAACGACCTTAGGCCGTGATATACAGAAATTTAGTAGGGGTGCTGCTGCTGAGTGGCCTAAGCCTGACGACGGGCCCCAACGCCCTGGCACAAACCAAAACTTCCACCGCGAAGCACACCTTCACCCTGGGTGACGAAAACTTCCTGCTCGACGGCAAGCCGTTCCAGATGATTTCGGGTGAGTTGCACTACCCACGCATTCCGCGAGAGGCGTGGCGGGCGCGCATGAAGGCCGCTAAGGCCATGGGCTTGAACACGATAGGAACTTACGTGTTCTGGAACGTACACGAGCCCCAGCCGGGCCAGTACAACTTCACGGGCAATAACGACATTACCGCCTTCGTGAAAATTGCCCAGGAGGAAGGCCTGTGGGTAATTATTCGGCCTAGTCCTTACGTGTGCGCCGAATGGGAATTTGGCGGCTACCCCTACTGGCTTCAGAAAGACAAAGATCTCAAAGTCAGAAGTATGGACCCGAAGTACCTAGCTGCGTACGGTCGGTACCTGAAGGAAGTAGCCAAGCAACTCGCGCCTTTGCAGGTAAACCACGGCGGCCCCGTGCTGATGGTGCAGGTGGAAAACGAGTACGGCTTCTACTCCGACGATAAGAACTACCTAGCCCTCAACCGCAAGATGTTCCAGGATGCCGGCTTCGACGGCCTGCTCTACACCTGCGACCCCGGCGAGAAGGTGAAAGAGGGCCACTTAGAAGGCCTCTTGCCGGCCGTGAATGGCTGGGACGATCCGCGCAAGGTGAAGCAGCTGGTGCGCACCTACCACGGCGGCAAAGGCCCCTTCTACATCGCCGAGTGGTACCCCGCTTGGTTCGACTGGTGGGGCACGCCGCACCACACGGTGCCCGCTGAGAAGTACACGCCCCGCCTCGATTCGGTACTGGCGGCTGGTATCTCTATTAATATGTACATGTTCCACGGGGGCACCACCCGCGGCTTCATGAACGGAGCCAACTACAAGGGCGGCGACACCAAGTTTGAGCCCCAGATCAGCAGCTACGACTACGACGCGCCCCTGGACGAGGCCGGCAACCCCACGCCGAAGTTCATGGCTTTCCGCCAGGTAATCGAGAAGCACCTACCGGCGGGTACCAAGCTGCCCGCCGTGCCCGCCGCCAAACCCACCACGCGCATCCCCAGCATTACACTGACGCAGACCACGAGCCTAGCTAGCATGCTGCCCAAAGCCGTGGTAAGCGCTAAACCTCAGACGTTTGAAGACCTGAACCAAGACTACGGCTTTGTGCTCTACCGTACCACCCTCGCCGGGGGTCGCAAAGGCACGTTGCAGCTCAAGGACCTACGCGACTACGCCGTAGTGATGGTGAACGGGCAGCGCGTGGCCGTGCTCGACCGCCGCAAGAACGAAGATCAAACCGAGCTGACCTTGCCCAAAGGTACCGTGACGCTCGATATTCTGGTGGAGAACCTAGGTCGCCTGAACTTCGGCCCTTTCCTAACCCAAAACCGCAAGGGCATCACCGAGCAGGTGACGTTTGCCGGCACGGAGGTCACCAATTGGCAGCACTTCCGCCTGCCTTTCGATGACATTTCCAAAATCAAAGCCTCCACGGCCAAGGTTGCCGCCGGCAGCAACGCCCCGGTCGTGCGCCGCGGCACCTTCACCCTCGACAAACCCGCTGATACCTACTTCGATATGAGCACTTGGGGCAAAGGCGTGGTGTGGATCAACGGCCACAACCTAGGTCGCTACTGGGAAGTGGGCCCTCAACAGACGCTCTACGTACCCGCCGAATGGTTGAAAAAAGGCCAAAACGAAGTAGCCGTGCTAGAGCTTCTGAAGCCCGAGCAAGACAAGCTAGCTGGCCTCGACAAGCCGATTCTGAGCGTGGTGAAAGCCGACGGCGAAGCCCGCCGCACGAACTAATAGCTGATTGCGCAGGTGGGGCGCCTCACCCCCGCTCCCTCTCCGAAAAGGAGAGGGGGGAGCCGAACGCAAGAAATTGGAAACGTTGAATGCTGAGTTTTAAGTCACGTTCCTAATTCAACATTTAACCCTTCGCACTCAGCACTTCAAACGAATGGCTCCCCCTCTCCTTTTCGGAGAGGGGGCCGGGGGTGAGGCGCCCCGCCAGAACATTCCTTTTTGATCAAATCTTTCCCGTGCCAATTCCCACCCTTCTCCGTACTGCTGCAAGCAACTTTGCCCACCAAGGTGCCCGAATGAGGTGCCCTGGCGTGGGCGGGGTTGTTGGCAGTACGCTACTAAGTGCTTTGCTGTTAAGCAGCAACCTAGGTCATGGCCAAACGCCCACGCCTGCTCTCACCTTCAACACCAACGTAGCGCGGCCAGCCACGCAGCTACCACCCTTCAAGCTCGACCAGCCCGACAAGCAACTCAGCCCCTACACGGGTATGACGCGCAAGCACTGGCAAGACGCGGCGCAGTACCTGCTCAGCGGAGCGTTCAGCTACATCCACAAGCTCGACGACCCGATGCAGTTTCCGAAGCAGCCCGGCAAGAGCTACCCGCGCAACGAAGGCCAGGTGCCAACGGAAAAGCTAGAGGGCCTGTGCCGCACGCTATTCATGGCCGCGCCGCTGCTGAAGGAAAACCCAGGACTCACGCTCAACGGCATCAAGGTGGCCGACTACTACCGCCATCAGCTAGGTCGGCTGGTGGACCCCAGCAGCGACACCTACATCAAGCCCCGCGCCGCCAACGGCGGACCTAGCCAGAACCTAGTGGAGTTTGGGGGCTTGTCGGTGGCGCTGTTCGCGGCGCCCGAAATCCTGTGGGACCCGCTGCCTGAAGCCACCAAGAAAACCCTGGCAGCCACCATGCTCAGCTACGGCGACGGCCCCACGGTGCCGCAGAACTGGCGCTACTTCAACATCTTCATTCTGAGCTTCTTCAAGAGCCGGGGCTACCAGGTGAATGAGAAGCTGATGGAGGAATACCTGCAAAAGCAACTGACCCACTACCGCGGCGAAGGCTGGTACCACGACGGCCCCGCCTACGACTACTACAGCATGTGGGCCTTCGAGATGTACGGCCGCCTCTGGACGGAGTACTACGGCCGCGAGCATTATCCGCAAGTGGCCCAGCAGCTTACCGCCAACTTTGCCCCGCTCAAGGACAACTACCCCTATATGTTCGGGCGCGACGGCAGCATGATTATGTGGGGGCGCAGCATTGCGTACCGGTTTGCGGCCGTGGTGCCGTTCCCGCTGATGGGCCTGAACCCCGAGCCGGGCACCAACTTCGGCTGGATGCGGCGCATTGCCTCGGGTGCCATGCTCCAATTCTTGCAAAACCCTGACTTCTTGCAGGATAACATCCCAACCCTAGGTTTCTACGGCCCCTTTGACCCCGCGGTGCAGTCGTACAGCTGCCGAGGCAGCGTGTTCTGGCTCGCCAAGGCTTTTCTAGGGTTGCTGGTTCCGGCCAATAGCCCGTTCTGGACGGCTACCGAAAACGAAGGCGCCTGGGCTACCAAGGAGCTAGCCCCCGGCACCGTGTTCAACAAGTATGAGCCGGGCTCCAACATCTTGCTCACCGATTACCCCAACATCGGCGCAGCCGAAATCCGGGCGTGGTGCCACGTGCCCATCATCGGAGCGGGTGAGCCATTCCGGGGCAGCGAAAACTATAACCGCCTGAGCTACAACAGCGCTTTTCCGTGGCAAGCCGATGGCCCCAACGGCGAGGTTGCCATGAACTACGTGTTCCGTAACGCGAAAAATGAGTGGGAAGCCCTGCGCCTTTTCACCTTCAAGCGCTTCGAGGACGGCGTGTACTACCGCGACGCGGAACTGGAAACCGACAAAAACATCCGTCTGAGCCTAGCCGACGTGCCGCTGCCCAACGGCATTCTGCGCGTGGATAAGTACACCGGCACCGTGGGCACCGCCACGCGCCTAGGTCATTACGCCTTGCCGCAGCTTGGCAATCAACCCATTAAGCACGAAACGCGCAAGGTGCGCGGCCGCCAGGTTCACCTCATCAGCAACGGTGCTTACGAGCTAGCCTTGGTACCGCTCAGCGGCTGGGAGAAAGTAGAAACCGTGGCGGCGCAGGGGCTACATCCCGTCAGCAACAACAGCACCGTGCTCGATGCCACGGCTATGGTGGCCGATGGCAAGCCGCCCATCTACGCCACGCTCATGCTCTGGAAGAAAGCCGGCCAGAAATGGACGGATAATGAACTCGTACCGGTGAAGAAATTCACCTATTCCGCCCCAAACAACACCGTGCAGATCGACTTCGCCGATGGCGGCAAGAAGACAGTGCAATTCAAACAGTAACAAGCGCTTGCCTCAACAAGCTGCGAAAAGCGCGGCACCGACAGCAGCCTTCGCGACTAGACCGATACTTTAGGGGAGTGCGGTCTGCACGCTGGGAAACAGAAGGGTTGCTGACAAGCTAGCTCGACGGGAGTGGGAACTTGCCGGGCTAGCATCGGTGCCGCGTACGCGGTTTGCATGCTCCCTACTACACTGGGACACCCCTAATTGTTTTTCCGCTTGCAGAATGGTACTTACGTCTTCTGCAACCTAGCCTTATCACTCTACCCACCCAATGACACGTTCTTTCTACCTGCTCCTAGCTTTACTCGTGGCCGTGGGCTTGACCACGCCTGTAGTCGGAGCCAATCCGCCGAAGACCAGCGCTTATTTGTTCGCGTACTTCACCGGCAACGACATCAAGGAGGAAGCCATCCGCTTTGCGCTGAGTCCCGACGGCTACCACTACACGGCCCTGAATAGCAACCGGCCGGTGGTTAGCTCGGCGGCTATTAGCGAAACCGGCGGCGTGCGCGACCCCCACATCTTGCGCGGCCAGGACGGCAAGACGTTCTACATGGTGGCCACCGACATGATATCGGCCAAGGGCTGGAGCTCCAACCGCGGCATGGTGCTGCTCAAGTCCAACGACCTGATTAAATGGACTTCCAGCAAGATCAACTTTCAGAAGCGTTACGCTGGCCAAGAGAACCTGAAGCGGGTGTGGGCGCCGCAGACGATTTATGATGCCAAGGCCAAGAAGTACCTGGTGTACTTCTCCTTGCAACACGGCTCCGACCCCGACAAGATCTATTATGCCTACGCCAACAAAGACTTCACGGACCTAGAAGGCGAGCCCAAGCAGCTGTTTTTCAGCCCCACCAACGGCTCGTGCATCGACGGTGACATCGTGGCCAAGGATGGCAAGTTCTATCTGTTTTTCAAGACGGAAGGCCAGGGCAACGGCATCAAAATCGCCGTATCGGACAAGCTGACTGAGGGCTACGTGCTGCGCGACAAGTACGTGCAGCAAACGCCCAACCCCGTGGAAGGCGCCGGCACCTTCAAGCTCAACAACTCCGACGACTACATCCTGATGTACGACATGTACACCAGCGGCAAGTACCAGTTCACCCGCACCCGCGACTTGCAGAACTTCACGGTCGTCGACGACGATATCAGCATGAACTTCCACCCGCGCCACGGTACCGTGATGCCAATCACGGCGGCGGAAGCGACCCGGCTGGCCACGCGCTGGCTAACGCCTTCCGATGTGCTGATGACAGCCACGAACCCGGCCATCAAAAAGCTCAACACCTCGGTCGATAGCGCGGCGGGTAAGGTGGCCTTCCTAGCTATGCCGGGAACCAGCCTGCAATCCTTTGACCTTCAAATTAAAAACCCAGCTCTGCCTGTAACACCCAGTGGCCCCCAGAACTTCGCCAAGGGTCCCGTGACGTACACCGTCGGTCAGGGCGCCGCCAAGCGCAACTACCAAGTGAGCGTGACCGAAACCCACAACCCCGCACTGGCCGGCTACTACGCCGACCCAGACATTCTGTATTCGCAGAAGATGGGCAAGTTTTACCTCTACCCGACCAGCGACGGCTTCAATGGCTGGTCGGGCACCTACTTCAAGGCGTTTTCGTCGCCGGATTTGGTGAACTGGAAAGACGAGGGCGTAATTCTGGATTTGCCGAAAAACGTGAGCTGGGAGAAAACCCGGGCCTGGGCTCCAACGATGATTGAGCAAAAGACGGCTAGCGGATACAAGTACGCCTACTACTTCTGCGCAGGCGCTAAGATTGGGGTAGCGCTATCCGACAATCCGACTGGCCCTTTTGTGGACTCAGGCAAGCCCCTGCTCGATCAGCGGCCCGAGGGCGTGAAAGGCGGGCAGCAGATTGACCCCGCCGCATTCCGCGACCCCCAAACCGGCAAGCTCTACCTGTACTGGGGCAACGGCTACATGGCCGGGGCCGAGTTGAATGACGACCTGGTGAGCCTCAAGCCCGGCACCACCCAGGTGATGACCCCCGACAAAACTTTCCGCGAGGGCGCCTACGTCTTTTTCCGCAACGGCAAGTACTACTTCCTGTGGAGCGAGGACGATACGCGCAGCCCCAACTACCAGGTGCGCTACGGCACCTCCGATACGCCGCTGGGCAAGATTACGGTACCGGCCAACAACTCGGTTATTGCCAAAGACCCCACCGTGGGCATCTACGGCACCGGCCACAACTCCGTCGTTCAGGTGCCGGGCCGCGACGAGTGGTACATCGTGTATCACCGTTTCACCTACCCTCAGGGCATCAAGATGGGCGGCGACGCGGGCTTCCACCGCGAAGTGTGCATCGACAAGCTGGAGTTCAACGCCGACGGCAGCCTCAAACCCGTGACGCCTACGCACGCCGGTATTCAGCCGGTGAAAAAGTAAGCACGCCCCAAAACGCCGACCTAGGTTCTGCGAAGCCGGAGCGCTTCTCCGGCTTCGCAGAACCTAGCTTTATCTACTCCTTTGACGCCAAAGAGCTGCCTCACCGCAGAACCTAGGTCGAGAACTTCAACCCCCACCCTTATGGCTATTTCTAAAGTAATCTGCCTGGCAAGCCTCGGCTTGTCGATCGGAGCGCAGGCCCAACAATTCCAAAAAACGCCTGATGGCCTGCGCCTCACGACCGATTCGCTGACGGTGCAAGTGCAGTTTTACTCGCCTGATATCGTGCGGGTGCTCAAGTATCCGAAGGGCAAGGAGGATAGCAAAAAGAGCTTGGTGGTGCTACAGGCGCCCACGCCCAGCAAGCTGAAATACAGCGAGAAGAACGGCTTACTAACGGTGAGCAGCGCCAGCACCCAGGCGCTGGTAGACGCCAAAACCGGGCAAGTGCGTTTCCTAACAGCGAAGGGCAAACCTCTGGTGAGCGAGCAAACCTACGGCGCCCGCTTCGCGCCCAAGCTCGACCGGGAGCAGCCCACTTACCGGGTGCGGCAGCGCTTTCAGTTAGCGTCGGGCGAAGCTGTATACGGCCTAGGTCAGCACCAAGATGGGCACCTCAACTACCGCGGCCAGAAGGTGACACTCAAGCAGAACAACCTAGCTATTGCCTTGCCCGTGCTACACTCGGGGCGGGGCTACGGCGTGTTCTGGGACAACTACTCGACCACTCGCTTCGAGGACGGGATCAGCGGGGCTAGCTTTGATTCGGAAATTGGGGAGTGCATTGATTACTACGTGCTTAATGGGCAGGGCACGGCCGACGGCGTGGTGGCCCGCTACCGCCAGCTGACTGGTCAGGCGCCCATGTTTCCGCGCTGGACCCTCGGTTTTTGGCAGAGCAAGGAGCGCTACCGGAGTCAGGATGAGCTGCTGGAAGTGGTAAAAAAGTACCGTAGCCTGGGCATCCCGCTCGACGGCATTGTGCAGGACTGGCAGTACTGGGGCGAGAACAACGACTACTGGAACTCCACCGAGTTTGGCAACCCGCGCTTCCCCGATCCGCAGGGCATGGTGAACCAAGTGCACCAGCTGCACGCCCACCAAATCATTTCGGTGTGGCCTTCCTTCGGGCAAAAAACCAAGGCCTACCAGGAGTTTGCCAGCAAAGACATGCTCTTTGACTTCATCACCTGGCCCCGCACACCGCACGTGAAGGTGTACGACGCCTTTGACCCGGCGGCCCGCGATATTTACTGGAGCTACCTGAGCAAGAATATCTTTAAGCTAGGCATGGACGGCTGGTGGCTCGACGCCACCGAGCCTGACCAGCTCCAGCCTTTCGACACCGACGACGACAACGAAACGGCCCTGGGCAGCTTCCGCAAGGTGCGCAACGCGTACCCGCTCATGAGCACCACGGGCGTGTACGAGCACCAGCGCAAGGAAACCCAGGACAAGCGCGTGTTCATCCTGACCCGCTCGGGCTTTGCCGGGCAGCAGCGCAACGCCACCATGGTGTGGTCGGGCGACGTGCAGTCGCGCTGGGACGTGCTGGCCAAGCAGATTCCGGCCGCCCTCAACCTAGGTCTGGCCGGTCTGCCGTACTGGAACTGCGACATTGGCGGCTTTTTCCCCTCCGGCGAATACCCCAAGGGTGTGAAAGACCCGGCTTTCCAGGAGCTCTTCACGCGCTGGCAGCAGTTTGCCGCCCTCACGCCCATGATGCGCAGCCACGGCGAATTTACGCCCCGTGAAATCTACCAGTTTGGCGAGCGAGGCACTTGGGCGTTCGACTCGCAGGAGAAGTATATTCACCTGCGCTACCGTCTGCTGCCCTACCTCTACTCGAACATGTGGGGCGTGACCAGCCGCGCCGGCACGCTCATGCGCGCTCTGCCAATGGACTTCCCCCAAGACCCTAAGGTGACGGACCTAGGTAGCGAGTATATGTTTGGGCCGGCCTTTCTGGTACGCCCGGTCACGGAACCGCAGTACGTAACCCGCCCCGACAAGAACAACCCCGTACCGGCCAACTTCACCCAAACCGAATCGACGGAGGTGTACTTGCCGGCTGGCACAAGCTGGGTGGATTTCTGGACCGGTCGCCGCCATACGGGCGGGCAAACTGTGCAGCGCGAAACACCTATCGACGTGATGCCGCTTTACGTGCGGGCTGGCTCGGTGCTGCCCCTAGGCCCCAAGCAGCAGTACACAGGCGAGAAGGACGGGGCGCCGCTGGAAATCCGGGTGTATCCGGGGGCCGACGGTAGCTTCACGCTGTATGAGGACGAAAACGACAACTACAACTACGAGAAAGGGGCTTACGCCACCACTGAGCTGCGCTGGAACGACAAAGCCCGTCAGCTAACCTTGACCGACCGCCGCGGTACTTTCTCCGGAATGCCTGCCACGCGCACCTTCCGCGTCATCGTGGTGGATGAGCAGCACGGCACGGGTCTCGGTGACGAGCAAGCGCCGGCCAAGGAAGTGCAGTATACCGGCAAGAAGCTGACGGTGAAGCTGTAACGAGCAGCTGCTGCTTCCTACTGACCTTAGGTCGCGGCCGCACCGCAGATCAGGAATGCAGAATACAGACTCAACCAAGCAATTAATTAACTGAAGTAGTCAAGATGATAGGGATGAAAACAGGCTGGGCACTGCTGTTGAGCTGCCAGCTACTATCCGTCGCCGCGTGGGCCCAGGAAGCTAGGGTACCGGTGGTGCGCCAAAACATACCGCTAGATTCCATCCGCTTGAGTGACCCGTTCATCCTGGCCGACGCCAAGACCAAGCAGTACTACATGACCGGCACGGGCGGCCTGCTCTGGAAAAGCCCCGATATGAAGCGTTGGTCGGGGCCTTACGTGGTGGCTCAGCCTGACCCGGCCTCCTGGATGGGCCCAAAGCCGATGATCTGGGCCGCAGAGATTCACCCTTACCACGGCAAGTACTACTACTTCGCCACGTTCACCAACCGGGCTGTCAAGATTGATACGGTGCAGGGCAACGCCATTGAGCGCCGGGCCTGCCACCTGCTGGTCAGCAATCAACCCGATGGCCCCTTCGTACCCGTTCCGAACGGCGATGCGACCTACCTGCCCGCCAACAAACCAACCCTCGACGGCACGCTGTGGGTGGATAAGGACGGCAAACCCTACCTCGTGTACTGCTACGAGTGGCTACAGAACCTGAACGGGACCATCGAGAAGATTGCACTGAAGCCGGACCTAAGCGGTACGGTGGGAGAAAGCAAATTGATGTTTCGCGCCAGCGACTCGCCCTGGAGCCGGGAAAAAGACAAGAATGGCCAGGACAAGCCCAACAAAGTAACCGATGGCCCCTACCTGTTCCGCACCAAGACCGGCCGGCTCGGCATGATCTGGACTAGCTGGATCTACGACGTGTACACCCAGGGCGTAGCCTACTCCACCAGCGGTACCCTCGATGGGCCGTGGGTGCAAGAGAAAGACCCCATCACCCCGCCCAACTACGGCCACGGCATGCTGTTCCGCGCCCTGAGCGGCAAGCTGCTGATGGCCGCCCACAGCCACCAAGATATACAGGGCCGCTACCACCGCGTGCCGCACCTGTTTGAGGTTGATATGTCAGGCAATAAGCTGGTCATAGGCAAGCCGTATCAGCCCTAGCTTCATGCTCATAAACTGTCCTCGGACGGACGGCCATGCTGAGCCTGTCGAAGCATCTCTACCGCTTCGTTAGATAGTATGCAACGAAGCGGTAGAGATGCTTCGACAGGCTCAGCATGACAGATGATACCCTTAACTCATTCTATGAAAAGCATCCAACCTCTCCTGCATGCCGCTCTGGCTCTCGTCTTCCTGGCTGCGGGCTGCACCACTTCAAAAACCAACCTAGGTTCCGCTCAACCAAAACCCCAGGAGGTACTGGCTATTATTACCAAAGTAAACGACCATTGGCAAGCCACCAACGCGCCCCAGCAGCGGGCATTCTGGGATGTAGCTGCCTACCATACCGGCAACATGGCGGCCTATGCCGTCACCAAAAACGAGAAGTACCGCCAGTATTCCGAAACCTGGGCCGAGCACAACCAGTGGAAAGGCGCCAAATCGGACGACAAGGCCGAGTGGAAATATAAGTACGGCGAGAAGGACGATTACGTGCTGTTCGGCGACTGGCAGATCTGCTTTCAAACCTACGCTGACCTCTACAACCTAAAGCCAGAGCCACAGCGCATTGCGCGGGCCAAAGAGGTGATGGAGTACGAGATGAGCACCAACCAAAACGACTATTGGTGGTGGGCCGACGGCCTCTACATGGTGATGCCCGTAATGACCAAGCTCCATAAGATAACCGGCAACCCGCAGTACCTCACGAAGCTGCACGAGTACTTCAGCTACGCCAACAGCATCATGTACGACCCCGAAACCGGCCTCTACTATCGCGACGCCAAGTACGTGTACCCGCAGCATAAGTCGACGAACGGGCAGAAAGACTTCTGGGCCCGCGGCGATGGATGGGTGTTTGCCGGCCTAGCCAAAGTGCTCCAAGACCTCCCCCAAAGCGACTCGCACCGCGCCGAGTACCTAGCCAAGTACCGCGGCCTGGCCGCCGCCCTCAAAAAAGCCCAACAAACCGAGGGCTATTGGACGCGCAGCCTGCTCGACCCGCAGCACGCCCCCGGCCCCGAAACTAGCGGCACGGCCTTCAACACCTTCGCCTACCTGTGGGGCATCAATAACGGCGTGCTGGATAAGGCCGAGTACCTACCCACGGCTCTGAAAGGCTGGCAGTACCTCACCACTACGGCCCTCCAACCCGACGGTGCTATCGGCTACGTGCAGCCCATCGGCGAGAAAGCCATTCCCGGTCAAGTAGTCGACAAAAGCTCTACCTCCAATTTTGGGGTGGGCGCTTTCCTGCTGGCTTCCAGCGAGATGTACCGGTACGCTGGTAAGCGCTAGGCACTACTAATTGATAAAAAAGCTAGGGCTAGCTGTGGAAAGCAGGGAAGCTAGGCATCTACTGCAATGGCGGTAGTACCCTAGCTTTTTTGTAGCTTGGGGTATAGGTACCGCGTTAGTTTTCACCTTCTAAACAGGAGTAGCTTATGCGCGTTACCTACCAAATCGGGCTCGTTGTGCTGGTGTTGATGGCTTCAGCGCTCAGCAGCCTAGCCCAGCGCCGACAAGCCTTTGTCATCAATCGGAGCGCCCCTACGGAAGAGCCAATCCTGTTCTACTACACGGATATTCTGGCCCACCACAAAGAGAAATCTGTGAGGCCCGGCGACACGCTCCGTCTCGTTTTCGACGAACACTCCTTCAACCAAATAACCGTCCAGATTGCGCATCGTAGCGACCGAGTGACCGAGCCCAAGCCGTCTTTGCTCATTTGGCCCGGCGACGCGGTAGCTATTCAGTACGAAAAAGCCACAAACACCTGCTCCTTTTCCGGCAAGTACGCGGCCGAGTTGAAGTTTTACGAGCAACTCTGGCGCAACCCCATCAGCCTCGATCCGTGGTATGAATCGCACCTAGGAAACCTACCGCCAACCCTGCCCGAGCTGATGTGCTGGTGGCAGGATGAGCGGCAACGCACCGACGGCTTATTGGCCGAATTGCGTGCCACGCCCGGCGTGCGCCCGATGGTGGTGCAGGCGCTTACCCGCGAGCTACGCCTGCAAACCTTGGGTTTCTTGCTGCGGGGCAACAGCTACCAGGAACTGTATTACCCCACCTCACCCGGCGTACCTAGCTCGCTGCGAAAGTACAAGGTGCCGGGCGCGGTCAAGACGTTCCCAGCCGCATACCAAGATTCTGTATTGGCCCAATTCCGGCGGCTGCGCTACGTGCAGTCGTTGCCGCTGGCGGTGTCTCAAAGCAGAGCGGGCATCGCCTTAGCGTTTGTGCACTACCTAGCTTTAACCCAAGGCAAACCCGCCACGTTCGGTGCGCAGTACGCTTTGATCAAACGCCAATATACAGGCAATCAGAAAGAATGGGCGGCTTTCTGGTTATTAACTTACGCCAAGAGCATCAACCGGCCTCAGCCCCACCTGCTCAAAGACTACCGCACCTGGATGATGCCGGAGAGCCGCTTTGTGCGCCGCCTCACCAATCAGGACAAGCAAACCCTGATCATGCCCGACCAGCAATTTGCCCGCACCGACACGCTCATCAGTACCAACGGCCAGAAGATTACCCTGGCTCAGCTGCTAACCGAGCACCGCGGCAAGGTTATCTACCTCGACTTCTGGGCGAGTTGGTGCGCGCCCTGCATCATGGAAATGCCTGCTTCGGCGGCGCTCCGCCAATACTACCACGACAAGGAAGTGGTCTTCCTCTACCTGTCTATTGACGATGACCACCAGGATTGGCAGCGCGCAACGGCGCAGTACCTGCCTAAAACGGCGCCGCACTACCGCTTCACCAGCCAAAAGTCCGCGCAGTTTCTGAAGCGCTTTGCCGTGAGTAGCATTCCGCGCTATATCCTGCTGGATAAGTATGGCATCATGCGCTACGCCGAGGCGCCGCGCCCCGACGACCCCGACCTCAAAACGTACGTGACGACCTACCTAGGTCGGTAGCAGAATACGACCTAGCATACCACGTAAAATAATAGTAAATAGGCGCTTCTATCCTTCATAGTACGTGTCTCTGTTTTACCTCAGCTAGCCAGGGCGGTGCGTTGGTTGGCAAAAAGCCATCTGTATGCTTGCTACTATGTACCGCTGCGTAGCCGTTGGGCTAGGGTTGTTTCTATTCAGTCACTTCAGCCAGGCTCAAACGCCTATCGGCATACCCCTGAAAAAGCAGGTGGATCGAAGCTCAAGAGGATATAATGACACCTTCACTGGCCTAATTGACTCTGTGCTGCCCCGTGACCGTGCGCCGCGCGCTATTAAGCGAGGCATTGTGAAGAGTTTTGCCTACCTAAACTTCGCTGGTAAACGAGAAGAGCTACAATTTGTCGTCGGCCAAAACCGGCGCGGCGACCAAATTGGCATCGTGGCCGATGTGAACCGCAACGCCGACTTTCGCGACGACCCGCTGCTGTGGTTCAAGAATGACAGCAGTAAAGCCGTGAAGCCCCGCCAGTATTGTCGGGTGATGGTGCCGTCGCCTCGGGGCCCCATACCGTTTTTTATTACCCCTAGCCCTTACCCTGGTGCTGGCCGTTATAACATCCGTCTCGAACAAAAGTACTATCTGATGATAGGGCTAGGTGAGTTGATGGCTGGCCGATTGCCCATGGGAGGGCCGACCGACTCCATTCGCGTCATCAATGCTGGGGTTGCGCTAGTTTACACAAACAGAGATAACAGGCTCTCTTTTATGCTGCCCGGCTCGACCGAACCCGACCGGCGCTATAACCTAGGGGACGTCTTTACGCTCCACGATAGTAGCTACGTAGCAACCCGCATCACGCCGCTGGGCGACAGTCTGTACGTGCTGCCCCTGACGGCCAAAACGCGCCAGTACTACGGCGTAGCGGAAGGCTCGCGGCTGCCAATCAACGTACTACGTGACCTGAACGACAAGCCCGTGGAGCTAGCCGCCTCGCCCCGGCGGGTGCTACTCGACTTCTGGGGTACGTGGTGTGCCCCTTGTCGTGAGTTGACGCCCGACTTACAAGCCTTGCACCAAGCCAACCAGAAATCATTGCGCTTGGTGAGCATCGCCTTAGACGATAAAGAGCCGGTGGCAAAATATCTGCAAGAGCATGCAATGCCTTGGGAGCAGGTTGCCATCTCGCGAGCCCAAACCAGCAATACCCTCATTGATCAGCTTCGGGTGGAGGCTTACCCGACGTTTATTCTAGTAGAGAATGGCTTGATCGTGTATCGCGGCACCGGCAAGCCTGGCTTGCAGGCCATTCAGCAATACCTCACGGATCACCCGGCCCGATAACCTGTTATTAGCCAAACCATGATGTTCTTGCTGCCGGTTCATCTGCTCTTCGTCGCTGTATTTCCCTCTCTAACAGCAACTCTGGCCCCAAAACCTAGCTTCGTGCTGGTGCGCGGCCACTTGGACCACGCGCCCGCTGGCGACACTGTGTGGCTAGAGTATCGCCCGCACCTAAGCCGGCAAGCGCCGCACGTTCGCCTTGACCCCGCCGGCAACTTCGAGTTTGTCGCTCGCGACATCGCGGCGCCCACACACGCCTCCGTGTACTACGCCGGCAAGCGTGCTAGCCTCTACCTGACGCCCGGCGACCAGCTTATGTTCACGACGGACTACTCGCGCTTTCGGGAAGCGGCACGCTATGACGGGCAAGGCGCCAACCCCAACAACTACCTGGCGCAGGCCTACGCCAAGTTCGAGTATGTGGCACCGGGCACTTCACGCGAGGATATCAATTCGTTTGACTTCGTCTGCGAATCACCGGCACAGGAACGACAGAAAGCCAATGCGTTGCGGCAGGAACGACAAGCGTTTCTGGCGGCGTACCATCGTCAGCACCCTTTGTCAAACGATTTTCGCGCCATTGCCGCCGCTCACATTGACCTGATGTGGACGCGCCGCATCCTAACCTTCGCCAGCGACCACCCGCGCCTGGCTCGTACGCCTCAGCAAGCAGCAGTTTTAGGACATAGCGACACAAGCATTCAGCTCCCAACTACCTACTTCAACTTTCTGCGCGACTTGCCACTAGGTACCTTGGCAGTACCATCCGAAACCGTTAACCGGGGCTATGATGACTCGAACCTGGTACTTGAATGCCTAGGCTTGTACGCCGATAACCTACTCCCTGGCAGCGCCCGCAGCCCCGAGCAGGCCACACTGGAAAATATGTACGCGCAAGCCTCCAAGGACCTAGGTTTGACACCAGCTCGCGACTACGCCGTTGCTACCATGTTGTTTGACAAGCAAGTGCGAATAGACCCCGCATGGGTGGTGGCGGCTTACCCTGTGTTCCGAGCCCATAATCGAGACTCGGTGGCGAGTCGCTATATGCGGCAGCTCGTCAGAAAGCAGGTGCTGCCGTAATGCAGTCGGTCTGCTATTTACCGCGTGAGCAAGGATTGGTCGGCGGTAAGTTGGCTAGCCTGTTTTCCTTTTCGGCTGCTTACTTGTGCGTTATATGCAACGTAGCTAACAATTTGAGGTCACTACCTAGGTTTTCGCCAGACGAATACCTACCGCCCATTGTCTGAAAATGCCCCCCATCTGGGCACACTGAGTTAAGTAGTATTGCATACTTCACGGCGGGGCCATTTCGCTCCAGCCGCTTTGCTGTTTTCTTACCCACCCCATGGCACATTCCCGTTTTCTGGCTGCGGCGCTTCTGTTCGTCGGCGGCTTGGCTAGCGCCCAAACTGCTCCCAACGAATGGGAGAACCCGCAGGCCGTTGATGAGCACAAGGAGAAGGCCCGCGCCAGCTTCATGCTGTTTGAGCGCCCCACCGACGTAGCAGCCGACGACTACGCCCGCTCGCCCTACTACCAGTCGCTCAACGGCACCTGGAAGTTCAACTACGTGCCGCGCCCCGCCGAGCGACCGATGGATTTCTTCCAACCTAGCTTTTCGGATGCGGCTTGGAAGAGCATCGCCGTGCCGTCGAACTGGGAGATTCAGGGCTTCGGCACGCCGATTTACACCAACGTCACCTACCCATTTCCGAAAAACGCCCCATTCATCGACGGGCGCGACAACCCAGTGGGCACGTATCGGCGCTCGTTTACGGTGCCAGCCGGCTGGAACGGTCGCGAGGTGCTGCTGCACTTCGGCTCTATTTCGGGCTACGCGGTGGTGTATGTGAATGGGCAGCGCGTGGGCATGACCAAAGCGGCCAAGTCGCCGGCCGAATTCGACATCACGCAACACCTCAAATCCGGCGACAACCAACTGGCCGTGCAGGTATTTCGCTGGCACGACGGCAGTTACCTCGAAGATCAGGATTTCTGGCGCCTCTCCGGCATCGACCGCGACGTGTACCTAGCTTCGGTGCCTAAGCACACCATCTGGGACTTCTTCACCCACGCCGACCTCGACCCTAGCTACAAGAACGGCCAGTTCTCGGCTGACGTGACTATGCGCAGCTTTGCCGCAGCTCCTGCTGCGCAGCTGCTGGTAGAAGTGCTGGATCCCAGTGGTAAAACGGTATTGCGCCAGCAGCAAGCCGTGGCCGCGCCTACCACTGCCGGCAATCAGACGGTGAAGGTGAGCGGCAGCATCAAGAGCGTGCGCCCGTGGTCGGCCGAAATTCCGACGCTTTATCAGTGCCGCCTCACACTACAAGATGCTAAAGGGCAGCCGCTGGCCGTGACGGGTACCAAGATTGGTTTCCGCAAAGTAGAAATCAAGAATGCGCAGCTGATGGTGAACGGTCGCCCGGTGGAGGTACACGGCGTGAACCGCCACGAACTGGAGCCCACTACCGGCCGCGTGGTAACCGACGCCGGCATGCGCCGCGACTTGGAGCAGATGAAGCGCTTCAATATCAACGCCGTACGTACCAGCCACTACCCCAACGATGAGCGTTGGTATAAGCTCTGCGACGAGCTAGGTTTCTACCTCGTGGACGAAGCCAACATTGAGACCCACGGCTACGGAGCCGAGTGGCAGGGCGGGTTCGACAAAACCAAGCACCCCGCTTACCGCCCCGAGTGGGCCGCCGCCCACCTCGACCGCATCGAGCGGCTGCTGGAGCGCGACAAGAACCACGCATCAGTTATTATCTGGAGCATGGGCAACGAGTGCGGCAACGGCCCCGTGTTTCACGACGCTTACAAGTGGCTGAAGCAGCGCGACCCAAGCCGCCCCGTGCAGTTTGAGCAAGCTGGCGAAGACGTGGACACCGACATCGTATGCCCCATGTATCCGGGCATGGAATCGATGAAGCGCTACGCCAACGCCACCGACAAAACCCGCCCCTACATTATGTGCGAGTATTCGCACGCCATGGGCAACAGTAACGGCAACTTTCAGGAATACTGGGACTTGATTCGCAGCAAACCGCACATGCAAGGCGGCTTCATCTGGGACTGGGTCGATCAGGGCATTCAAACGCAGACTGCTGATGGCCGCCCCTTCTTCGCCTACGGCGGCGACCTAGGAGGTTACTACCTGCAAAACGACGAGAACTTCTGCGCCAACGGTCTGGTAGCCGCCGACCGCACGCCGCACCCCGGCTTGTACGAGGTGAAGAAGGTGTACCAAGACATTCGCTTCAGCGCTGCTAAGCCTGCTGAGGGCCGCGTAACAGTTGTCAACGGCTTCTCCTTCAAAGACCTGGATGGCTACAACTTCCACTGGGAGCTGCTGCGCAACGGCACCGTGGCCAAAGCAGGCACCTTTGCCGTGGGTAAGCTAGCTGCTGGTCAGCAGAAAGAGGTGAAGCTAGCCTTACCGGCCATGAAGTCGGAGCCCGGCGCGGAGTACGTGCTGAACGTGTTTGCCTTAACTAAAGCCGCGGCGCCACTGCTGCCCGCTGGCCACGAAGTAGCCCGTGAACAGTTTGTGCTCACGCCAGCGGCCTCGTATTTTGCCGCTGCCCCAGCTAGCGCCAACTCCTTACAAGTGAAGCGCGAAGGCGACAAACTCACGTTCACCGCCGGCGATGTGCGCGGCGAGTTCAACACCAAACAAGGCCGCCTCACCGATTACCGTCTGCGCGACCAGTGGGTGGTGGGCAGCTACCCCGAGCCGTACTTCTGGCGCGCCCCCACCGACAACGACTTCGGCAGCGGCATGCCCCAGAGCCTAGGTGCTTGGCGCACGGCCCACGCCGCCCGCAAAGTGCAGCGCGTGACGGTTGGTGAGCAATCGACCGCGGGCCTGCCCATCAAGGTGGAATACACGCTGACCGACATCGACACGCCTTACACCGTGGACTACCTCATTGGCCCCGACGGCGCAGTGCGCGTGACGGCCACCATCGACCTGACAGGCAAGAGCTTGCCCGAATTGCCTCGCTTCGGCATGCGCATGGAGTTGCCGCGCCGCTTCAACCGCATTCAGTACTACGGTCGCGGCCCGTGGGAAAACTACCAGGACCGCAACTCGGCCGCCTTCCTAGGCACCTACCAAGATTCGGTAAACGGACAGTTTACGCGCAACTACATCCGGCCCCAGGAAAACGGCTACCGCACCGACGTGCGCTGGATGACCCTGACCAACGACGCAGGCCTAGGTCTGCGGGTGGAGGGCCAGCAGCCGCTGAGCTTCAGCGCCTTGCCCTTCCACTCCGAAGACCTTGACCCCGGCCTAACCAAGAAGCAGCAGCACCCCACCGATATCAAGATGCGCGGCGGCGTGACCCTGCACGTCGACCTGAAGCAGCGCGGCGTGGGTGGCGACAACAGCTGGGGAGCCCTCCCCCACGAGCAGTATCGCCTGCTCGATAAGAAGTATAGCTACAGCTACACCTTGCGTCTAATCGGCGATAAGCAGGCGCCAACCGTAGGCTCAACAACGGGACAGTAAGGATTAAAGCCTTTCTTTGGGGTACATCCGAAGAAAGGCTTTTCACCATAGCTGACTGATGAACTACTCCCTGATTTCGAAGGCATTATTGGGTCTGGTGGTAGGCTGCTGCGTTAGCCAACTCAGTAGGGCCCAGCGCATGCCCGTTGAGCCGCTTACGCCGGTGCAGCCGCACTTGCAGCTCCCTCAACCTCGCCCTAGCCTGGAGCATTCCGACTGGCAATCGGGTGTGCAGCTTCCTGCTAGTGCTACGATGCAGGCGGCTTTTCCTTCCTCTGGCGTAACGCAGGCAGCTACTTCACGGCCTCAGCCGCTTTATCTCTTAGAGGGTGAGCTAATCATTGCGCCAGATTTCTCAGGCATTCAGCCCAATGACATTGAAAAGCTGATGGTGTACAGGGATAAGAATGCCCCGCGACAGTGGCGTGACTTGGCCACAAATGGCATTATCGATATCACGCTCAAGCAAAAAAGGAAACTAAAGAGTCGCTCACTTGCGGACCTAGGTAAAGGGTTAGGGTTAGCAGGCCCAATCACTTACAATCTGAACGACATGCCGGTAGCAGACCCTAGCTTGCGCATCGCCGTGGATGCTATCGGAGAAATTAAGGTAACGCGAGCCGATGCGGTCGGCGGCACCATCGTGCTGGCTATCAGCGTCAGGCCGCCCAAACCTAACCCACCGCACCCACCCGGTACCATCATGCTGCGGGGAATGGCTCTCAACTAGCCTTTCAACTTCCTACCGGCTCGCGGCTGCGCCGAAGAACCTAGGTCATTCTTGCGTTATCATAAACTCATCCCACCCTTTCTGAGCTAGCGAATGGAGACACAAGTAGTGGCCGAACCCCAAACAACGGCGCTAGGTACCAAACCACATTACGCCATTCTTGATGGCCTCCGGGGCGTTGCGGCCCTCACGGTAGTGATCTTTCACCTCTGCGAGGCGCACGCCACCAGCCACCTCGACCAGATTATCAACCACGGCTACCTAGCCGTCGACTTCTTCTTTCTGCTGTCCGGCTTTGTCATTGGCTATGCCTACGACGACCGCTGGCACAAGCTGACGGTGAAGGACTTCTTCAAAGCGCGGCTCGTCCGGTTGCAGCCGATGGTGGTGCTTGGCATGATCGTCGGGGCGGTGTGCTTCTACTTTCAGGATTCGGCGTTGTGGCCCACCATCCACGAGGTGCCCCTTTGGAAGATGCTGCTGGTCATGGTCATTGGGTTTACCCTGATTCCAGTTCCTATCTCGATGGACATTCGGGGCTGGCAGGAAATGCACCCGCTCGATGGGCCCGGCTGGTCGTTGTTCTTCGAGTACATCGCCAACATCCTGTATGCGCTCGGCGTCCGGAAGTTCTCCAACACGGCGCTTTCGGTGCTGGTCGTGCTAGCTGGCGCGGCCCTCATCCACTACGCCGTAACCAGCGCCACGGGAGACGTTATCGGGGGGTGGTCACTGGATGCTACCCAGCTGCGCATTGGCTTTACCCGCATGATGTTCCCGTTTTTTGCCGGGCTGCTGCTTTCGCGGGTAGTTACCCTAGGCTACGTGAAGAACGCTTTTCTGTGGTGTAGCTTGTTGCTACTCTTGGTGTTGGCTTTCCCCCGCGTAGGTGGCGCTCAGAACTTGTGGCTGAATGGCTTGTACGATTCGCTGAGTATCATCCTAGCTTTCCCCCTGATTGTCTGGATAGGAGCTAGCGGAAAGATAGCCGGTGCGGGCGCCGCCCGACTCTGCAAGTTCTTCGGCGACATTTCGTACCCCATCTACATCACGCACTACCCGCTTATCTACATCTACACGGGCTGGGTGAGCAACCATAAAACGCCGCTTCAGCAGGCATGGCCCGTGGCCTTGCTCACGTTCGTGGCCGCCGTGGTGCTCGCCTACGTCTGCCTGAAGTTCTACGATGAACCCGTGAGGCGCTGGTTGAAACGGAAGGTACTCGCCAGGCCATAATCCTACGTCAGCCTCTGCGCCGCTCTGCGAAATCCTCTGCGTACCTCTGCGGGAACCCGCTATCAAACCACCATGCTAAAGTATTCCTCCTGTCTACTGGGCCTGTTACTCGGCGGCCTTCTTCTCACCGAACCCGCTCACGCCCAAACGCCGGTGGGCCTAGGTTGGGCGAAGAATAACGTCAACGGGGCTGTGTTCCGCAAGAACTCGGTAGTGACGCACCAGAAGGAGCAGTACACGGCGTACTACGACTCTACGGGCTACGTGGTATTGGCTAAGCGCCACTTGCCGGCCGGGGCGTGGCAGGCGCAACGCACGCAGTATCAGGGCCATGTAAAGGACGCCCACAACGTCATCAGCCTGATGGTGGACGGGACTGGCTACCTTCATCTGTCGTTTGACCACCACGGCAACCCACTGCACTACTGCCGCAGCAAAGCCCCTGGCTCTCTGGAGCTAGGTCCGTTGCAGCCGATGGTAGGCGAGCGGGAGCAGAACGTGACGTACCCCGAATTCCATCGTTTCCCGAGCGGCGACCTGCTGTTTCTCTACCGCGATGGCAGCTCGGGCAGCGGCAACCTAGTCTTGAACCGCTACAGCCCCAAAACTCAGAAATGGAGCCGTTTACACGATGTACTCATCGATGGCGAAGGGCAGCGCAATGCCTACTGGCAGGCGTGCATCGACCCAAAGGGCGCCATTCATGTGTCGTGGGTGTGGCGCGAGTCGCCGAACGTAGCTTCCAACCACGACATGGCCTACGCCCGTTCGGTTGACGGTGGTAAGACTTGGCAGAAAAGCACCGGCGAAACCTACCAGCTACCCATCACGGAGAAGACCGCCGAGTACGCCGCCCGCATTCCGCAGAACAGCGAGCTGATCAACCAAACCTCTATCACCACCGACGCGGCGGGCACCCCGTACATTGCCACGTACTGGCGGCCGCAAGGCACGCAAGTGCCGCAATATCAGCTTATTTACCTCGACGGCAAGCAGTGGCGCACAACGCAGGTGTCGCAGCGCACCACACCCTTTAGCCTGAGCGGCGCCGGCACCAAGAAGATTCCGATTTCGCGCCCGCAGCTGCTAGTCGCCACGCAAAAAGGCAAGACCGGTGCCTACCTCCTATTCCGGGACGCCGAGCGCCAAGACCGTGCTTCGGTAGCGCAGTGCTCAGATCTGAAGCAGAACCGGTGGACGATGACAAACCTGACCACCACCAGCGTCGGCAACTGGGAACCTAGCTACGACACCGAGCGCTGGAAGAACGAGGGCGTGCTGAGCCTGTTTGTGCAGCGCACCGGCCAAGGTGACGGTGAAACGCTGGAGAACCTAGCACCGCAGCCCGTGTACATTCTGGAGTGGAAACCAACGGGCAAACCACAGCCGGCTACTGGTTTTGTGGCCCCGCCGGCCCCGGCCACTACCCTCAGTCGCCCGCCAGCCAATGCACTGGCTTCCACGGCTCCTGCGCCAGCCGCAGAGTGGAAGCTGGTGTGGGCCGACGAGTTCAACACTGACGGCCGCCCCGACCCGAAGAACTGGCAATTTGAAAACGGCTTCGTGCGCAACCGCGAGCTGCAATGGTACCAGCCCGACAATGCACGCTGCGAAAACGGGATGCTCGTCATTGAAGCGCGCAAAGAGCAACGGCCTAACCCAAACTACCGGGCGGGAAGCACCGATTGGAAAACCAGCCGCCCCACCATCGACTACACCGCCGCCAGCCTGAACACCCGCGACCGGCACTCGTGGCAGTACGGCCGCTTCGAGATGCGCGGGCGCATTGATACGAGCCCCGGTTTGTGGCCGGCTTTCTGGACCCTAGGCGTAGCGAAGCCGTGGCCTTCGAATGGCGAAATCGACATTATGGAGTTCTACAAAGGCAAGGTGCTAGCCAACGTAGCCTCGGGCACCGCTAAACCTTACACGGCCAAGTGGCACAGCGAAACTAAAGCGCTAACCACCTTCGCGGACCCGGAGTGGAGCAAGAAATTTCACGTGTGGCGCATGGATTGGGACGCCGAAGCCATCCGCCTCTACCTCGACGATCAGTTGCTGAACGAAACTCCGCTGAGCCAGACTGTGAACCAGGACGGCACAGGCTTCAACCCCATGATGCAGCCCCACTACGTTTTGCTGAACCTAGCTTTGGGCGGCGACAACGGCGGGCCTTTGGGCGATACGAGCTTCCCCAACCGCTATGAGGTCGACTATGTGCGGGTGTACCAGCGCTAGCTAGTAGCTAGCTTCTCTCAAAAGGCCAACTCCAAGCAGGTGGTTGCAACGCGCTTGGCAAGTTGTTTAGCGAGCGGTGCGAGTGCCAGTAGTCAGACTGTCAATGGGCACTAAGCGCTTTCCGCGCAGTACTCCCCGTTCATATTGCTCAACTCCAATATACTGACCATTAGGGCTAAATACCTTCCAGGTACCAAACCAGTAGAAGTGTATTTTATCCCCCTCATCGACAATGCGCGCTTGGCCACTACGCCATTTGTGACCATTGGGGTGGTACTCAGTAACCGAGATGAGTCCATACGGTCGACGGGCAAACCGTTCCATTCGCTCAACGACTCCTGTGGGGCCGTAATAGCGCCAGCGACCCGCGTAGAGTCCGTGCTGATAGCGGCCACGGGCTAGGTACCGGCTATTCTTTGCGTCGTAATAGGCGGGCCATGGCCCATGCTGACGCAGCTGTTTATCATAGCGCTGCTCCGACCAAAAGCCAATCGGTCCGTGCCGCTTCACAGCAGCACAAGCCCCAAGCGTCATTAGCAAAGCAAGACAGAATACATAGCGGCTCATCGCAGGTGAATATAGCTTTTTTCGCAGCACCGAAGGCAGCTATGTACGGGTGAGCGCAGGTAGCTTTTCAGCTTACCCTAAAACAGCACAACGCTTCCGCACTACTTATTTGGTTAGGTAGTACAGAGGCGTTGTTGTTGAGAACGCTGCGTAAAAAAGAAGCTACGGCTTCGCGGGCGTGGTAACCATCAAGGCCGTGTTGTCGGCTACATCAGAAGCGGGAGCAACCGGATTGACCAAGTGCGTCGCAATGATACCTAGGCTCACGAACAAGCCTAAAACTAGTAGGCCTAGTAGGCCAAACGTTAGCTTATTGCTAGCGGAGGAAGGATCCTGCGCGACCGAGCGACGCTTCCGACGGGAAACGTAGGGGCGGGTTGAGGTAGGCGTGTGAGCAGACATAGGGTGGGTAGTAGGCAAATAGGACGCCAAATACACAAAATAAATCTCCTATGAGTTCCCGGCATTATCCAATACGGTTTATAATTACCCTATTTGTAACTGCACACAATAATTTGCTATTTTTTGAGTTTTATCCCGAATGATCAGGCTGTAACGTCCAATTATCGAATTTCAAAAGCTGAGCCTTTACCTGTTAAGACCTCGTCCGAAAGTACCACTCAGATAATACGCAGGAGCTCATCTAGCAGCTCACGCGAATTGCTGAGGCGTGGCACCTTGTGCTGACCACCTAGCTTGCCTTTGGCCGCCATCCAGCGTTCGAAGGTGCCGGCGGGCGCTATGGTGAGCAAAGGGGGCGCCAGGGCAATGTCGCGGTGGCGTTTGGCGTCGTAGTCGGAGTTGAGGTGGCGCAGGGTTTGGTCGAGCACGTCGGCGAAGGCGTCGGCATCGTGGGGAGGTTGGGTGAACTCCACCACCCATTGGTGGCCGCCACGCGAATGGTCGGAGGCTTCGAAGTAGATGGGCGCCGCGGTAAAGTCGCGCACTGTGGTTTGGGTGGCCTGACACGCCGCCGCTACGGCCGCTTCCGCATTCTCAATGACGACCTCTTCGCCAAAGGCGTTCAGGAAGTGCTTCGTGCGACCCGCAATCCGGATGCGGTACGGAGCTAGGCTCGTGAAGCGAATGGTGTCGCCAATTTTGTAACGCCACAGTCCGGCATTGGTACTGATAACCAGAGCATACTTCTTATGTAACTCTACCTGCTCCAAGGTCAACGTTTGCGGGTGCTCAGCGTCGAACTGATCGGCGGGGATGAACTCGTAGTACACGCCGTGGTCGACCAGCAACAGCAGGTCCTCCGACTCGGGTTGGTCTTGCAGGGCAAAGTAGCCTTCCGAGGCGTTGTAGATTTCGAGGTAGCGCATCCGCTCATCGGGAATGAGCTGCCGAAATAGCTCTCGGTAAGGGCCGAAGGCCACCGCCCCGTGCAGAAACAAGCGCAGATTAGGCCACACTTCCGTGATATCCTGGGCACCAGCTAGCTCCGTCACGCGGCGCAGCAGCACGATCATCCAGGTGGGTACTCCCGCTAGGATGGTTACGTCCACGTGCTGCACGTGGCGGGCAATGCGCTCAATCTTCTCCTCCCATTCGTCGAGCAAAGCTAGCTCCAGGGGGGGCGTGCGGATGAACTCAGCCCACGTGGGCAGGTTCTGCATGATGATGGCCGACACATCTCCCACATGAGAATCGGCGTCGTGCAGGCGAAACGGGTTCGGGCCGTGTGTGCCCCCCAGCGAAAGAGTTTTACCGCTCAGAATGCGCTCTTCCGGGTACAGGTGCGTGGCCAGGGCCGTCATGTCGCGCCCGGCCCGGTAGTGACACTCTTGCAGCGACTCCCGCGTAACGGGGATGTACTTGCTGCGGGCATTGGTGGTTCCCGACGATTTGGAGAACCACTGCACCTTACCGGGCCAAAGCACGTCGGCTTCGCCCTGCAGCACCCGCTCGATGTGCGGGTAAAGCTGTTCGTAGGTAGCGCAAGGCACACGCTGGGCAAACTCGCGCGCGCTCAGCCCGTCGGCGTAGCCATAGCGGCTTCCCCACTCCGTGGTCTGGGCCGTGTGCAACAACGAACGCAACACAGCTGCCTGCGCCTCGTGCGGATTGTCGCGAAACTGATCGATGTCGCTCAACCGCCGCTGCACAGCCCAGCTCAGTACTTCATGTATCATTGATCATGTATCATTGATCAGCCAGCCGTTATACTTGATCAACTACGAGTTGTAGCAGTCTGCGCTACCAGATCAACTCTGATAACTGATCAAGGACAAGGGTTAACTGATAGCCGGTTTAGCTCGCTTCAGCTCGAAGTTCTTACCTAGGTACACGCGGCGCACTACTTCGTCGGCAGCTAGCTCTTCGGCCGTGCCGGCTTTCAGGAGCTTTCCTTCAAAGAGTAGGTACGCCCGGTCGACGATGCTCAGCGTGGAGTTTACGTCGTGGTCGGTGATGAGGATACCGATGTTTTTGTGCTTGAGCTTAGCTACAATGCCCTGAATCTCTTCCGTAGCAATGGGGTCGACGCCGGCGAAAGGCTCATCCAGAAGCACGAATTTCGGGTCAACGGCTAGGGCGCGCGCAATTTCGGTGCGGCGTCGCTCGCCCCCGCTCAGCACCCGCCCTAGGTTTTTGCGCACGTGCGTGAGGCTGAATTCATTGAGCAGCTCTTCGGTTTTGTCAAGCTGCTCCTTTTTCGAGAGCTTGGTCATTTGCAGCACCGCCAAGATGTTTTCCTCCACCGTCAGGTCGCGAAAGACGGAGGCTTCCTGGGCTAGGTAGCCCACCCCACGCTGTGCCCGTTGGTAGATGGGCAGGCGGGTAATTTCCTCGTTATCAAGGAAAATGCGCCCCTCATTAGGCTTCACCATGCCCACCATCATGTAGAAACAGGTGGTTTTGCCGGCACCGTTCGGTCCTAGCAGCCCTACGATTTCGCCCTGCTCTACCGTCACCGACATGTCGTTGACTACGGTACGCGCTTTGTATTTCTTGATCAGGTGTTCGGCTCTCAGAATCATTGTACCGGTAAAGGTAAGGGGTTAAAAGAGTTGGGCAGTATAGCATGATCCTACGACTCCACCATCAACTAGCAGTATCGTTGCATGAGGCAAGTTCGGGCTCCCAGCCAGGCCGTTGATACCAACGCCCTTAAGGCTAACGACATTCGGTGTTCAAACGGTATTGTTCAACGAGAATGATACTACGACACACGAACTCGCTTGCCATTTCCGGTTTAGTTAGCGCCGTGTCATGTGCTTGCTGTGCTTGTGCTCTTTCTGCACAAACTCGGTGGGACGGCAGTGCACGAGCTGGGCGAAGGTATTGCTGAACGCCGATAGGCTATTATAACCCACGCTGTAGGCTATTTCGCTGATATTCTTGCTGGTTTGCAGCATCTGCTCCATGGCGGAGATGATGCGACACAGCTTCAGGTACTGCACAAACGATAAGCTCATGCGCTGCTGAAAGAGCCGCGACAAGTTGCGCGTGCTGAAGCCAAACTGCCGCGCCACGGCCGATAGCTCCAGCGGCTCTCCTAGGTTTTCGTGCAAGTAAGCCAGCACCGGTTGCAGGCGCTCGTCGTCGGTGGTGGGCAGCACGATGGGGAGCGGGTGCTGGCTGATTTGGGGCAGCAGCATCTTCAGCGTTTGCAGAAACAAGTACTGGTCGTGGTCATCGGGGCAGATGTGACCGTCCCATCTTTCCGTGAACAGCAGCATCTCGTAGAGCAGCGTCGTGACGGGGTAAATGCCCATCACGCTGTAGAATGGGTGGGCTAGGTCGTCATCAACCGCGAAGCACAGGCTATGCAACAGATGCTGAGGGGACTGTACAAACACGCGGTGTTCCATGAGCGGCGGAATCCAGACGTAGTGGCGGGCCGGAATGAAGTACGTCTTGGTGGGCGCGTACAAGTAAGCTAGCCCCTCTTCCACGTACACAAACTGCCCCTTTTGGTGATAATGCATGGGGTAGTTGTGCTCGGTGCGGGCATGCTGTACGAACATGCACGCCGGCAGACTATCGATGTCGATGTTCTGTTGGAGAAACTGTGTGGCAGTGAGCATAGAAAAACGGATGGCCGATTTGAGCAAATCTATGGCGAATTAGAAAAAGCGCCACACAGCAAGCTATTTTATCTTTGCTGCGTATAAAAAAACATGGAAATGATCTATCGAAGTCGAGCCTGGATTTTAATAGTAACTATCTCGACAGTAATAGCTTACCAAGCTCAAGCACAGGCAAATTTACAAGCTCAACTAGTACTTACTTTAGATAAGGCTTGGCAGCAAGCCGAAGCCTACAACAAAGAGGTTCAGCTACAGCAGCAGCAAGTTGTTATCAGTCAAGAGCTTGTAAAAGATCGGCAAACTGAGCGGCTACCACGCGTGATGACCCGTGGGGAGTACACCTACCTAGGTGCCTTGTACGGCTACGAACCCAAGAAGTGGCTGAGCAACCCTGAGTCGGTGCCGGTGCCGCCTAGCCCGCACGTGTACAGCGCGGCCCTTCGCACCGAGTGGGACGTGTACACTGGCGGGCGCATCAAAAACCAGATCGAAACGCAGGCGGTGAATGCCGAGCTAGAAGGACAGCGCCTCAGCCTGACGCGGGAAGATATCCGGCTGCGGGTGGCGCAGGTGTACCTCGACCTGAAGCGCAATCTCGTGTACCGCGGCCTCACCCAGGGCAACATCACCGAGTCGGAGCGGCGGCTGCGCCAAATTCAGTCGCTGTATAAAAACGGCGTAGTGCTGCGCAGCGACGTGCTGCGGGCCGAGCTGCAAACCTCGCGGCAGCAACTGCTGCTCACCGAAATCAACAACAACATTACCCTCGCCAACCAGCGCCTCAACATCCTGATGGGTGCGCCCGAAGAGCAGCCCAACGCGCCAGCCGAAGACATTCTGCCGGCTACAGCCCTGCTTACTGGGTCCTACGAAGACTACGTGCGCCAAGCGCAAGGACAGGCGCCGGAGCTGCGGGTGGCGGGCTTACAGACGCGCCTCAGCCAGCTCCGACTAGAAGGCACCGAGGTGATTCGGCGGCCGCAGGTGGGCATGTTTGCGGGCTATAGCTACAACTTTCCCAACCGCCTGACCTTCCCCTTCGTGCCGCAGATTTACAGCTTCGGGGAGGTGGGTGTGCGGGTGGCGTACAACATCACGGGGCGCTACTACGACCGCCACGCGGAAAGAGCGGCCGAGCTAGGGTTGGAGCGCCAAAAGCTAGCCGAGCAAAACGTGCTCGACCAGAAGCGGCAGGAAGTGAAGACGGCGTACGTGCGCTTTCAGGAAACGCTGGAGCGCATTCGCATTGCGCAGCAGAATATTCAGCAAGCTTCGGAAAACTACCGCATCGTGAACAGCACCTATTTCAATCAGCTAGCCCTGCTCACCGATTTGCTCGACGCTGATAACCAGCTGCTTCAGTCGCGCTTCGACCTCATCACGGCGCAGGTGCAGGCCGCTACGCAATACTATCAACTCCAAAAGGCCCTCGGCACTCTATAAGGTATCCGTATTATGGCAACTACAGCAACGAAGACCGACAACTCGAAGCGGGCCGACCGGGTCATTGCGCGCATTACCACTTGGCTGGCGGGCTTGCTGCTCGTGGCGCTGCTGGTGTGGGGCGGCATCATGGGCTGGCGCCTACTGCAGTACGAAGAAACCAACGACGCGCAGGTGGAGGAATACATCAACCCCATCAATAGCAAGGTCACGGGCTACATCCGCAAGATCAAGTACCAGGAAAACCAGGCCGTGAAGGCAGGCGACACGCTCGTCATTATCGACGACCGTGACTACCAACTCCCGGTCGCCGAAGCCGAAGCCGCGCTAGCCAACACCCAGGCCCAACTAGAGGTGCTCGGCAGCAACGTACAAACGTCGCAGCGCACCTCCCAGGCGAGTCAGGCGCAAATTGGGGCGGCTCGCGCCCGCCTGGAAGAGCAGCAGAAAGAATACAACCGCTACCGGCAGCTGCTGGCCGATGAGGCCGTGACGCGTCAACAGTTTGAGCGCATTGAAACGGCCCTGCAAGTAGCCCGCTCCGACTACCAGGCCCTGCAAGGCAACTACGCCACCACGTTGTCGCGGGTGGGCGAGGTGCGCGCCCAGCGGCCGGTGCTGCTAGCCGAGCTGAAGCGCCGCCAAGTGGCCTTACAGAAAGCCCAGCTCGACCTTTCCTACACCATCATTACGGCGCCCTACAATGGCAAGATGGGCCGCCAGACCATTCAGGAAGGCCAGCTTATTCAGGCCGGCCAACCCCTAGCCTACATCGTGAACGAAGACGCGGGTAAGTGGGTGACGGCCAACTTCAAGGAGACGCAGCTGCGCAACATGCATGTGGGCCAACCCGTGCAAATCAAGACCGATGCGTACCCTGGGGAAGTGTTCAACGGGCGCATCGAATCCTTGTCGCCGGCTACCGGAGCTAGGTTTTCCCTGCTGCCTCCCGACAACGCCACCGGCAACTTCATCAAGGTGACGCAGCGCATTCCGGTACGCATTCAGCTCACCGACAAGCCCGAGAAAACCCAGCAGCTCGCCGCCGGCATGAACGCCCTCGTGACGGTGGAAAAGTAGGGCAGCCGCATGGAAGAATCCCAACCTATTTTCAAGAAGTGGGCGCCCGAATGGTTTGTGCGGGTGGTCCTTTTTATGGCTCTGCTGCCCTCGTTTGCGCCGCTGGGCTTGTACGCTAGCTTCTCCACGTACGCGGCCGGGTACTACGGCATCGAGCCCGCCGATGTGCAGTTTTCCATCCTGGCTTACTACGCGGGGCTGGTGTCCTTTTTTCCCTTTGACCCTAGGTTGTCCAGCTATCTGCTTTCGCGCCAGTATTTTATCCTGAGCGTGTCGCTGCTGGTATTCGTGACGTGGCTCTGCTCGCTGGTACACGAGCTGCCTATTTTCTTGTTTTTGCGCTTTGTGCAAGGCGTGATTGGTGCCACCGTTGGCAGCCCCTGTCTCACCCTCATCTTCTCCCGCCTTGATACCTCCCGGGCGCGGGCCATGGGTTACACAGTATTCTACGGCGCGCTGCTTACTTCAGGACCCGTCAGCACGGCGCTGGCGGGCATGGTGCTGGAAGTTTTTCCTTTCCCCACGCTTTATCAGATCTACATCCTGATTCAGCTGCCCGGCGCCTTGCTGTTGATCTTGGTGCTGAACAACGTGCGGTTGAAGAAACGTATTCCGCTCTACCAGCTGGAGTGGCCTAGCTTTGTGTTCTTCGCCGTCACGCTGCTTTCGCTGGGCTACTTGGTATCGTACGGGCAGAAGCTGTATTGGCTGGAAGACAATACCATCCGGCTTGCCTTGGTGACGGCGCTAGTGTTCGGAGCGTGTTTCGTGCTGCGCCAGCTGCACCTGAAGCGGCCGTACATCAACTTATCGGTGCTGAGCTACCGCAACTTTCGGATTGGCCTAGGGCTGTTCCTGCTTTTCTATCTGTTCCGCGGCACAACGGGCATTGCGACGGCTTACTTCGCGGGCGTACTACGCCTAGACGGCTGGCACCTAGCCGCGTTGCAAGTACCTACACTACTGGGCATTGGCATTGGCATGAGCCTAACGGTGCGCTTCGTGCTGCTCAACTATCCTCTGCGCCCCATCTGGTTGATAGGCTTTACCTTGCTGCTGGTGTATCACGTGTGGATGTATTTCCTGTTCGGGCCTTCGCAGGGACCGGCCGTGTTTGTGATGCCGCTGTTTCTGCAAGGGCTTGGGGTCGGTACGCTGATGGTGCCCATCACGGTGTTTACGCTGTCGTCGTTGCCGCCGGCTATTAGCCTCTCGGGGTCGTACACGGCGGTTACGGCGCGCTACTTAGGGTTTATCAGCTCCATTGCGCTGGTCAACTTCTTTCAACTGTATTGGCGCACCGAGAACATCAACCGCTTGGCGCAGGAAGTGCTGCCGGGTACTAGTCAGTTGGCCACGCGCTTGCAAGGCTACCAGCAAAGCCTCCACAGCAAAGGCATGGACCTAGGTTCGGCGCAGCGCGTGGCGACGCGCTTGCTGGCAAATTCTTTGGAAACGCAAAGCCAGCTGCGCTATTCCATGAGCTACTACGGCATGGTGAGCGTGGCCATTGTGCTGCTGTTGCTGCTGATTGTGGTGCTGCCGCCTGTCCGCCAAAAGGTGCTCACCTTCCGGCAACGGCCCTTGTAAGGACGTATCACGGCGCGTTCCGACGGCAACGAGTGAAAACGTTGGAGTAGGAGCTACGTTAACACAAGCTCACCTAGCTTTCTTCTTATGGCTTCTATCTCTCCTGCTTTCTCTCTTTGGACTTCGCGGATGCTGAGCGTTTTGCGCATTACCGCGGGCTTTTTGTTCATGCAACACGGCATGCAGAAGCTGTTTAACTTCCCAGCCGGTGGTCACAGTGCTGAGCTGTTTTCAATGATGGGTCTGGCGGGCGTCCTGGAGTTTGTGGGCGGCTTGCTGCTGATCTTTGGTTTGTTTACGCGGCCGGTAGCGTTCATCTTGTCGGGCCTGATGGCGGTGGCGTATTTCATGGCACATGCCCCGCAAGGCCCGCTTCCGATCGTGAACCAAGGCGAACTAGCGGTGCTCTATTGCTTTATTTTTCTCTTCTTGGCCGTGGCCGGTGCCGGTGACTGGAGCCTGGATGCGTGGCGCCAGCGCCTAGCTGCCAGGCGGTAGCTAGGTAGCCGTAGCGCAGAACAGATTTCCGTATTTCTACCTTGCTATAGCTCCCTGACCTAGGTTGCCCTTGCATTAAGTAGCTATTAAGTGAATGAGGTATTGACGAGTCTAGAATTACATTTAGGCTATTCTTTCACCTCATCATCTTACTGTTATTTATGTTGTTGAAGCAGCTATTGCTACCGAGTACTCTACTCTTTTTACCCCTAACCCTTTCCGCTCAAACCGTAACCGACCCCGCCCAAGCCACCGCTGCCCGCGACTCGCTGTTCAACCAAGCTACACTCGTCCGCCAGCAGATCGAGCAGAAAAGTACCCAGCCTCCTACCAAAGCCCCTCGGAAAGGCGCTTACCGCATCATTGCCAAGGGTTATTACGTTCCGAGTGCAGGTACAAAAGGCAGTTCTTCGCTAGCTTGGAAGCACAAGCTGATCTACCGCTATGATGGAACCCGAATCGAACTCTACACTGCTTATTTGGTAAGCGGGAAAGAGGTGCTTGAGGAGCGGCGCAATAACGGAGAACTCACATGGCTCAAGTTGCAGAACTATCAAACTCCTGCTCATACGTCTATAGACCTTCCGACCTGGCGCTCCAGTGGTACCTACGCAGCCAAGAACTACGTGTGGTGGAATAGCAAAAGCTACCTGCTGCCCAACCGTTTAGTGAAGCCGTAAGCCCGCAGGCAGCCTGCCCCAAAGACCACACCGGTTCCGGTTAGGTAGTGTTCAACTACCCAGCCGGAACCGGTTTTGGTTAGCAGATTCTACGCTTCAGCTTGCCGCTGGAGCTTGGTTAGCCTTCTTTTGCTGCGACCGTATAACGGCTGCCGCTCCCTAGTCCGGAGCTTGCCCTAACCTCATTACGCCACAGCCAACACATGATTGAAGCAGTCAAATTCTGGAACGAACCAAACAACAAATCACACTGGGCTTTCGAGATTGATCCGGAATGGCGGATATTCGGCGAGATGGTAAGGCTGGCGGCCCAAGCCGTGAAGGCCGAGAAACCCGATATTTTGCGCGTGCTAGGTGGCATCTCTCCCATCGATCCAACCTTTATCAAACGCCTAGAAGGCTATGGGGCGCTCCAAGATTTGGATGCCATTGCCATTCACGGCTTTCCGCTCGACTGGAACCTGTGGCTGATTGACGAGTGGCCCGATAAAATTGCAGAAATCAAAACGGCAACCGATCTACCTATTTGGGTGACGGAAGTTGGCGCCTCAAGCTTTGGCGCTGAGGAAGTACAGGAGTTTGGCTTGCGCCGCACGGCCGAGTTGCTGATGGGCAAAGCCCAGCGCCTTTTCTGGTACAGTCTCTACGATCTGCCGCGCACGTGGGAGGCCACCACGCGCCACCGCGAAGCCGAGGGTTCCTCGTACTACCGCCACTTCCACATGGGACTGTTGCGCGAGGATGGTACGCCGAAGCTAGCCTGCAAGCATTTCTCCGACTTCACGCCTGAGTTTGGCATCTGTCAGTGGTTCCACTACGAAGATCCTCGCCTCGACGACGCGGTAGACTGGCTCCGCAAGCTAGGAGTGAAAAAGCTGCGCACCGGCCTGAGCTGGGCCGACTGGCTGCGCCCCGACGCCCACAAGTGGTTCGACCACGTGATGAAGAAGCTAGACGAGTTCGACGTAACGGCCACCTTCTGTTTCACGCCGGAGTCGAAAGGCGTGCAGCCCCACCACACCAGCCCACCCCAGCATATTGAAGAATTTGCCGATTTCTGTGTGGAAATGATGCGCCGCTACGCATAGGCCTGTAGCGCGAACCGAAGGCAAATATTAGCCAAGCTCCCGCTTTGCACCTCGTTGGACGATTGACACCTAGGTCGTTCAACGTTTGACGTTCAACGAGGCGCGAAGCGGGAGCTTCGCGCTACACCGTTCTATTATCTCTTACTATGAGTCCCGACATTCAGGAAGACGCGCCCGATTTGTGGCTGCGCTACATGCTGAGCGGCGAGTTTGAAAAAGCGTGGCAGAAGACGGATAAGGACCTAGCTGCTCGCGCCGGTAAGCCCTGTTGGCACCTGCCGCGGCACTTCCAATACATCTGGGACGGAGGCTCGCTCGCGGGCAAGCGCGTGCTGGTGCGCTGCTACCACGGTCTCGGCGACACGATACAGTTTATCCGCTACATGCCCCTGCTAAAAGCTGTTGCGGCGGAGGTAATAGTGTGGGCGCAGCAAGAGCTACTACCGCTCCTGCAAACCGTACAGGGCATCGATCAGCTGCTACCGCTGCACGACGGCACACCCGAGGTAGCGTACGATGTAGATGTGGAAATCATGGAGCTTCCGCACATCTTCCGCACGACCCCAGAAACCATTCCGAACACGATTCCTTACCTGCACGCGGCACCTAGGTTCCTTGCATCCGACCCAGAACAACTCGCCGTTGGCCTCGTGTGGAAAGCCGGTGATTGGGATGGTCGCCGCTCCGTTTCGTTTGCCTTGCTGGCGCCGCTGGCGCGGGTGCCGGGCGTTCAGCTTTTTATTCTGCAAGGCGATGCTGAGCAAGCCGGATGGCAGCAAGGCCTAGGCACTAACCCCGGCGCGCTTAGCTTGTCCGAGTACGCCCGCGTCGTCCGGGGCCTCGACCTTCTGATTACCGTCGACTCGATGCCCGCGCACCTAGCGGGTGCCCTCGGCGTACCCGTCTGGACGCTGCTGCACGCCGAGGCTGACTGGCGCTGGATGCAGCACCGCACCGATAGCCCCTGGTACCCAGCCATGCGCCTCTTCCGCCAACCACAAGCGGGCGATTGGCAGAGCGTAGCAAGCCAAGTACAGGCCGCCCTAGCACAACTTAGCCAGCGCGAGAAAACCTAGGTTCGATTACGAGTTGGGTTACACGGCCTAGGTTTAGTTGAGGAAGCTTGCGCGTAAACTCTATATAGCACTCGTAAAACTTACTATGACATTGATAATCTTCGACATAATTATCCTTTAGCTCAACAGTAGGGTAAGCCTCGTACCTTAGTGGCTACGTACGGCTTTACTCCTTCTCGCATGCCTGATGCCCCTGTGCCGGTACTACCGGACGACGACCTAGCTTCTGCGGGGTTGGCGGAAGTACTACTTAATGTATCCTTAACAGGCACCATGCTCCTGCGGCCACTCTACGATGCCCAGAGAAAGGAGATTATTGATTTGGCATGGGTACGGCTCAACCCAACTGCTCAGCGCATATTGCGGCTGCCTGAGTGCCCCGCTGAGTCGTTTCTGACGCTCTTTCCCACCGCGCAGGAGACTGGCGTGTTCCGCTTTTACCGCGATGCGTTCCTCTCCGGGCAACTGGAGCGGCGCCAGAACCTGTACCAGCACGATGGGCTCGACGGCTACTACACGCTGATTGCCCAGCGCTGCCAGGAACTATTGGTCGTCAACTTCTCCGATGCCAACGACCAGCCTCGCACCGCCATCGAGGAGGCGCTGCGGGCAAGCCAGGCCCAGGAGCAAACCGCCCGTGCCGAAGCTGAAGCTCGCGCCGCCGCGGGCCGCGCCGACCTGGTGCGAGTGCTGGAGGATGCGCCGGTGGCCGTGGCTCTGTTTCAAGGGCCTGAATACCTTATTACTTACGCCAACCAGGAAATGGCCCGTATTTGGGGTCGGCCGCTGGAGCAGGTGCTAGACCAGCTAGTCTTTACGGCCCTGCCGGAAATAGCGCACCAAGGGTTTGAGAAAATCTTTGCGGACGTGCTTACCCATGGCAAGTCGTACGTTTTCAATGAGGCCCCAGTCACTATTAACCGGGCTGAAACGGGTCGCCCGAACCTAGGTTATTTCAACCTTGTGTACCGACCCCAATACGACACGCTGGGCCAAATTATCGGCATAGCCACGCTCGCCGTGGAAGTGACCGAGCAGGTACTAGCCCGCCAGCAGCTCGAACAGATCAACCAGGAGTTGGAGGCTCGTGTGCAGCGGCGCACGCAGGCCTTACAAGAAGCACACGCCGCTACGGAGCGCGAGCGGGAGCAGCTTTACCAAGTGTTTGAGCAGACGCCGGTAGCCATTGCCATCATGCGCGGCACCAATCTGCGGGTGGAGCTAGCAAACCCAGCCGTGGCCGCTATCTGGGGGCGGGAGCCCGCGCAGGTGCTAGGTCGGCCCTACTTCGAGGCTGTGCCTGATACCGCCGGGCAAGGCTTCGAGCAAATTCTCTCGGGAGTGCTGACCACGGGCGAAGCGTTTGCCGTGACGGAAGCGCCCGTTACGCTGGATCGTGCGCACACGGGGCAGCCCAGCCAGGCATACGTCAACTTCACGTTTCAGCCCTTGCGCGATGCCGTCGGCGACACGGTGGGCTTGGTCGCCAGTGGCGTCGAAGTAACCGAGCAGGTGTTAGCGCGCCAGCAGCTGGAGCACCTGAACCAAGAACTGGAAGCCCGCGTGCAGCAGCGTACCTACGAGATGCAGCTAGCCCAGGCGCAAGCCGAGCGCGAACGTAATCAATGGCTGGCCTTGATCAACCAAGCGCCAGTGGCCATTGGTTTGTTCGAAGGGCCTGAGTTACGCATCACGGCCGCGAACCACCTGCTGAGTGCCATGTGGGGTCGCCAGCAAGCCGAGGTGCTAAACCGTCCGTTGCTAGAAGCTGTGCCGGAGCTGCAAGGGCAGAATTTCGAGAACCTTATGCATCAAGTGCGCGAAGATCAGGTGCCTTTTGTAGGCAATGAAGTTCCGGCGCAAATGCTACGTGATGGGCGCTTGATGACTAGTTACTACAACTTCGTTTATCAGCCCCTTCTCGATGCACAGGGAAGCATGATTGGCGTAGTGGACCTAGCCATTGAAGTGACCGAGCAGGTGTTAGCGCGCCGGCAGCTAGAGCAACTGAACCAAGAGCTAGAAGCCCGCGTGCAGCAGCGCACTTACGAGGTGCAACAGCAAAGCCACCGCCTACAGCGCCTAATAGCCGAAGCCCCTGCTGCCATTGCGGTGCTAGGTGGGTCGGAACTCGTGTTTGAGCTTCTTAATGAAGAATATCAAGCACTGTTTCCTAACCGCATCTTGCAGGGACAACCCGTGCTAGTAGCCTTGCCGGAACTAGCCGGTAGCGCGCTGGACGACATATTGCGTGGGGTGTACGAAACAGGCGAGACCTTCGAAGGCCAAGAAGTGCTCATTCAGTTTGCCCGCCCCAGCGACGGAAAACTAGAAGACCGCTACTTCGATTTTATCTATCAGGCGCGCTACGATGCCGACGGTACCATTGATGGGCTCGTAATCTTTGGCTTCGAAGTGACAGAGCGCGTACAGAGCCGCCACCGCACGGAAACGCTGCAAGCGGCTATGTTGGCGGCCGTTCAGCGCCGGGCCCAAGAACGCGAGAACCTGTTCAACATCTTCGAAGGAGCTCCCATCGCCATTGCTTTGTTGCGAGATCCTAACCACCGCATCGAGTACCACAACCGTTTCTTTGAACAGCTATACCCTGGGGTAGATATGCGCGGCCGCACGGTAGCCGAAGTGTACCCCGAGCGAGCAACTCCAGAGATTATTAGCCGCCTAGATCGGGTATACCAAACCGGTGAAACGTACATCGGAACAGAGGAACTCCAAGCCGGCAGCTCGCCGGGTAGCATGCGCTACATCAATTTTACCTACCATGCTTACCGCGAAAATGAACAGATTGCTGGCGTCGCCACCTTCATTCAGGATGTGACAGAGCAAGTACTCGCCCGCCAGGATCGGCAGACCCAGCAACGGTTGGTAGAAGCCGTATTTGAGCAGTCGCCGACGGCTATTGTTGTGGTACGAGGGCCAGCCTATGTTATAGAAATCGTTAGTCCGTTGGCAGCGAGCCTGCTAGGCTACCCTCGCGAGCAGATGCTTGGGCGGCCATGTTTTGAGGCCGTGCCGGAGCTGGTTAGCCAAGGCTTCCCCGAATTTCTAGCTCAAGTTCTAGAGAGTGGGCAGACACTGGTGATGAAGGAACAGCCCGTCCGCTTGACCTATCATCAGCCCGACGAGGTGAGCTACTTGAGCTTTGTGTACCAGCCTTTGCGGGATGAACAGGGGTTGATAACCGCTATTGCGTGCGTCGGGAACGATGTGACCGCCCAAGTAGTGGCCCGCCAACAGGTGCAAAATCTAAACGAGGAGCTTGCCACCGTGAACCAAGAGCTGCATGCCAAAAATGAGGAGCTACTCAACAGCAACACGCGCTTGCTACGTACCAACGCCGACCTAGATACCTTCGTGTACTCGGCCTCGCACGATCTGAAGTCGCCCATCACCAACATTGAGGGGCTGCTGTTAGCCCTGCGTGAGCACCTCCCGGCCAATGCGCTGCAACATGAGCTGGTGGCAAAGCTCTTACGGCTCATGGACGGAGCAGTGAGCCGCTTTCAACAGACCCTAGATCACCTCACCGACGTCACGCGCCTGCAACAGGTTATGTTCGACCAGCCTGCCGAAGCTGTGGACCTAGCCACACTAATAGAGGACGTTCGGCTCGATATATTGCCCGAAATAACGGCCGCTAATGCCACGCTTCTCGTAGACCTAGCTGGCTGCCCAACGCTGCACTTCCCGCTCAAAAACCTACGCAGCATCTTATACAATTTGCTCAGCAATGCCATCAAATACCGCGTTCCGGGTCGCCCAGTTGTGGTGCACGTGCGCTGCCGCCAAACCACACCCAGCCACATGGTACTGGAGGTGCAGGACAATGGGCTAGGCCTGACGGAGCCGCAGCAGGGCGAATTATTTCGCCTATTCCGCCGCTTGCACGACCACGTGTCGGGCTCGGGCGTGGGGCTGTACATGGTCAAAAAAATGATAGACAACGCAGGCGGCACCCTCACAGTAGACAGCCAAGTGGGGGTGGGCTCTACCTTCACCGTCACGCTGCCAACCGCTCACTCGCCCGAATTCTAATTACTTGGCATCGCCGCTTATGAAAAAACTCTCCAGTATTCTCTTGGTCGACGACGACTCGACTAATAATTTTTTAAACGAATTATTACTCAACAAGCTAGGGGTAGCTGAACGCATCTTGATTGCTGAAAATGGCACTCAAGCCCTTTCCTTGCTTGAGCATACAAAAGACCCCAGCGAGCCGGCCCTTATCCTGCTAGACGTGAACATGCCGGGCCTGACTGGTATTCAGTTCTTGGAAGCGTACCGGCAGCTCCCCCGTGCCCAGCGCAATGCCACGGTTATTATTATGCTCACCACCACCATGGATGCTCGCGACCTAGTACGACTTGACGAGTTGAACGTGGCCGGCCTGGTGAGCAAACCCCTGACCCAGGAGAAGATAGAAACGCTTCTACAATTGCATTTTCAACGAAGCTTACCAGTTGGCAACTAGCGCTTAACCTAGACTAATAACACGCCTATCCTACACTTTTCGCAGTCCTGCAAGCCGCTTCCGCATTTCGCTGATGTTGCCTTGGTGGTAGGCTAAACCGTGGTAAATAGATAGTACCATCCGGGCCCAACCTAGGTATAGCTGTGGGCTCTTTAGCGCACGTGCTAGGCGAAAAACCTTGTGGCTACCTTGCGTAATGAAGTTGCGCATGCGGTAAATCAGCTTGCGTTCCTTGGTCTGCGTTGTCGCATCCGGAGCGACGCGCTTGCGGGGGCGCACGCCGCGCTTGCGCCAGGTGAGCCGATAGGCTAGGCCTTCGCGCCGCTGCCGGAAACCGGCAGCTTGGGTCTGCTCCACAAATTTGGCATCGACGGTTTCCAGGTGCAAGCGGCCTGCTTGAATGGCGCTTTCGACTAGTTGCTCGACCAGAGGTGAGCGAACGACCACCACGTTGGTGCCACGGCCATCCGAGGAATACGGCTCCACCCAGGCATCACCGAAGGAGATATCGGAGGTTTCGGCCACCACATCGTCGCAGAAGTTACAGGCCGAGTTCATGTAGAAGCCGGCGCCCCAGTCGCCGTCGGCGAGGTTCCACCAGTCACGATTGGCACTGCTGCCGTCGCGCAAGGTGAGTTTGGCGTTGTACCAGTTGGCGGGGCGATCCGGCAGCTTCTGGCGGTACTCCACGCGCTCCACTTCCTTGAATGGCACGTTCAGTTGCCAGGCAAAGCTTTCCACAAAGCGGGCACTTTTCATGTGGCCGCAAAACAGACCTAGGGTGAACTGAATCCGCTCCCGGAAAATTGCGTCTTCCTGTCGCAGCAGCTGCACCGCCTTAATAAAGCACGGAATTCCGACCACCGCGTAGCGCCCCGGCACCTCCCGAATGGTGTTCAGGATTTCAGCCATTTCAATCGGGTAGTACCGCGACTTGGCGCCCTCGTTGATTTCGGCTTCGGTACGGGAGATGCGGTAGCGAAAGTAACGGCCGTCGCTTTGCGGATCTTGGGTCGCTACCACGTGCGCCACGCCGTCGATTAGGCCTTTGCGCAGCAGCTCCATTGCCACCCAGCTCACCATGCCACCCGAGCTGCCCTGCATGCGAAACTCTTCTTCGGCCACGTAGCCTACGTAGGCCGTTTGGAAGCTTCCCAGCGCCGCGTCGCGGTGCGCGGGCGCGGGAAATAGCTCGGCCGCCAGCTGGTCTTCGTTGCGGGCGCCAGGCGAGAAGGGACAGGTACGCGTAAAGGCCTCCGAATCGTGGCGAAACCACGACGATGGACCTTCGGGTTTGAGCTGTCCGTAGGCGTCGAACGCCATATGCGTATCCGCCGACCTAGCTTGCGCCACGCAGCTTCCACACCCAATGCACAACCCGGAACGAACGATGTCTTTCGGACTTAGTAGCTCCTTCATGCGGGTTGTAGCTCTTTAAGCGTCAGCGCCCGATCGAGGTAGGCGTTGGACGTTTGGCGCAGTGCGTCAATCTTTTGCAGAATCTCCGGGCTCACGGGTTCGCTCAGGCGGGCAGCGTACACCTCGGTCGGCGTGCCTTCCGGTAACAGGTGCTTTTCGCCGCCAATTTTTGCCATGAGGCCTTGGAGTTTGAACTGGCGGTACGGCGTGGTTTCGCAGACGAACGGCCGAGCATTGCGCAAGGCGAACACGCAGCCGTGAAAGAAGTTGGTCGCCACGGCTTGGGCCTGCGCCATAAACTGCGCAAAGTCGTGCGGGTCGGCGGTTAGCCACTGCTCGTCGACCCAGTCGTTGCGATAGCCAATGCTGATGAGCGGTAACTGCTGGCGTTCGGCCCACTGCCGAATTTCGCGGGTAAAGGACTCCGTGAAGTTGTGGCCGTATACGGCCACGTAGGGCTGACCTAGCTTCTCGCTGTTGTCGCGCGGGTCGGGTGTAATCGGAAACTGTAGGCACGGGTCGAGCACCATTTCCGGCACGAAGCCCAAGGCATTGTTGATGATAGCCTGCGAGTTGGCGTCGCGCACCGAAATCATATCAAAGTTGCGCAGCTTTTCGGCCCAGGCAGGATCTAGGCCCCAGGTAGCATCGTAGTTGCCGAAGCTAGCGGCGTACGAAATCAGGCGCTGGGTCTTGAGGCCTTCGCCGTAAAACAACGGGCAGTGGCCAAACCATGGGTGTGTGAGATTCCAGACTTCGTCGCTGCCTACTACCACCAAGTCATACTCGTCCATCTCGGCCGGATTATCCAGGGAGAAGCGCGGCGACATGGGGAGTTCGTTGAACAGCGCGAAAAATTTCAAAATCTTTTCGCGGTACAGCGGGTAATCGGATTTTGGTACGGCCGTGGGCAACACCGGCTGAAAAGCGCAGGTCCATTCGGCTTGGTTCACGCGCGCCGAATCGTGGTCGAGGATGACGGCCTGATGGCCGCGGGCCTGTAGCCCTTCGACCAAGCAGCGGGCTTGCCAATAGCTGCCATAGTTAATGCAGCGGTGAAACGTTAAAACACCAATTTTTAAAGCAGTCTTCTTCGAATTAGCCAAGTTGCTTACTGATTAGAAGGCGGTTGTGGGAGGAGGCAGCACCTAGCATTGCGCTGAACAGGAGGCGTGTCAGTGCCCTTCGTACGCGGTGCCAGTTGGTATCGTTGCCAAGAGCAGAATGCCCCTTTTCGAGCAAGATAGGCGCTTCCGGTGGCCTGCGCAACGCTAGGTATTAGCAGGCTCAACAGTAGCGCACCAGCAGGCTCGACAGTAGCGAGACCAGCATTTTAGTTGTAAAATGCCCTCTCAAAAGAGCGTAAGCACAACAGTAAACTCCTATTCTGATGACCCGATTTCTGCTGATCCGCCACGCCACCACCGACGCCGTGGGCAAACGTCTGTCGGGCCGCACGCCGGGCGTGGCGCTGAATAACGAAGGCCAAGCGCAAGCCCAAAGGCTAGCCCAGCAGCTAACAAGCTTGCCCCTCGATGCCCTCTACAGCAGCCCCCTAGAGCGAGCCGTGCAAACGGCCGAGCCAATTGCCAAAGCCAAGGGCTTGGAAACCATCATCTGCGAAGCCGTGCTCGAAATGGACTTCGGCCAGTGGACGAATCGTACGTTCAAAGAGCTGGAAAGTGATTCGCAGTTTCAGCACTTCAACACCTTCCGCAGCAACACGCGCATCCCTGGCGGCGAGCTGATGCTGGAAGCGCAAGCCCGTATGGTCCGTGGCCTCGAAAAGCTAGGTGCCCAGCACCCAAACCAAACCGTAGCCGTGGTCAGCCACGCCGACCTGATCAAAGCGGCCGTGGCCTACTACGCCGGCATTCACCTGGATATGTTTCAGCGCCTGGAAATCAGTGCGGCTTCCGTGAGCATTGTAGAGGTATATGAGGAGACGGCACGGATACTTCTCATCAATCATACAGGCGAGATAAAACTTTGGTAATCAAAGACGTAAAATTTAACTATTCCCCGAATCCAACCTAGGCGGATGCTCTTCCGTTTCCTCTTACCACAGCAAGCTTTGTAGCTGACACACACCATCTACTGTTGAGCTAACAAGCTCAACAATTGTACTTTCCATAATACATCCTTAGCTTCATTGCTAAAGCAGGCCTTTTTCAAGACAAAAAAACCTGGCGTTTGTCCTACCGATAACCTATCCCTTAAGTAATACTTTTCCAGTTGAGCTTACGCCGCCGAGCGAGTCTCGCCGGCTTCTTACCCCGTCACTCCACTACACCTCGATTCATTCACATGCAGAATTCCATAGGTAAAGCAGAAGGCAAACTTGGTATCCTCACGCCTGGGCTGGGCGCGGTGGCTACTACGCTCATCGCGGGCGTGGCTGCCGTAAAGAAAAGCTTAGCCCAGCCAGTCGGTTCCCTGACGCAGATGGGCAACATTCGGCTAGGAAAGCGCACGGACGACCGGTACCCCAAAATCAAAGATTTCGTGCCGCTTGCTGATCTGCATGACATTGTGTTTGGTGGCTGGGACGTGTTCAACGACAATGTATTTGAAGCAGCGCTGAAAGCTAGGGTATTGGAGCCCATGCTGTTGCACGCCGTGCGGGATGAGTTGGAAGCCATTACGCCGATGAAAGCCGTCTTTGATCGGTCGTACATTCAGAACCTGGATGGCGAGCATGTGAAGCAGGCCGACACCAAAGCCGAACTGGCCAAGGCAGTGATGGACGACATCGAAAACTTCAAGGAAGCCAACGACTGCTCGCGCGTGGTTATCGTGTGGTGCGGCTCTACGGAGCGCTACCTGGAGCCGTCGGCGGTGCACGAAACCATCGAAAGCTTCGAGGAAGGCCTGCGCAACAACGACCCGGCCATTGCGCCTTCCATGATCTACGCTTACGCGGCTATCAAGCTAGGCGTGCCCTTCATGAACGGCGCCCCAAACCTGACCTGCGACATCCCGGCCCTGATCGAGCTAGCTCGCCAAACGGGTACGCCCATCGGCGGCAAGGACTTCAAAACGGGCCAGACGCTGATGAAAACCATCTTGGCGCCGGGCTTGCAAATCCGTTCCTTGGGCATCAAGGGCTGGTTCTCGTCGAATATTCTTGGCAACCGTGACGGTTACGTGCTCGACCACCCCGACAACTTCAAGACCAAGGAAGTCTCGAAGCTGAGCGTGCTGGAAGACATTCTGCAGCCTGATGTCAACCCCGAGCTGTACGGCGATATGTACCACAAGGTGCGCATCAACTACTACCCGCCAGCCGGCGACAACAAAGAGAGCTGGGACAACATCGACATCTTCGGCTGGCTCGGCTACTCGATGCAGATCAAAGTTAATTTCCTGTGCCGCGACTCCATCTTGGCCGCGCCGCTGGTGCTTGACCTAGCTTTGTTCAGCGACCTAGCCAAGCGCGCCGGCATGACGGGTGTGCAGGAATGGCTGTCGTTCTACTTCAAGTCGCCGCAGATAGCCGCCGACTCGCGCATCGAGCACGACATCTTCAAACAGCTTATCACGCTGCACAATACCCTGCGTCGCATGATGGGCGAAGACCTTATCACACCGCTGGACTTAGATGACTATGACCAAGATCTGGTAGCTGCGTTGTAAGCTCAACTGCGCATAACCGAAAAGGCCTAGGCTCCGCACGGAGCCTAGGCCTTTTGTTCTTTAGGGAATACACCCGATGTAGAGACACATACTTGTGTCTCGTCGTTGAACGGTTTCGTGCGAACGATTCGCTTTAGAACAACTTAGGTAAGCAACATCAGCAACGATTGAGACACAAGTATGTGTCTCTACAGGCGAATATCCTTTAGCCGCAGTTGCAGGGACTTTACGCCGCGGTACTCGTTCATGTCTACGGTGTAGCACATGCTGAACGGGAAACCTTTTGAAATAGGCTCGTAATAATCGGCTAGGCTGAAGCCGATGGCATCAACGGTGTGGCGACCGTCTTGCGTGACGACCAGCTTCAGGTGCGAATTGCCAACAATACGCACTGAGTCCGGCACCGCGTACACCGATCCGGATTCAAACACCGGGTTGGGGTTGCCAGGGCCGAAGGGCTCCATCTGGCAGAGCACCCGATAGAAGCTGTTCGTCACCTCGCTCAAGTGCAGCACCCCATCAATTTCAACGGGCGGAATCAGCTGCTCCGGCCGGATACGCCCTGCCACAATGCGTTCGAACCGCTCTTGAAAAGCAGGAACATTCTCCACTGGCATAGTCAGGCCAGCGGCGTACATGTGGCCGCCGTACTGATCGAGCAGGTCGGCGCACTCGCCGATAGCCTCGTGCACATCAAACCCGATAACGGAACGAGCCGAACCAGTGGCTTTGCCGTTGCTTTCGGTCAGGATGATGGTGGGCCGGTAATACTTATCGATGCAGCGCGAGGCCACAATGCCTACTACGCCTTTGTGCCAGTCCTGCTTGAAGAGTACCGTAGAGCTAGCATTGCGCAGCGCTAAGCTGTCTTCAATCATTTGCAGCGCCTCCTTGGTGATGCTCGTATCAAAGCCGCGCCGCTCGGTATTTGTCTTGTCGACTACGCCGGCTTTTTGAATGGCATCCTCTTTCGTGGCCGCTAGCAGCATTGCCACCGAGCGCTTCGCGTCGCCCATACGGCCCGCCGCGTTGATGCGGGGCGCAAAGCCGAATACAAGACTGCTGATGTTCAATGTGCCATTGTGCAGGCCAGCTAGCTCCCGCAAAGCATCTAGCCCGGGGCGCATAGGCCGGCTCTGATCGTTTAGCAGGCGTAAACCATGATACGCGAGGATGCGATTCTCACCGTGAATAGGCACAATATCGGCCGCGATACTCACCACCAGCAAGTCGAGCAGGTCATGCAGCGGCTCCTCATCGAAGCCTTGCTGTTGACTAAAAGCCTGCATGAGCTTGAAGCCAACGCCGCAACCGGAGAGGTTCTTATCCGGATAAGGGCAATCGGAGCGCTTGGGGTCCAACACGGCCACGGCAGCGGGTATTTCCTCGCCGGGCAAGTGGTGGTCGCAGATGATGAAGTCGACCCCTCGCTCATTGGCATACACCACTTTCTCCACGGCTTTCACGCCGCAGTCGAGGGCAATAATCAGCTGGAAGCCATGCTCGACGGCATACTCAATGCCCGCCTCCGAAACGCCGTAGCCTTCCTGGTACCGGTCGGGGATGTAGTAATCGATGCGCTCAGGCCCGAAGAAGGGGCACAGATACGCGTAAACGAGTGCCACTGAAGTGGTACCATCCACGTCGTAGTCGCCGAACACCAGCACTTTCTCTCCGCTGTGCAGGGCACGAACGAGTCGATCTACGGCCCGGTCCATGTCACGCATCAGCATGGGGTTGGGCAGCTCGTCTAAGCTAGGTCGAAAATAAGATTTAGCTTCCTCGAAGGAGCACACCGACCGCTGGCACAGCAAGGAAATAATCGCCTCGTTGATACGCAGCGTATCGGCTAGCTGCCGAACCTGCGTCGGGTCGGGCGCGGGCTTGCGTATCCATCGTTTTTCCATGCGGGGCGGGAACTTAATCAGGGCGTTATCTTCAAAAGTAAGAAGAAAACGGCATTAGGCCACTTCTAGTCTGTCGGCTACCTAGCAAAACCGTATTTTTGAACGCCGTTCCTCTCCCCTTTTTTCATGAAAAAGCTTCGCAAGTTTTACCAAGAGTATCAGGAGTACATCCTCTCCGACGGCTTGATGTACCTAGGTTTTTTCGCGTTCCTCGCCCTACTCTTCGTGTTCTTTGGCTAAAAATAAAGGTCATGCAGTTTTCACCACATGACCTTGAAGTAAGTGCCGTGGCACGTTCCTACTGGTTTACGGCGTCGCCGCGCAGCTTGCGGAAGCGCTTACGGGCTTCTGCGGTGTAGATGCTGCCGGGGTACTTCACCAGCACTTGGTTGTACACCTCCTTGGCTTTCTCCCGGTCTTGCAGGTTCTCCTCCAGAATGCTAGCGGAGAGGAAAAGCGCATCATCGCTAAGCACGTCGTATTTCGGATTGGCCGTGATACTCTGCAAGGTGTTGAGCGCCCCCTGATAATCACCCGTGCGGCGCTGCAACTGCGCCTTTAGATACCAGCCGTCATCCATAAGCGCGTGCCCAGGATACTTGCGTAACAGGTTGTCAATGCCCTGAACTGCTTGCGGAATCTTATTCTGGAAAACGAGCTGCTCTACCTTTGCGTAATCGTGCAAGGCAATGCCTGCGGTATCCATGGCCGTATTATCAGTGATGAACAGCGAGAGTTGCATGGCATCATTGGCGATTTCACGGCTCGTAGCGAGCTTCAAAATGTCAAGGTGACTCTGGGCTAACTTGAAGTCGCCGGCGAAGTAGCTGAGGCGTGCATTCCGTAATTTGGCCTCATAGCCCACCGGCGAGTCCTTGTGCGATTTCTCTACCTGCGAGTAAAGCAAGGTGGCCTCCCATGGTTCGTCGCGCAGCAGGTAGATATCGGCTAGGTTGATCTTGGCTTCGTCAACCACATCGGCATTCGCGCGGGGCATGTTGATGACCTCTTGCAGCAGCGTAATAGCCTTGTCTTGTTCGTCGAGCTGAAAGGCGTAGAGCGTTGCCATGTTGCGTAGCACCGGGGCTGTGTCGGGCGTCTTACCGAGTTCCGTCAGTACCTGCTGGTACTCCCCTATCAGGCTGCGGATCTTTGCGGGGTCTACGGGGTACGTATTGCGAACCTGTTCTTCCCGGGCTTGCACCAGCCGCTGCCGGGCAATGCCGTAGAAAGGACCTGTACGGTATTCCCGAATGACATATTCATACCCGGAAATAGCACTTTCGTAATCTTTGTTGCGCTGCGCAATGGAAGCTAGGTCCATCACGCGGCCGCCTTCGGCGCGGCTACGCCGGTCGAGGGCTTTGGCTTGCACCAAGGCACCAGTGAAGTCGTGCCGCTGCATCTGAAGCCATAGCAGCAGCTCACTGTACACCATTTGCTCGGGGTACTTCTGCACGTTGGCTAGCAGCTGCTTTTCCAGCGCATCAAAGTCCTTTTCCTCGTGCAGACTATTCTGGAGCATGTTGCGCACGAAAGGCAGCTGCTGGGCATCATCCTGCACGAGGCGTAGCGTTTCGGCCAGCAGCTTGTCGGTTTGCTGCGTCTGGGTGTAAAGCTGGATAAGCTGGGGGCCGTACTCCCGATCGTTTTTAGCCAGTACACGGCCCCGCAGGTAGGTTTTCTCGGTCCAGTCTAACTGGTTGCGCTTTGCGAACTCAGTAGCTACGGGCACTACCTGTTCGGCCGTAAGCTGACTCAGTACTCGCTCATATTGCTTGCTGGCAGCGCTTTTATCTCCTGACGCGTCGTACACGCCTCCCAGCGCCACGCCATAGCTAGGTTCCTGTGGGCGCTGGCGAATACCCTTTTTCACCAGCTTTTCGGCGTCTTTGTACTGGTGCAGCGCCTGGAGCGCACTCACATAATCGGGCAAGATGTTGGGAGCCGTTTGCTCGTCTGTGCGCAGGCGGCTAAAGAGAAAGGCTGCCTTTTCATTTTCTCCCTTCCGCACGTATTCTTTTGCCAGTGCTATGTTGCCGCCCCGCTCCTCTTCCTGGGCGTGCACGGGTGTTCCAACTAGTATAAAGCCCAGGGCCATGAGTCCACAGCACTGTTTAGCGGAAGAGAGTAATCGGATCATACGCATAGTAGAACTTAGAACGGAGAAGATAGCAAGTAGAACCCAGACACCAACAGCTTTGACTTCTTTAAGAGCATAGAACGTGGTGCTGGCGCACTAGTTAGGAACTCCTACTTACACGGCTACCTAGCTTCCTGTCTCGATAACCAAACGCAAAGGGTACGCCTGCAGTATCGTGAAGCTTACCAAGTAAACGCTAACTGCTAAGCGCTAAGTTCTACGCGTTACCTTCAACTAAAAACAGCCCAACAAAAAAGGGCCGCACCCTAAGGTACGGCCCTTTGCTTGTACAAGATGTGAGCGGCTTAGAAGAACTTCGTACGCTCGTCTTTGATCTCCGATTTGGCTTTCACCGCTTCGTAGATGGCACCGTCGAGACGGGCCGAACGCTGGGAGGCCAGCTGCTGACGAATGGTCTTCACATCGGCGGGAGCTGTAGGCTTGTTGACGCTTACCGTTTCAACGATCAGCACGCCTTGCTCTCCTTGGATTGGCACCGACTTCTGGCCGGGCTTCATTCCAAAGGCTTTTCCTACGGCAACTGGCTCACTGCCTAGGCCCGGAATGGTGCTGGAAGCTAGCACAACGTCGTTGGCTGTTTTTACCTGGGCATTAGAACCGTAGGCGGCAGCAATCTGCTCCAACGAGCCCGACTTGCCACTCAGCTTCGCGATGATCTGCTTGGCCTTCTCTTCGTTGCGAACCTGGGCAGCTAGCTCGGGCTTCAAGCTAGCTACGTCGGCCGTGCCTTTACTCCGCTCACCAGTCAACACAGCAATTACGTACTGGTCACCTAGGTCATCAAACACCGGCGACACGTCTCCGATTTTGGTGCTCTTGCCATCGGGGTTGAAGCCGTATGCCCAACGCACTACCGAGCGGGCGTTTTGCAGGTTGTTCACGTTGCGGGCACCACGGTCGAGGCCTTTGGCTTCCTGCTTCTGCAAGGTTTTGTCTTTCGCAACGGCCTTGCGGAACGACTCTAGGTCTTCGGCTTGGCCTTTCAGCTCTTGCGCTTTTTGGTAAGCGGCTTCGCGCGTAGCATCAGAAGGCACAATAACCTTCTGCAGGGCAGCCACCTGGTACGTCTGGTTGGTTTTAGGCGCCGTGATTTTGATGATGTGGTAGCCGAAAGAAGTTTCTACCGGAGCAGGCAATAGGCCCGTCTTGGTAGCACCAAATACAGCTTTTTCAAACTCAGGTACCATCCGGCCCTGGGTGAACCAACCTAGGTCGCCGCCGGTAGCCGTAGTGCCATCGGTGCCGTACTGACGAGCCATAGCGGCGAAGTCAGCGCCTGCTTTGATCTTATTTAGAATGTCCTGGGCTTTGGCTTTGGCAGCCGCTTTGGCCTCTGGCGTAGTGCCTTCTGGCTTGATCAGGATATGGCTGGCGCGGGCTGAAGGCTGCGTGCCGGCTTTCTCACCCGTCACTTTGAAGATAGAGTACACGCCGTTTTCAGCGTAAGGGCCATACACGGTACCTACTTGCAAGGGCAGCTGCTCACGAAGCTTTTCAGGCATGTCAGCTGGCGTGATGAACGCTCCATTGTAGGGCTGATCAGAATTGAGCTTCACGAACAACGAATCGTTCGGGGCGCTGCGGAACTGCTCTGCGAGCTGATTTACCGTGTTTTTAACAGCAGCACTGTCTTCTTTCGACGCTACTACCGGAATGCTCACGTACTCGATGTTGCGGCCTTCCTCTACTTTATAACGGCTCTTGTGCGCGTCGAGGTAAGCTTGCAACTGCTCGTTGCCCACTTTCACCGACGAGTCGGAGATGGAGAAGTACGGCACAAACAAGTAACGGATGTTGGCTTTGGCATTTTGGTCTTCGTTGAAACGCTTGGCTTCAGCCGTCGTCACGTACGTCGACATTTTGATTAGATTGTTGTACTTGTTGCCAAGACGCGTGGGCGTCAAGCCAGCCTCAAAGTTGTGCCACATGTCCTGAGCTTGGGGCGGCAGCTTGTCGAGGTTTTGTAGGTACTGAATCAGCTTCGCGCGGTCGAACTGACCCGTCTTAGGGTCGGTGAAGGCCTGGCGTACGCTAGGATCCATGTTTTTACCCTGTACCAGATCTACCACCTCCTCGTCCGAAACTTTCAGACCTAGGCGGTCGAACTCCTTCTGGAAGGCAATGCGGTAGATGGTTTGGTTCCAGGCCTGGTCGCGCAGGTAGCCCATCGTTTGCTCGTCGGGCTGGCGGCCTTGCTGGGCGATGAAGTTTTGCTTGGCTTGCTCCAGGGTATTCTCAAAGTCAGCGCGGTCCACTTTTTCACCGGCTATCTCGCCCACCGTCGTTTCGTTACGATTGAAGAGACGGTTGCGTCCGCCGATCAGGTCGCCACCCACCATAAAGAGTAGCAAGCCGATGACGATGGCGCCAACAGCCCAGCCCGATTTTTCGCGAATCGTGTTAATTAAAGCCATGTACTTGAAATAAAGCGCAGTATAGAAAAGTGAAAGAGTCGCAAAATAACCAGAATCCGACGGGGATTCAAAGGTGCTTGCGTGAAATGCTATTGTATGTGGATAAAGTTACTCGTTCCGGCAGATTTAGAAAGAGCTTTACCCCGCCTGAACACCACCAAGCAACGGTGTCGTTCAAAGAAGTAAAGCTCTTTCTATGACGGAGATGACTACATGACTACTATACTTGAACCTCTCCTCAACGCTTTTTACGCGCCGGTTTGGCTTTGCTTACGGGAGCAGCCGGAGTTGGCTTTTTAGGGGGAAGAGCTGCGGCTTCGCGGTCTTTGCGACCTAGGTACCAATAGATAAGATAGAAGCTGAAAGCAAACGTGAACAACCAATAATTGTCGCGCACGGCATTTGGGTCATCTTGCAGCACCGTCTGATACACACCAATCACCATCGCGACAACCGTCAGCGAAAAGAGAATGGTTCGTAGCAAGGCTCGATCGAAGCGCATGGTTGTTACTATTTCTGTTTTTCAGCAGGCACTTGCGCGGTGAATGCGCCAGTAGGCCTACTGAAGCGGTACCTGCTCGTGGCCATGTTGTAAGTGAGGCCGTAACCCGTTAGCGAGTCGGTAGGGGTAATAACTTTGGCGAACGTAGCCGAGTCAGTGTAGATAATGTTCTTGAGCTTGTCGTAGAACATTTCCTCCGTGTACATCTTCTGTTGCTGCTCCTCATTGCTCACCCGCACGTCGCCGCGCACGGTGTAGAGGTTCTTCCCTTTTTCGTACTTGCCGTACTTACCCTGCAGGGTGTTCACGACTTTTTTCCCGTCTTTGCTGTAAAACAAGACGTTCATTCCCTTCGGGTAGATCTGGTCGCCGCTCTCAAAGGTTAGCTCCAGAGGCGCTTTCAATCGAATTTGTAGCTTAGCCGAATCACTAATCAGGGTCAGTACATTGCTCGTTTCGACGGTTGGCCCCGTGTACGTGATTTTCTTCGCAGGGCCCTCCTCCTTCTTCTTACAGCTAGCTACACCTAGCAGGCCTAGCAGCAAAAGACCACACGTAAGCAAATTTCTATTGCGGACCATAGCTAGGTTATGTTATTCGATGCGCCGCTTCAGGAACCAGCGGTTGTTCAGCGACACCCCGAGCTGCGCCCTGATGTAGTTTTCCTTGATGTTGCCGCTTGGGTTCTCAATGCTCTTCGCCGTGTTGCCGCGTTGGCCGTAGGTGAAAGCTAGGTTGATGGTCGTGGCATCAAGCACCGTGGCCGTAGGCAGTGGGAACGAGAAGCCCCAGCTTACAGCCCGATCGTACATCACCTGCCCATCGGGCCGGTACGGCATCTGCGCAATGCTCACCCCCGCCCGATAGCTTACTCGCTTGAAGTAGTTATCAACGGAAGAAGGATCCGGAGCAATTTCGCCGCCGATACCTGCCCGCCATGTGTCGCTCAGAGCTATACCTGTCGTTGCGCCACCTTTCACCCCAAACGAGCGGAACTGCGACCATTGCTGGTGCGACGCATCTAAGTTAATGCTCCAGTTCTTGTTGTTATCGAAGCTAATGCCGGCTTGAGCTAGTGCTGGCACAACGGCTTCCCCCTGCTGATCAACTACCTGAGGGACTGTGCTGGTCACTACTGTTCCATCAATGCGCTCAATGGATGTATTTCGGAAGCCATTCAGGTGCGACTGAAAGGTGTAGACGCCGGCTAGGTTATAGTTAAGATTACTGTTGAGCTTATTCCGGTAGTGTGCACCTGCCCGATACGTGAAGTCGGAATAGTGCACATGTTCGATGGTGTTGATGGTCGTGGCGGCACTACTCAAGCTCACCCCTGATGAGAGGTCAATGCTTCCAAAAACGTAAGAAGCGGTACCACCCACCGTCAATCCCTTGGCCAGACGGAAAGCGTGCGACATGTGTGCTTCGGCTAGACCTCCAGTACCAATGTTCTGCTCCTTTGTTTGCCCGGTTGGGTCACCTGCTACACCTCCCGTTGAAGTGGAGTTGTAATCGACAGCGCTGTATGGCCGCAGCCCCGCTGACGCTGCCCACCACTTCGAAATAGGTACTGCAAAAGCTAGGTAGCCGAGCGTTGCACTTCCATCTCGTTGCGACTGAAGCCGGTTACGGACCGTTTGGAACTGTCCGTTGATGCCAACTTCGTACGTCGTTCGGCTAGTGTAGTAGATCAATGCCGGATTCAGATCGTTTACCTGGACTCCGTTGGGTGCTGCCAATCCTACGCCACCCATGCCGAGCTGACGAGTACCCCCTAGGTTTGGGTTCGAATCGCCTAGCCCCAAGCGCGAATAGGGAGAGTTACCGAGCCCTTGTCCTTGGCTACGTGGGGCGGCCACCAGGCCTAGTACCGTCAAACCGACTAAGCCGGCAATTTTATTCTTCCACATTATGCACCAAAATTCGGTGAAGCCCGATCAGCACGAGTTCGGGGATGACAAAGATACGGCCTTTCAGCCGGGGTTGAAAAAAGTTCGCGTCGCCACCTGTTAAGATGACACCTAGGTTTCCTTGCTGCCGCCGGTAGCTGTCGATCAGGCCGTTAACCTCGGCTACGGCTCCGTTGAGCACTCCGCTCCGAATAGCACTTTGCGTGTCATCACCGGTGAGTGGAACTGGGGCACCTAGGTCTGCTGGCATTTCCACCAACGGCAGACGCCCCGTAAACGTATGTAGGGCCTGGAAACGCAACCGCAAACCGGGTGCTATGCTACCTCCTCGGAACGTGTGCCCTCCTTCTACCCAGTCACACTTGATGGCGGTGCCAACGTCCAGAATAAGGGTATCTGCATTCGGCCGCAGCCAAGCAGCACCAACGGCCGCCGCTAGCCGGTCGGCCCCTAGGGTGTGCGGCGTCGCGTATGCGTTGTGAATAGGAAGAGGCGTTGTTGCCGGACTAAATTCTACTACTTGCCCTAGCACTGCTGGCTGTAGCGCAGCCGCCCACGTAGCAGTTGGCTCCACTACCGACGAGACGATGGCGTGAGCAGCTGCTATCCGCTCTGTCGCTGCTAGCAGCTGCTCACTCGTCTGTACTATCGCTGATTCCTGTAGTACGCCATTTTCAAAGCAGCCATATTTGATGGCGGTATTGCCAATATCAATGGTCAGGCTACGCATGAAGGGCGAGTACGAAAGCTAGGTTCTTCGGATAACAGCGCCAAGTTAGCTAGTCGCCAACGAAGCGCTGTTGTCCGGAGGAAAAGACACACATGGACCATGAAGAGCCGCGAGCGGCCCGCATGGTTGCGTCTCACATAAAATACTTTAACCGAATAACTTCTTTCTCGTTGAGGAAGCGCCACTTGCCCCGGGGCAAATCCTTCTTCGTCAATCCGGCATACTGCACCCGATCGAGCGCTACCACTTCATACCCCAAGTGTTCGAAGATGCGACGCACAATGCGGTTGCGACCAATGTGCAACTCAATGCCAACAAAGTGTGCATTGCCTGCTACAACGGCGACATCATCCACTTCAGCTTTGCCATCTTCCAGCTCTACGCCATCTGCAATCTGACGCAGGTGTTCTTCAGTCAGCGGTTTGCTGAGTTCTACCTGATAGATTTTCTTATTCTTGTGAGAAGGGTGGCTAAGCTTCTGCGCTACTTCGCCGTCGTTGGTGAATAGCAGCAACCCCGTTGTGTTGCGGTCTAGGCGACCGACAGGGAACAAGCGCTCCGTGGAAGCTCCGGCTACTAAGTCCATCACCGTTCTGCGGCCTTCGGGGTCGTCAGTAGTCGTGATGAAATCCTTGGGCTTGTTCAGCAACACGTACACGAGCTTTTCGCGCTTGAGGTTCGTTTTGCCGTACTGCACCGTATCGCTGGGCTGCACTTGGTAACCCATCTCCTTCACCACTTCGCCGTTCACCCGAATTTCGCCGGCGGCAATTAGTGCATCCGCTTCGCGGCGTGAACAGATACCTGCATTCGCGATGTAGCGGTTGAGACGCATGGTTTCGTTGCCGAAATCATCCTCGTTGCGCCGACGCTTGTTGCCACGGTTTTTATCCTCTTCGTAGTGACGTAGATTTTTGTAGTCTGGAGCTTGTCCAGCTACTTCACCACGCTTTGGCTTACCTGCTTGGTTAGAACCTGCATCGCGCCCAAAGCGCTTTTCGCCCGCACGTGCAGCTTCGCGTATTTCGCGGAAGGTACGTGGAGCATCCCCTCTGTCGTCGCGACGGCTATCTTCGCGCCGGTTGGCGACGTCACGACGGTCACTACCGAAGCCGCGGTTGCCTAGGCCCCGCTCACCGGTGCTGCGCTGACCAAAGCCACCCTCAGGACGTGCGCCGCGGTTATTGCTGTTACCAAAGTTTTCGGGTGCACCGCGGTAGTCAAAAGGACGGGCAGGCCGTATCTCCCGGTCTGGACCGGTACTTTCAGGACGCTTGAACTCCTCCGCGCGTGGGGCTGGGGCAGCGGGCTTGTTTTCGTGCGGGTTTGCTTTGTTGAACTTCCGGTTACGCTCCCCGGCAGTGCCACGTGGCACCGTTGGCTTACCTTCTTGTTGGTACGGCTGACCAGGCCACGTTGCCTTTGGCTCATAAGGGCGAGCTGGGCGCTCCTCACGGCGGTCAGAGAAGCGGTTGTTCGGACGCTCTGTACGGTTGTTATCCCGGCTACCGAATGAGTTCCGGCTTCCGTAGCCACCACGCTCCGTTGGGCGGCGTTCGTCGTTGCCTCGGCTGCTGCCACCACGGTCCTCAAACCGGTTTGGGAAGCCGCTGCCTGAGCTAGGCTTTCCCCCAGTGCGCCCGAAAGTAGGCCGTGAAGGATACTCACTGCCCCGGGAGCCTTCTCCGCCCCTCGCCCGGTCTTTTCCAGGCTTTTCGCCGGCTGGCTTATCGAAGAACTTACGGAATCCGTCGCCGCTTCTGCCAGGTGTATTGTTTGCGCGGCCCCGACGGCCGGCGTTCTCATCTGCGTTGTGTTTCTTGCCCATGTTTGCGAGCTTAGTGCCGTATCGCTACGGTACGAATAAAGAGAAATTTGGTAAGCTTTGATAATTCGAGGGCTAGCTAACACCTAGCCCCAGAAAACAGTGCCCGGACCAGCAGCAAACTTCCAGTAGAAGTTAACCGACAGTCCGGGCAGTGTAAAGGGGCGGAACGTCGTTAGTCGCGACGGGCCATTTTGGCTTCAATAGAATGTTGCGTATGCGGCACAGCACGCAAACGCTCTTTTGGAATTAGCTTGCCAGTGCCAATGCACACGCCATACGTACCGTTTTTGATACGGTGTTGGGCATTTTCAAGCTGCTGGATGAACTTCATCTGGCGTGAAGCTAGCTGATTCAAGCTTTCCTTCTCGGCCGTGTCAGCACCATCTTCCAACACCTTAGAGGAAGAAGCTGTGTTGTCAGTACCCGAGTCGTTCCGACGGCTCAGCGTTTCTTTGATGAATGCTAATTCCTTGCGGGCTGCCGTGAGCTTATCTTGGATGATCTCCTCGAATTCAGCCAGTTCTTCCCTGGAATAGCGCAGGTTCTCTTCACTCATGTTGGGTCAGGGAAATAAGTAGCGAACGATAATAAAACAGGTGTGTGTAAGCTTACCAAGCAATGATGAGCTTTAACATTCCTCTCAACAGTACTTAGTATTAATAAGTTTGTACTTACTGTGATAGCAAAAACCTATCCTAGCTTTTTTACCGACCAGTACAATTAGCTTATCGGGTGCAAAGCTACGGTTTTGTCTGCTATTGCACCAATAGGATCTGCTTATTACATAATAAGTTCATGTAAAGTACAGTTCTAGAAACCGAGCATGTGAATAGCTGCCACTGCCGCTTCTACGCCTTTGTTGCCATGCTTACCACCGGCACGGTCCCAAGCTTGCTCTAAGTTGTTCGTCGTGACCAAGCCAAAAATAACGGGCTTGTTGAACTTCAAGCTTACGTTCGTAATACCATTGGCCACGGCGTGACAGATGTAATCGTCGTGCTTGGTTTCGCCTTTGATTACTACCCCTAAGCAAACGACCGCATCTATCTCTTCGTGTTGCGCCAACAGTTGAGCACCGAAGGTTAGCTCGAAGCTGCCAGGCACCGTGTTGCGAAATATATTATCCGCTTGTGCGCCGTGCTTAAGCAACGTCTCGTAGGCGCCAGCACTTAGTACGTCCGTAATCTCACGGTTCCACTCCGCGACTACCAAGCCAAAACGCTTGTCCGTGATATCGATAAAATTGTCGGACGTATAATCGCTCAGGTTCTTAAGTGATGTGGCCATCTTCTAGTGTTGTTTTGTTCAAGGGGCAAAGATGCAGGCTTGCTTTTGATTGTTGAACTCAGCCCAGTTGTAGCAACCTGCTTATAAAAAGAAAGGACGGTACATGACCGTCCTTTCTCTTCTCAAAATTTGTGCGGTCTACTTACCGGCTAGCGCCTCCACACGTGCTTTTGCCTCGCGTGCATCGTTCACCTCAACTGCCGTTTGGTAGTCGTTGATGATCTTGTCGTATGCCTTAATTGCTCCGTCGTAATCTTTTGCTAGCTCCCGAGCAGTTGCTTCTTTCAGCAAATAGCTAGGCGAGAAGAACTCATTAGCGTTGGTGTTAGCGGCCTTCTCATATAAGTCAGCTGCTTCCTTGGTTTTGCCTAGCTCTAAGTTAGCATCACCGAGCAACGCGTAAGCACGGGCTTGTACTAGCAGATCATCCGAGCTGAAGTCTTCCAGGTAGTCGATGGCTGCTTGGAATTTACCTTCCTTCAGTGAAGCGACACCAGCGTAGAAGTTAGCTAGGTTGCCAGCTTTCGTACCGCCGTACTGCGAAGCAACAGACTCTAAGCCATCGTACTGACCATCGCCTTTCATAGCTTTTTGCAATGAATCGGCTTCCCAATAGTGCACCGCTTGGAACATTGCCGCTTGGCCTTTCTCGTCCTGGGAGGAACGCCACGTGTAATATCCAAATGCGCCCGCTACGGCCAATACCACCACGGCTAGCACGCCTAGCAGTATGGTCTTGTTCCGACGCAAGAAATCTTCTGAGTTGGCTAAGCGCTCAGCCAACGCATCTGGATCTTCCAACAAAGGGTGCTCCGGATTTACCTCACCAAACGGTTGGTTCGGATCAGCGGGCACCTGCGTGGTTTGCTGGCGTGCCGTTGGGCTATTGCGCGTATAGGGAATCTTCGACATTACGTAATTTCAAAAGGCGACCTAGCAGTCGTCGGATACATGTTATAAGTGCTAGTCGCGGATGTATGGGTAGTCCTGCTGCACGTACACGTCTTTGTACAGCTCTTCAGGGGCCGGATATGGCGACTTCTCTGCAAACTCTACCGAGGCATTAACTTGTTCCTTAATGCGGTCATCTATTGCAGATAATTCTTCTTCCGTAGCCATGTTGTTCGTCAGGATCGTGTGACGTACAGCTTCGATGGCGTCGCGGTGGCGATACTCTTCCACCTCTTCTTTGGTACGGTACTTTGCCGGGTCACTCATCGAGTGTCCTTTGTAGCGATAAGTCTTGAACTCCAAGAAGGTTGGGCCTTCGCCAGCACGAGCACGCTCAGCGGCTCTTGCTACGGCTTGGTGCACGTCTTCTACGTTCATGGCATTCACTGGCTCCGAAGGCATATCGTAGCTCAACCCTAGCTTGTAGAGTTCCGTCACGTTAGACGTGCGCTGTACCGAAGTACCCATTGCGTAGCCGTTGTTCTCTACCACGAAGATGACGGGCAATTTCCACAGCATAGCCATGTTGAAGGCTTCGTGCAGCGCGCCCTGGCGAACGGCACCGTCACCCATGTAGCAGATGCAGAGTTTGCCAGTTTCGTTGTACTTCTCAGCAAAAGCAATACCTGCACCTAGGGGCACCTGAGCACCTACGATACCGTGGCCACCCATGAAGCCCACTTCTTTATCGAAGATGTGCATAGAGCCACCCTTGCCTTTCGAGCAGCCAGTTGCTTTAGCAAACAACTCAGCCATGATGGCGTTCGGCGAGGTACCAAGGGCAAGAGGATGCGCGTGGTCGCGGTAAGCCGTTATAAACTTGTCTCCTTTTTGCAGTGCCGATACTGCGCCAGCGGCGCAAGCTTCCTGACCAATATAGAGGTGACAGAAACCTTTGATCTTTTGCTGACCGTATAGCTGACCAGCCTTCTCCTCAAACTTCCGCATGAGTTGCATTTGGTCATACCAAGCTAGGTATTGCTCCTTCGAGAACTCTGGGTTCTCAGTCGATTCAGCTTTTGGCGAACCTGTTGCGTCAGCAGCTTCTTCGTTAGAAGGCGGTAGCATAGGATCTGGCTGTTTTATCGTATCGGTAGCAGCTGTAGGGTTGTTAGCTCCTTCCTGGTTCGACGAATTGTCCGCCGAGTTGGAAGCATTTGAAGCAGCCTTTACTTTCGTTTCCGCCATTGTGCTCTTGGTTGTTCGCGTTTGGGATGCGAAAATACGTAAAAGGATTGCAATTCCGAACCTGAATGATTCTCGAAAGTCTACACCTTCTGTTCTTTAAGAATTACGACGAAGCCAACCTAGGCTTCTCGCCGCACATCAACTGCTTTGTTGGCGACAATGGCAGTGGCAAGACTAATTTGCTCGATGCCATCCATTACCTATCGCTTACTAGAAGTGCGTTCACTTCCACGGATACACAAAGCATCAAGCAAGGGGCAGAATTCTTTGTCGTGAAAGGCAAGTTCCACACCCCACCGGATACAAGCGAAACGATCCAGTGCAGCTTGCGTCTCGGACAGAAGAAAGTAGTGACGCACAACAAGCAGCCATATGACCGTATCACTGAGCATATTGGTCGTTACCCGGTAGTGCTTATTTCTCCCTATGATACCGACCTTATCCGGCAGGGCAGCGAAGATCGGCGCAAGTACTTCGACAGTATTATGTCGCAACTCGACTACACGTACTTAGAGTTGCTCATTAAATACTCTCACCTACTGCGCCAACGCAACTCACTTTTGAAGCTTGCCGCCGACCGCCAAGGATACGACCGAGACTATCTCTTAGTATTAGATGAGCAGCTAGCTCCGCTGGGTGAACAACTCGTGCAACAACGCCAGCAGTTTCTCACCGAGTTTGTACCCATTTTTCAACGGCATTACCAGCAGCTCGCCGACGATCAGGAACACGTTTCGCTAAACTATAAGAGCCAATTACCGGACGCTGATTTTGGTCAACTGCTACGTACCAACGAGCGGAAGGACCTAGCCTTGCAGCGCACCACCGTTGGGCCGCACAAAGACGACTATGTGTTTCTAATGGATGACTTGCTCGTGAAGAACTATGGCTCGCAAGGCCAGCAGAAGTCGTATGCCATTGCTTTGAAGCTAGCTCACTTTGAAATTATCGCCACGCGCAAGCAGCACAAACCGCTGCTGCTGCTCGATGACATCTTCGACCGTCTTGATGAGAAACGGATTACTCGTTTGATGCAGCTAGTGGCCAATCATACGTTCGGCCAAGTCTTTTTAACTGATACGCACCTAGAACGCACGGATAGAATTCTGGAAGGTGTCTCTGACCAGATTGCTCGGTTCAGAGTTGAAAATGGTAAGGCACACGTACTATAGCTGCAACCGTTCACTGTATCTTTGTGGCACCTCCCTCCCGCTCTTTGAGTGCCATAGTACTTTATTTTGAAAAAACCTACTTCTTCTGAAAGCTCCCGCCAAGCGGATATTGTTCCGTTGAAGGACGGTATCAAGGCACTACTCAAAGCTTACCGCTTACAAGGGAAACTCAATGAGGTAACAGTTGTGTCGAGCTGGGAACGGATCATGGGCAAGGCAGTAGCCCTGAAGACACAAGAGGTGTACGTGAGCAATCGAAAGCTTTTCGTTCGGCTCAACTCGGCCCCGCTCAAACATGAGCTCGTGATGGCTAAGACGCGGGTGATGGAGATCATTAATGCAGAGATCGGCGAACAAGTCATACAAGAGGTTATCTTCTTGTAGGCTTTAACTTTCTTGGCTGAGGCGGTATCTAGCTCCACAGATGCTGCTCCTTGTGTACATACACCCTACTACTTTCTTTCGAACTCACACGAGAGGGCGGCTACATACGTTGGGTTCGCTTTTGAACATGTTTCCTGCTGCCTGCTAAATAGCACAGCTAGCAACTACAATACTTCCACTGCTGCTAGCCTTACCTACTCAGTCTATTCCTTCTGTTTTAATTAAGAGGCTAGCTAATCTTTTTTGTGCTTGCGTCACAGAATTAACGCAGGACTCCGGTAGCAGCCACCGACCCTGTAGATCATTATCATCAAGCGGTCGACGTCTTCGCTTTAGAACCAAGCCAAGCGCAAGGCTGCTCTCTACTACTTCAAAGAATCAAGTTGATGTACTTTCATTTCGACTGGCCAACTAGCGCGTCTAGCTTGCCTATGCGATTATGTACTTGTTTCAAATCTCAACTTGCTCATGCTTGTTCCTTCACTCCTGCCAGACTTCCGCACTGTCTCCTACTCCCGAGTAACTCTCACTGAATTGATGATTCCGGGGTACGCCAACTTCGGCGGAAAGATCCATGGTGGCATCCTTCTTTCCCTCATGGATAAGGTCGCTTATGCGGCCGCCTCCAAGCACGCCGGTAGCTACTGTGTGACGGTGAGTGTCGATGGGGTAGACTTCCTGCAACCAGTAGAAGTTGGTGAGTTGGTGTCGCTGCTAGCTTCCGTAAATTACGTTGGTCGTACCTCGCTCCTAGTCGGTATAAAGGTCATTGCCGAAGATGTCCGTACGGGATTAGTGAAGCATACGAACACCTCTTATTTCACCATGGTAGCGAAGAATGACGAGGGGCAACCTACCCAGGTTCCAGGCCTCATTCTGGAAAGCCCTGTTGACACCCGCCGCTTCCTAGAGGCAATCAAAAGACGAGAACTCAAGCAGCGTTATCAGCGTGATTTTGCAGCCGCTCGTGAGACCTTAATTGACGATCAGGAGGAAGACTTACTCTCCAATGAGCGCTGCAAAATCGGGTACTAACCTGACTTAGGTTTATCTACTATCCCCTACCAAACCGTCCAATTTGATAATGGCTAAGTGACAAAAATGTTTCACGTGGAACATTTTTGTCACTTAGGTCCATACACCTTCAATAGCAACTCATTGTAGGCCTCTAATAGAGCTATATACTTCGTTTGAAGCGCTAGGAGCTGTTTAACAGGATCTGAATCAGCAGCCTGTAACGCCGCCAATTTCGGTGTTACATTATGAGCTACAGTATTCGTTACAGTTTGTGATACAAGAGGCAATACACCCTGTTGCACTACTGTAAAGTCTTCAGAGAAATCATATCCAATTATGTCACCTACTTTTTTTACAAAGCTGTAATCAAGTGTATCTTCTTTGAACTTACGATAGATGGTGGGACGTGTAATACCTAGCTCATCAACGATCCTTGTAATCGAAATACCGCTGTTTTTTATGGCTTCCTGAAGGATTTCGCCCTGATGTGGCATGAATCAAACTTGTAATATGCTGGTAGGTGTAAAGATGTTAAAGTTGTTGCATTTAACAAAATACTATACGTAAAATACAACTGTAGTGTAACGTCAATTTTTGTATAGGTGTAACGTTTTTGAATGGACATAGTTACACTTTACAAATGATACACTGTAACCATAACAAAGTGTTACAATGGATCAGACTGTTACAAAGGCTCGGCAAAACTCATCATACGCTGTCCAATCAGCGTTTTGGTGAAGAACAATCGCTTACGATATAAGAAGACAGGCAGTACACCCTAGCCCACCTATGTTCTCCTTATTCTTGACCAGATTTGCTGGATAGCGACTACGAGAAGAACCTGAAATGTAACAGGCTGCTGCACGCAAAAAAGACGTTTACGAGCGCTGCAAAATTTGAAGCAAGCGGTTAGGATAGTCGGTCGTGATACCGTCGACTCCTAGGGCAAGTAGCCTATGCATATCGGCAATTTCGTTTACCGTCCAGGGCACAAGGCGCATGCTGTAAGCCCGCACTTCAGCCATCAGTTGCGCGTCGACTAGTGGAAATTCAGGACCATAAAGAGCGGGGATAAAACCTAGCTCCTGTAGGTGTTCATGGAAAGGCTTCGCGTCCTCGACAAGCAACCCTAAGGTTAACGCTGGTGCCTGCTGATGCACTGCTTGCAATGCACGTTTGTCGAAGGAGATAATGGCAGTCCGAGACATCACTCCAGCAGCCTGTACTTCCCCTATTACTAGCTCGACAAACCTCGCTGGGGTTGGATGAAATATGTGGTCTTCTCCCGCAGTACTCTTCACCTCGATGCTATAGTGAACAAGGGAGCGAGTGAGTTCCTGCGTTCGTTTTTCTACAGCTTGGAACACCTCTCGTAGTAAGGGTTTGTAGGCGGGCTGTAGCTGCTGCTCAGGGAAACGAAGCTGCCGTTGGAGCCCACAGTCACACCGCCTGATATAGTCGTAGGGCAGCTGAAAAAGATTGAAGTCCTTCTCCCTTGCAAGCGGGATAGGCTGTCCACTAGCATCCAAGCAAAGGGCTGCTGAAAGCCAAGGCTCGTGCGATACAATTACCTGTTCATCAGCAGAAATTACCACATCGAGTTCGAGAGTATCGACACCTAGCTCCAGGGCACGTAAGAATGCTGGTACTGTATTTTCGGGCAGCAAACCACGGCATCCGCGGTGGCCATGCACTTCAGGGTAGTTGGTGCTATCGACAATTCTTATCATGAATTTAGCTACGTAGTGCTGTAGGCGGCGGCTGTCATTCGCTAGTAGCTTTGCTTATTCTTGTCCTTTGAACGCGATGAACAAGTACTTCAGTGGTATTACTAGACCTAGATAAAGCAGCAACAAGAGCAGCGCCACTACGTTGTGATCAGCACCACAACAAGGCGCCTAGGTGCCTCCATTCACGTTCTCAACTTAAGCCAGCAACCAGCTTTGTATTCTAGGAACTGCTGGCCGCTTCCACATAAAAGTCGCTTATGAAGAAAGTCGTTGTTCTACTCGTTCTACTTGGCCTCTTGGCAGGTGGCTATTACTACTATCGCCGCCTAGCCGCGGGGCCTACGTACGCACTCATGCAAGCAGCACGGGCATTCAAGTCACACGATGTAGCCGCGTTTGAGCAATACGTGGACGTACGCAGTGTGTCATCTAGCCTGATCAACCAAGTAGCTGATCAAGGCGCCGCATTGGGGCTTCCTAGCTCAAATAATCTATTGTTGCAAGGAGCACTCCAGGTGCTTAAGCCACAACTATCCGAAATAGCTAGGCAGGAAGTTCAGCAACTCGTAGCATCAGGAGCAGCACCTAGCCCCGACAAGATGCCTTCAACTCCATTGGGTAAGATTTCGGTACTAGGAGCAGTAGGCAATGTCATAGGATCAAACAGCCAGTTCAAAGGGATCAGCTACGTGCGGCAAGAAGGCGAAGAAGCTTTGGTAGGACTTGAGCTAGACCAGCCTAAGTACGATACCACAGTAGTAGTAGAATTGAAGATGCTTCACGAAGGCGACCATTGGCAGGTGAAAGAAATTGCAAATGCTCGTGAGTTAGTGAAGCGCCTTGCCCAGCTCAAGAAGGGTAATTGATCAGGAGTTAAGGGCCAAAAGTCGTCCACAAAAAAGCCCCGTCGCAGAATTGCGACGGGGCTTTCTTTATCAGTATGGAGAAGGGATGTTGCTTAGCTGGCTTTGCCACGACCGGCAAATAGGTAATACAAAATCAGACCACCGAGCGGGAAGAAGTAGATGATGGCAATCCATAGAATCTTCTTGCCGATCCCCCATGGCTGACGAAATACGTCAATCATGGCAAGGACATCCAGTGCTAGTAGGATGACGCCCCATATGGCAAGACCACCGTTGTCATTGTAACGGCTACAAGCCGTCATAAGCAAGGTGAAGGCCAACATGGGCACGTAAAAGGACAGGCGTGTCGAGAGTGAAGCGAGTTTATTCATGGTATGGAGAGAGAAAGTGAGTACTATTTGGCGTTTTTACGCACTCCTCTCCGAATAGATATAAGATCGAACACTTTTAAAACATAAGTTACTATTAATCAGCAACTTACATTAAATATTGTTTGATTTGGCTTAGGAAAATAGGTCCAGCTTCTGGGAACATCAGCAGCGTGACCAACATACCATAAAGCGCACCATAGAAGTGTGCATCGTGGTTGATATTATCGCCCTGACGCCGCCCCTGGTAGTAGGAATACCCTAGGTATAGCAGCCCGAAGAGAAAAGGCTGGATCGGAAAAGGAATTGGGAAGACGTATATGCCGCTGCCTTTAGGTGCCACCGGGTTGAACAGAATACTAGCGAAGATGACCGATGCCACGCCGCCAGAAGCCCCCAAGCTGCGGTAGTCCACATCCTTGCGGTGGCGGATGTAGGAAGGAATATCGGATACGATAATGCCACCTAGGTACAGCACCAAGTAGCGCAAGAGGCCATCTTGAGGGCCGAAGAACCTTTCAAAAACAGCCTGGATAATTACGCCGAAGGAGTAAAAAGCAAACATGTTAAAGATTAGGTGCATCAAATCGGCGTGCAGGAAACCGGCCGTTAGAAAGCGGTACCACTCGTTGCGCTTGCGCATTAAGAAGGGATTCAGAATCCAGCTTTCTAAAAAGTCACTGTTCGACCAAGCGTAGATGGAAATGGCTGCCGTCAGCAGAATTAAAATGAGTGTGGCATCAACTGCGAACATAAGGGTACTGGGACGTTGGGTGATAAGCTAGAATGAGTTGATATACTTAAATCGATGGCAGACGAGCAACACGATAGGATACACGCAATGGCTATGGATGAGCCGCAGGCAGCCATCATCTGCCCTAGCTTTCGCGTTCCATGAGTTGCATAGCTAGGCGACGTAGCGGCTCTTTGCGCTCGGCTGGAGCAGCCACTTGCTCTAGGTGTTGGAGCGCTTGCACGAAGTAGTCGTTAATCAACTCTTCCGTTTGAGCACGGATACTTAGGGCATCATACACCGCCGTTACGGCGCGCACTTTTGCTTCGGCATCCTGCCCTAGCTGACCAATGTATTGCGCCAGCGTAGCGCGCTGTTCGGCGCTAGCCTGCGCTTGGGCCGTGAGCAGTAAGAACGTTTTCTTGTCGGATACAATGTCGCCGCCTACGCGTTTGCCGAAGGTAGCCGCGTCGCCGTACACGTCGAGCAGGTCGTCGCGGAGCTGAAAAGCTAGGCCGATATCCGTACCAAATTGCCGCATTCGATCTGCATCAGTGGCGGAGGCACCACCAAGCAGGGCACCTAGCTCCAGGCAGAAGCCGAGCAACACAGCTGTCTTCAAGCGAATCATGTCGAGATACTGCGGGATGCTGACCGTGGTTTCCGTCTCAAAGTTCATGTCCCACTGCTGGCCCTCACACACCTCTGCGGCCGTCTGGCTGAACTTGCGCAACACGGTGGGCAGAAGTTCGGCCTGCACATCGAAGAACAGCTCGTAGGCCCGCACCAGCATCACGTCGCCGCTCAAGATGGCTACGTTAGGGTTCCACTTTTCGTGCACCGTTTGTTGTCCCCGCCGCAGGGGCGCTTGGTCCATGAGGTCGTCGTGGAGCAGGGTGAAGTTGTGAAACACTTCGGTAGCCAGCGCAGGGCGCACGATGGTAGCTAGGTCGTCGGTAAACAAGTGGGCACCTAGCAAAGTCAGCAACGGACGAATGCGCTTACCCCCCAAGGCCATGATGTAGCGGATGGGTTCGTAGAGGGATTCGGGTTCGGCGCCGTAGCGTAGTTCAGCTAGGCCGGCGGTGATTTTTTGGGTGAAGAAAGAGAGGTCCACAGGGGGCAAGAAGGGGTTGAACGGGCAAGGTACGGAGGAAACGATTGGGGGTTTAATAGCAGGGAAGCAGGGTGGTTAGTTGCCACAAAAAGCCCCAACGTCGACAGACGTTGGGGCTGTGCTGTAGCGCAGACTATGTAGTCTGCGGTGCCTCACTATTACTCGCGAACTACAAAGTTCGCGTTACCTAGCTTAGCGTCGACGGTTGCCTTTGCTTCCGCGGGATTCGCGTTCCGGGCGGCTGCTACGACCGCCACGACCACCGCGGCTTTCGCGCTCATCCTGCTCGCGACGCTTCACCGAATCAGGTCGGTTATCTACTAGTTCGAAGTCGATGGTGCGGTCGAGCAAGTTAGCGGCTTTCACAACGACCTGCATCTCGTCGCCGAACTGGATAATGCGCTTGGTGCGCTGCCCCACGATACGATAGTTGTCTTTGTCGAGCTCGTAAAAGTCGCCGGGAATCTCGCTCAGGCGTATCATGCCTTCACACTTGTTCTCCTCGATTTCCACGAACATGCCCCACTCGGTAAGGCCCGACACGACACCTTTGAACGTCTCGCCAATCACGTTCGACATGAACTCGACTTGCTTATACTTGATGCTCGCGCGCTCAGCGTTGGCTGCTACTTTCTCGCGCTCTGAGGAGTGCTTGCAGTCTTCTTCGATCGGCTCAACCTCTACATTCTTGCCACCTTCCAGGTAGTGTTCCAGCAGGCGGTGCGCCATCATATCGGGGTAGCGACGGATGGGCGACGTGAAGTGTGAGTAATGGTCGAAGGCTAGGCCAAAGTGACCTAGGGGCTCAGTGGTATACTTCGCCTTGGCCATCGTCCGCACGGCTAGGGTCTGGAGAACGTTCTGCTCCGGCTTGCCTATTACCTCTTCCGACAAGTCATTCAACTCGTGGCTCAGCTTCTTCGGGTTGCTCAGATCCAGGGTATGACCAAACTTCTTCGCGAAGAGAGCAAAGTTTTCCAAGCGGTCTGGGTCGGGCGCATCGTGGGTGCGGTACACCATCGTGAAGCGGGGCTTGCGAGCCTTCAGGCGGAACACAAACTCGGCCACCTTGCGGTTGGCGAGCAGCATAAATTCCTCGATCAGCTTATGCGCATCCTTCCGCTCCTTCACATATACACCAAGCGGCTTGCCCTCTGCATCAAGACGGAATTTCACCTCCTGTGTTTCGAAGCTGATAGCACCCTTCTTGAAGCGAGCAGCACAGATCTTCTTGGCAATGTCGTTGAGCAGATTGATCTCGGCGGCGTAGTCTCCTTCTTTGGTTTCGATACGCTCCTGGGCTTCTTCGTAGGAGAAGCGGCGGTCGGAGTGAATGATGGTTTTGCCGAACCAAGAGTCGTACAGTTTACCGTTTTCGTCGAGTTCAAACACGGCCGAGAAGGTGAGCTTGTCTTCGTTTGGGCGCAGCGAGCAGACCCCATTCGAGAGGCGCTCTGGCAGCATCGGAATCACCCGGTCGACTAGGTAGACCGAGGTAGCACGATGCTTAGCTTCGTGCTCTAGCTCGGTGCCAGGGCGCACGTAATGGGTCACATCGGCGATGTGCACGCCAATTTCCCAGTGGCCGTTTTCGAGCTGCTGAATAGACAGCGCATCGTCGAAATCCTTCGCGTCGGCGGGGTCAATGGTAAAGGTCGTAATGGACCGGAAGTCGCGGCGACGGGAAATCTCTGCTTCGCCAATCACATCCGGAATAGCTTCTGACTCTTCCTCGACCGCTGCCGGAAATTCGAAAGGCAAGCCAAACTCCGCCATGATGGCGTTGATCTCTGCCTCGTTCTCACCGGCAGGTCCGAAGCTGCGCACCACCTCACCTACTGGCGAGCGGCCGTGGTCATTCGGAAACTCCGTGATGCGCACCAACACCTTTTCACCTTGCTTGGCGTCGTGCAGGTTTTCTTCAGGCACAAACACATCGAAGTAGAGCTTGCGGTTGTCAGGCTTCACGAAGCCGATGCCGCCCTGTACATACAGCCGCCCTACAATCTCGGTGCGCTGGCGCTTGAGCACCTCCACCACATCACCCACCGGGCGACCATCGCGGGAGCCGCGCAGGCGAAGCCGAACGGTATCGCCTTGCATAGCAAACTTCAGACGGTCGGTGAAAACACGCACGTCTGTTTCGCTCTCCTCACTTACGACGAAAGCATACTTGTCAGTAGCCAAGGACACAATACCCGTGATGGTCTCACCTCCCGAATCGCGGCGGTGTGCCACTTCGGGCTGATCCGCATCGGGGAAGTCGAAGCCAGCCTCACGGCGACGGTGTACGACAGGGCCCTGGCCAAACTCTGTTTCTATTGGACGAGCACCACCACGTCGGGCGAGTGGTGCTTCGTTTTTGCGCGTTTTACGGCCACTGGCGGGCTCGGTAGCTTCGTGGAAGGCCGAGGCATCAGTCAAACGATAATCGTCGTTCTGAAGGTGCGTAAGCTGGCTGCTATTGCGGAGAGCCTTCAGATGGCTAAACAATTCCTCACGCTGCTCTTTGGTCGTCACACCTAGGCGGCGAGAGAGCTGACGGTAGGAGAATACTTTGCCGGGGTTATCGGCAAAAATCCGGAAGACCTGTGTTTTGGTCACCGGGGTACGTTCACCTTTGGGCGAACGAATGGCTTTCGCGGCGGCGCGGGGAGCCGATGATTCATCTTTTCTTTTCATGTAGAAAATGGGCGCCGCCGGTTTATTGTCGGTTTCTCAGGCGGCCAGAAAATGTAGAGTAGAGCATACGTGTTCGTATTGCTCTAGGATTAGAAATAGTCGGTGCGGCACCAGCCAACACACATACAGAACATCAGCTAATAGCCGTGTTCGATCAGATACTACGGAATATATCCGATAATAACTATTGGTAGCGCAAAATGCCGGGTCATGCGAGACATACCATAGCTCTATTTCCTAACGATAGTGGATCAAGATTCATTCACTAATAAGTGCAGGAATGTAGCACCTCGTTGTCACGTGTAGCGCGAAGCTCCCGCTGCGCGCTACATCCGGCGAGCTACAGCCGCACGGATATCAGCGGGCTCATCCTTCGGAATGGCGCTAAGCAGGGTGCGGGTGTACTCGTGCTGGGGGTGCGCATACACTTGCGCGGCCGGACCGCTCTCCACGATCTGCCCTTTGCTCATCACCAGTAATCGGTCCGACATAAACCTAGCTACCGACAGGTCGTGGGTGATAAACAGGTAAGTGATGCCGAAGTCACGCTTGAGGTCGTTGAGCAGATTCAGCACTTGAGCCTGTACCGACACGTCGAGGGCCGATACAGATTCGTCGCACACGATGCATTTGGGCTGCAAGGCCAAGGCGCGGGCAATACAGATACGCTGGCGCTGGCCACCGGAAAACTCGTGCGGGTAGCGGAGGTAATGATCTTCGCGCAGACCAACGGTAAGCAGCAATTCTTGCACCCGCGCCTTCTGTTCCGTGCGGGTCCCTCCTACGCCGTGCACACGCATCGGCTCTAGGATAGCTTCGCCGACTGTCATCATCGGGTTAAGCGCCGCGTACGGATCTTGGAAGACCATTTGAAACTCGCGACGGCGACGGCGCAGTTCACCCGTGGGCAGCGCTGCCAAGTCGGTTCCCTCGAACAGGATGCGACCAGCAGTCGGCTCCACTAGTCGCAGTATCGCCCGACCTAGGGTCGTCTTACCACACCCCGATTCCCCTACCAAGCCTACGGTCTCACCACGGTAGATATCGAAACTTACGCTATCCACAGCCTTTACGAACTCCGGGTTGCGATTGAAGAAGCCTTTGCGAATTGGGAAGTACACCTGGAGATTTTCGACTTGCAGGAGCGGTGTACCCTTGCTCGTAGCTGGATCATTGTTTAACGATCCGCCAGCCATGGTGGTGCTGCGACTTTGGGTTGTAGTGCTGCTATCGTTAAATGCCTCGGGCTCGGAGGCAACTGAAATATCTTCCAAATCAGCGATGACCGGTGTTGACAGGAAGCTAGGCAACGGCTGGCCCGACTCACTTGCAGGGGCAGTTTCGAAGCCGATAAGCGGTTCGTTTAGCTGTGAAACAGAATGTTCCACGGGGAACGTTTTGGTAGTTTCCCCACCGTTCTGAGAGGCTACTAGTGGCTGCACAGCTACTTTGCCATCAGCGCTTTGCGTGTTAGCAGTTTCAGTGGCAATAAAGCTCCCATCGGGTGCTTCACGCATGAAATCAGCTACTACAGGTAATCTTTTTTTGCCAACTGATAATTTTGGTCGGCAAGCTAGCAAGCCTTTCGTGTAAGGATGCTGCGGATTAGTAAAGATGTCGAGCACTCGACCCTGTTCTACTACCCGGCCGCGGTACATCACCATAATGCGGTCAGCTATTTCGGCCACTACCCCTAGGTCGTGGGTAATGAACAACACGGCCGTGTTATGCTCCCGGCGTAGGTCGTCGATGAGTTGAAGCATGCGCGCCTGCACCGTCACATCGAGGGCAGTAGTGGGCTCGTCGGCGATGAGGATGGCCGGATTGCAGGCCATAGCCATGGCTATCATCACGCGCTGTTTCTGACCGCCGCTGATTTCGTGCGGGTACGATTTAAAGATCTTCTCGGGGCGCGGCAGCTGCGCCATCGTGAACAGCTCCACCGTGCGAACTGCCGCTTCCTTTTCATTCAGCTTCGTATGCAGCCGCAGCGCTTCCACAACCTGACTGCCGCAGGTGTACACAGGGTTCAGCGAGGTCATCGGCTCCTGGAAGATCATGCTGATGTCGTTGCCGCGCACCTGCTGTAGCTGCTGGTCCGTGAGCTTCAGCAGATCGACTTCTCCAAACTGCGCCGACTGAAACCGCGTCTCCCCCGACACAATGCGGCCGGGTGGCATCGGAATCAGGCCCATCAACGCCAGCGAGGTCACCGATTTTCCCGAACCCGATTCACCCACAATAGCTAGGGTCTCCCCCTTATGCAACTCAAAGGAAATGTCGTTCACCGCCCGCGTGGCGCCACGGTGCGAATTGAAGTCAATAGTGAGGTTAGAAACAGAAAGAAGAGGCTGCGACACGAACGAAGGAAGCTAGGAGAAAGCAGTGGTTGTTATCAAAGCTACTTAAAAAACGACTGTCTTATTAACGAGAGAAGGACCTTATCCCGCTAGCAGTTTCTTGCTGTTTAGCGGAATAAGGTCCTTCAAGTAGCGCAGGCTTTGTAGTCCGCGCTTGTTCTTCATACTCATACGCGGACTACAAAGTCCACGCTACAGCTACACCGGCTGTACAGGCTCCGAAGTAGAAGGCGTTTCGGCATTGTGGTGCTGAACATCCACTTTTTGAACTGTCTCCTCGTGTTCAAAGAAACGTTTCTGATTGAAAAGGATCAGCACTACGCCGATGAAGATAGCCGAGTCGGCAATGTTGAAGATAGGATAGTCAGGAATCATCTTTCCCCCGATAAGCGGCCAGGCAGCTGGGAAGAAGCCATCTGGTGAATCGAAGAAAAGCATATCAATCACCTGGCCATGAAACCACGGCGTAGGCGCCCCGAAGGGAGCATTGTTGTAGATGACGCCGTAGAAGATAGAGTCAATCAAGTTGCCAATAGCGCCCCCTAGGATCAGGCCGACGCACACCAAAAAGCCAGGTGCCGCGTGCCGCTTCCAGTAATAGCGAATCAGGTACATGATGCCCACGACGGCAATCAGGCGGAAGCTAGTGAGGAGAATCTTACCATAGGGTGGCGGCAATTCCACGCCGAAAGCCATGCCAGGGTTCAGCGTGTAATGCAACTTGAACCATTCGCCGAACACCGAAATTTCGCCGGGCATGCCGGGCTGCATGTAGGTGTGCACGGCCCACTTCGAGAGTTGGTCAATGGCGATGACCAACAATGCCACCAAGTAATATTTCCAGTACTTCATTAGATAGAAAAGAGAGGATCAATATGCGAAGGGAGACCTAGCTCTGACGTCCTGTCAGTAGTTGCCTTCTCTCCTCTCGTAGTACAAAGTGACGAAGAATTTTGGACTTCGCGGCATGGTCAGGTCGCGCTGCCTCTACATCAATAGTATATGTCTTGAAGGGTCTTTTATGCCCTTTTTAACCGAATAACGAAGGCGACAAAACGCTTTGTGCGGCGGTGTACTCACCCGCCTTTTTTAGGAGCGGGTGAGTAGTTCAGCCTCAGCTCGTTGCGATTTCTAGTCGCACCGGCACGTTATACTCATCAAATTCGAGCACGGCACCACCGTTCACATCAGCCGCGAAATCGAGGGCTAGGGCCTGCGTTTCGGTGCGGATGTAGTCGCCAAACGACTGCACAGCGGCGGTCAGTTCGGGTTGCTGGTTGCCGAGCGTCACGCGGATTTTGTCCTGCACTTCTAGGCCGCTGTCTTTGCGGAGGTTCTGCAAGCGGTTTACCAGTTCGCGGGCCACACCTTCTTGGCGCAGCTCATCGGTTAGGGTCACGTCGAGGGCTACAGTCAAAGGACCATCAGTGGCTACGAGCCAGCCGGGCAGGTCATCCGTGCGGATTTCCACATCGTCGGGAGCCAGGGTGATGGGTTGACCTTCGACCTCTACAGCTAAGGTTCCCTCCTTCTCCAGCGTGCTGATTTCCTCTGGCGTCATCTGCTGGATACGGGCCGCTACCAGCTTCAGCTTCGGACCGTATTGCTGACCTAGGCGCTTGAAGTTAGGCTTCACCGACTTCACCAACACGCCGCTGGTATCGTCGAGAAACTCCACATGCTTCACGTTCACCTCGGCGCAGATCAGGTCTTCCACCTTGCCTACTTGCTCGCGCGTCGACTCGTTCAGCACTGGTACCAAGATGCGTTGCAACGGCTGACGCACCTTCAGCACCGACTTCTTCCGCAGCGAGTGCGTGAGCGACGAGATACGCTGGGCTAGCTCCATACGCTCTTCCAAGGCTGTGTCGATTAGCTCCGTCCGCGCTTCTTGCAGCAGCGTCAGGTGCACCGATTCTACCTTTTCGCCTGTCGTCTGCGCCTCCATCAGGTTCTGGTAGAGCCACTCGGCGAAGAACGGCGCGATAGGTGCCATCAGCTGACCTACGGCGTAGAGGCATTCGTAGAGCGTATCGAAGGCAGCACGCTTGTCGGCGGTCAATTCTCCTTTCCAGAAGCGGCGACGCGACAGACGCACGTACCAGTTGGAGAGCTGATCGGTCACGAAATCCTGGATAGCACGGGCCGCCTTCGTGGGCTCGTAGCTGTCGTAGTGGCCGCGCACTTCCAAGAGAAGCGACTGAAGCTTGCTTAGCACCCAACGATCTAGCTCGGTGCGCTCGGCCGCGGGCACGGCCGTGGTAGCGTCGTAGCTATAGCTGTCGAGGTTGGCGTAAAGCGCGTAGAACGAGTACGTGTTGAACAGCGTGCCGAAGAAACGGCGCTGTACTTCCGTTACGCCGGCCGGGTCGAACTTGAGGTTGTCCCACGGTGGTGCGTTCACAATCATGTACCAACGCGTAGCATCGGGGCCGAACTGAGCTAGGGTCGCGAACGGGTCGATGGCATTGCCGAGGCGCTTGCTCATCTTGTTGCCGTTCTTGTCGAGCACGAGGCCGTTGGCAATAACGTTCTTGAAGGCCACCGAATCTTCCAGCATCACGCCCAGAGCATGCAGCGTGAAGAACCAGCCACGGGTTTGGTCAACACCTTCAGCGATGTAGTCGGCAGGGAAATTCTTGCGGAATTTCTCGGCATTTTCGATGGGGTAATGCCACTGCGCGTAGGGCATGGCGCCGCTATCAAACCACACGTCGATGAGGTCGGTTTCGCGGTACATGGGCTGGCCGCTTGGCGACACCAGGAAGATGTCGTCTACGTAGGGTCGGTGCAGGTCTACCTTCTCCCCTTCTTTGAGCGGATTGTGGGTCATCACCTCGGCGGCAACGGCCTTATCAATCTCAGCGCGCAGCTCGGCGATGCTGCCGATGCAAAGCTCCTCCGTACCGTCTTGCGTGCGCCAGATGGGCAGCGGCGTGCCCCAGTAGCGCGAGCGGCTCAGGTTCCAGTCGACGAGGTTTTCCAGCCAGTTGCCGAAGCGGCCAGTACCGGTGCTTTCGGGCTTCCAGTTGATGGTTTTGTTTAGCTCGATGAGCCGATCCTTCACCGCCGTCGTTTTGATAAACCACGAGTCAAGCGGGTAGTACAGCACGGGCTTGTCCGTGCGCCAGCAGTGCGGGTAGGTGTGCTCGTACTTTTCGGTTTTGAACGCCGTACCCTCTTTACGCATCTTGATGGCGATGCTTTCATCCAGGGTTTTGTAGTCGGCGCCAGTCTGATCGTGGCCGTCGTAGTTCTTCACCCAACGGCCGCCGAACTCGCCCATTTCGGCCACGTAACGACCTGTGCGGTCTACGATAGGCACCTTCTTGTTAGGGTCGTCTTTGTCAGGCACTAACAACGCAGGAATATCGGCGAGTTGGGCAGCCCGGAAGTCATCAGCGCCGAACGTGGGCGAGATGTGCACGATACCAGTACCATCTTCCGTCGTCACGAAGTCGCCTACGATGACGCGGAACGCCCGTTCTTCGCCTTCGAAGGCTGGGAAGCCTTGATCTTGGCCAAACAAACGCTCATAATGAATGCCGACGAGGTCAGAACCCACGAACTCGCCTTCTAAGCGCCAAGGCAATACTTTGTCGCCAGCCTTGTACTCTTCCAGCGAAGCAGTAGCACCCTTCTCATTGAAATACCGACTCACCAAATCCTTCGCCAGCACCACATAGATGGGCGCGTGGGTGTACGGATTGAAGGTGCGCACCAACACGTAGCGGATGTTTTTGCCAACAGCTAGGCCCGTGTTAGCAGCTAGGGTCCACGGCGTGGTCGTCCAAGCCATGATGTACAGCGGAGCGTCGTCGGTAGCGGCAGCAAACAGCTTCTCCGAAGCTTCATCACGCGTCACCTTAAACTGCGCCACGATAGTCGTGTCCTTCACGTCTTTGTACGTGCCGGGCTGGTTCAGCTCGTGCGACGACAAGCCGGTGCCCGCCGCCGGCGAATACGGCTGGATCGTGTAGCCTTTGTAGAGCAGGCCTTTGTCGTAAAGCTTCTTCAGCAGGGCCCAGCAACTCTCGATGTACTCCGGCTCGAAGGTGATATAGGGGTCGTTGAGGTCGACCCAATAGCCCATTTTCTGGGTCAGATCATCCCACTGCGCTTTGAAGCGCATCACGGTTTCGCGGCACCGCTGGTTGTAGTCCTCGATGGTGATCTTCTTCCCGATGTCCTCCTTCGTGATGCCTAGCTCCTTCTCCACCTGTAGCTCGATGGGCAGGCCGTGGGTATCCCAGCCCCCTTTGCGCGGCACTTGCTTGCCGAGCAGGGTCTGGTAGCGGCAGAAGATGTCCTTTACCGTGCGGGCCATCACGTGGTGAATGCCGGGGGCACCGTTGGCCGAGGGCGGACCTTCATAAAACACGAACGTGGGCTGCCCCTCGCGGCTGCTCACGCTCTTTTCAAAGATGCCGTTCTCTTGCCACCACTTCAGGATGTCGGTGCCAACCTGAGCGTAGTTGAGCGGCTGTTTAAACTCGGGGTATTTCATCGTTGGAAGTTGAAAGCTAAACGGGTATCGATCAGGCTAGGTCTGCTGAGGCATTTCTACTACCTGCTGAAACAGCGATGCAGCAGACACGCTTCCGTTAGCGCAGCCCGACGGACGGGTACTTAGGCACTAGGGGCTTCGCCAAGACGCTTAACGGTCATCCGATCGAGATTCAGATCTTTATCATCGTCTTCTTCGTGGTAATCATCGTCGTAGTGGCGCAACATGGATTTGTCGATTTCCTCATCCTTGCCGTGCTCAAAAGTAACAAGCAAGCAAGGCAGCAGAATCAGGTTAGAAAAGTTCGTAATCAGCAAGCTAGCTGACATCAGCAAGCCCAAGGCTTTGGTGCCGCCAAACTCGGAAAAGGCGAATACGGCGAAGCCTAGAAACAACGTAATGCTTGTATAGAGCATACTGGTTCCCGCCTCGCTCAAGGTGGTGCGAATAGCGGCTTTTACCCGGCGTCCGTTCACGGCTAGTTCCTGCCGGAACTTGGCGAGCAAGTGGATCGAATTGTCGCCGTCGATACCCAGCGCAATGCTGAAAATGAGCGCCGTGCTAGGTTTTAAAGGAATACCAAAAAAGCCCATCAACCCACCCGTGAGCAACAGCGTCACAAGGTTAGGCAACAAGGTGAAGAACACTGCTCGAACGGAGCGAAAGAGGATCAGCACGACCAAACCAACTAGCCCGAATGCCCATAGCAAGCTTTCTTTCAACGTGTTGATCAAAAACTCATTCCCTTTGGTGAAGATGATGGTAGTGCCCGTCAGTTTCACGTCCATACCTGTGCCGTTGAAGATCTGCTTGATCTGCGGCTGAATTTGATGGGTGAGCAACGTATCTAGGTTGCGCGAACCGATATCGGCAATCTTCAGTGAGATGCGCGCCTTTTGCCCCGTCGAGTCGACGAACGAGCGGAGCAGTTTGGCATTACCAGCGCCCGTTGCCTGGGCCTTCGCTAGGTAGCTCAGCACGAAGTTCTTCTCGGAGTTGTCCGGCAGGCGGTAATACTCGGGGTTGTCGTTGTAGAATGCCTGCGTCGCTGCTTTCAGGAAGGTAACGATGCTGACCGGCGTGGTAAGCACCGGCTGGGTACGCAAAAACGCCTCAAACCGGTCGATGCGCTCTAGGTTCTTGAGCTTAAAAATACCGCGTTTCTTGCCCGTATCCACCACGATTTCGAGTGGCATAATGCCATTGAAATGCTGTTCAAAGAACTTCAAGTCGCTGTTCACGGAGCTGTCTTTGGGCAGGTCGTCTACCATATACGACACCGATTTTACCTTCGAAATCCCTAGTAGGGACAGGGCCACCATGGCAACGGCGGCCATGTACACCGTAGCTCGCTTATCAAGTACGAGGTGCTCGAAGAACTCCAGCAGCTTGGTCAGCGGCTTGGCATCGAGGTGTTCGAGCTGCTTGGGCGTGGGGGGCGGCAGATATGTAAATACCGCCGGAATCATGATAAAGGAGATGATGAAGGCAGCAAAAATATTGACCGTTGCCACCAGCCCGAATTGGTAGAGGATAGCAATATTGGTGAAGCAGAACACGAAAAATCCGATAGCCGACGTGGTATTGTTCATCAGGGTGACCAACCCAATCTTGCGGATCACGCGCGTCATGGCGAGCATCTGGTTGCCCGATTTGCGATAGTCGTAGTGGTAGCGCGAGAGCAGATACGTGCAGTTCGGGATACTGATAACAATCAGAATGCTAGGTATCAGGCCCGTGAGTAGGTTGATTTTAAACCCAAGTAGCACCATCGAACCCACGCACCAGATAACCACAACTAGCACCACCAATATGGGGAACAGTACAGCTGACCAGGTGCGGAAGAAGGTCAGTAGCGTGACACCCATCACCAAAATGGTCAGCATCACGAAAAACTTCAGCTCGCCCGCCACCTTCGAGGTCATCGTGGAGCGCACGTAGGGCAAGCCGGCGTAGTGCAGCCGGATACCCGTTTTCTTGGTGAACTGTTCGGCATGGCCCAAAATGTCGTTCATCACCGCTTGCCGGCGCGAAGAATTCAGGTAAGTCGGGTCCATGGTGAGAGCGAGCAGCGTGGCCCCCGTGGTCGGGCTGATCAGCTGACCTTTGTAGAACTCCAGCCGGTTCACCACCTTCATCAAGCTGTCGAGTTGCGCTTGCGTTTCAGGGAATTTCTGGAAGATGGGCTTGGCCACAAACTGTTGTCGGGCGGTATCCTTACCTAGGCCAATGAGCTTGGTGACGGAAAGCACCCCACTCACGCCTTTTACTTTGGCCAGCGTATCGGTGAGGGCGCGCAGCTCGGTGAAGTTGCCGAGGCGGAAGACGCTGCTATCCTGCAGACCTAGCACCAGCACGTTGCCGTCTTCGCCAAACGTTTTCTTAAAGCGTTGGAAGTAGACCATCTCCGGATCGTCGGGACTTACCACTTGGGCGAAATCGTAGGTCATTTCTACGTCCTTGGCCTTCCAGGCCATGAACACGGTGATGACCGCCAGTAGCAGCAGCAAAAAGCGCCGCTGCTTGATGACGAATAAGGCGAGTTTACTCCACATAGGCCGCTAAAATGGAGCAAAGGTACGCAATGCTAGGCAGCTAGGCAGTGTTCAATCTTCAACAGCCTGATACTATGACTTTTTGAAGAAAGTAGAATTTTTTTATACTAATAAGCGCAACCTCATAGTTAAGCCTTCTCGTATAAAGCGCTTGTTCTGCCTCCCTACCGCTCCCACCTAGCTTTTTACACACCGTTGCGCGAGCCGATTGGCTTTGCTCCCTTCTATTCTGCAAATGACTTTGTACCAAACTCCGAATGCATCGCTTACCTATCATTCGGATACGGCTACGCTACGCCTAAGTTATAATGCGCTGAGCTTGACAACAGACTTTGCGCAAGCTTACCAGCGTGCGCTGCAGACGATGCAGCAAGAGCACGTAGCAAAGCTCCTACTCGATCTGAAGCGCAACGCTCCTCCCTCCGACGACGCAGAACAATGGCTGTTGGACCCGCTAACCCAGCAGCTGCGTACGCCGCTACACTATCCGATCTTTATTGCGGCGGTGGTTTCGGAAGGCCAGTACCAATATCAAATCGGGAACCTACTGGCGATGAAAGCCCTACCGCCTAAGCAAGTAGAGTTCAACTACTTCACGTGCCGGCGCGAAGCCACTGCTTGGCTCAGCACGAACTAATCTAAAAATTCCCACGTCGCCCACCCAGCGGAAAGCCCCGGCAAGTGCCGGGGCTTTTTTGTGCTTTGATATAAGAGCCCAACCGGTAAGCTTCAGGCTTGTGTTCGGAAGCTAGGTTGGCTAGCGGTTTACTTGCAACCAGCCCTTCCACGACTCGCCCGTTTTGGTTAGGATCTGGTAGTAATAGGTGCCTACTGGCGTTGTAGAATCGCCCCAGCCGCCGGTGTAGTTTGCGCTTTCAAACACTTGCTTTCCCCACCGATTGTACAGCTTCAGCAGAACGGGTTGGGTACTTACCTGCGGCACAAAGTGATCATTTAGCCCGTCGTCATTGGGCGTGATAATATTCGTGACGGACACGTCACGGATGGTAATGGATTGAGTTAGCTCTTTCTGGCAGCCGCTCCCATAAAAGGCTGTCATCCTAATAGTATACTTGCCAGGGTTTGCATAGCGGTGGGTTGGCGAAGCATCGGAGCTACTTTGACCGTCGCCAAAGTCCCAGAGGTAGCTGGTAGCGCCCTGCGACGTGTTCGGAAAGCTCACATCCCGGTTGATGTACTCAAGAGGTAGGTTGGTAAAAGCTAGGTTGGGTTGGGCATAAATCTGTACCTGCACTCTCGCTTCGTTGGTGCAGCCGTTGGTGGCATTGGCCCGCACGGTATACAGTGTCGGCACTTTAGGCGAAGCAATAACACTAGGCCCTGATGTCGTATTCAGGCCCGTCGCCGGCGACCAGGTAAACGTGCCAGCAATAGTTGGCGACACCGAAAGCGTGACAGAGGCATCGGGACAAATGGTACGAGTAGGACCGAGGGAGATTTGCGCAGTAGGGTCTAGGCTTACCACCACGGTGTCTTTGTTCACGCAGCCGTTGGGCACCGTTGCCGTTACGATGTACGTAGTAGTAGCACTAGGAGAGGCTATTACGGTGCGGCCCGTGGTGGTATTGAGCCCGGTAGCTGGTGCCCACGAGTAGGTCACGCCCGGCCCAGCATTGGCAACAGTAAGTGTAGTAGAGCTACCAGCGCAGATCAGCTGATCGGGGCCGGCGGCGGAACGCGGCAAGCCGTACACTTTGATCGTATCGACAATGGTGGCGCTTCGCAAGCACCCATTCGGATCCGTGACGGTCAGGCGCACGGGGTAGCTGCCCGGCGTCGTGTACACGGTAGATACTGTGCCAGTCGCAGTTGACGTCTGGCCATTGCCAAAATCCCAGTTTAAACCGCTAGTAGCGGAGCTAGGTCGAAAATACATGCGCAGCGGCGCGCAGCCGCTCGTTGCACGTGGACCTGTAGGGGTAAGAGAAGACTCAAAATCGGCGCTTAGCTGTGAAACATCCAGCTTGAACGCTACGGCATTGCGCCCAGCCCCATTACCGTACGTAGTAGCCCAGGCGTTCGGCGTGACAGGCACTAGCGGGTAGAATGTTCCTGTACCGGAACAAACAGTTTGGTAAATCACGCCCCGCTTATCGAAGCGAGAAGCGCCTCCATCGACGTGGAGCGTGCCGTTGCCAAAGTAAGTGCCGTAGAGCAGCTGCTTCACGTCGGCCGAGAGCTGCATGAGGTAAAAGTCGCCGTTGACACTGGAGCTTCCCGCAGGATTCGTTGGTTTCAGCTGAATAGCATCGGGCGTGGTGGGCATATCGGCAATGTAGGCGCCGTAGCCCGAGAGAAGAATCTGCCCACAGTCATTGACTAAGAAGGCCGTAGGCGAAATGTTCGTGGGCGAGCCTGACGTAGCACCATTACCAATAACCGTGGAAAAACGCGAGGTAGTGAGCTCCGGATTGAGCTTGTGAATAAATTGCCGGCTGTTCGGATTGACGTACAGACCCTGCGTAACGGGGTAAGCACCGTTGGTTTGTCCGTACACGTACACCTCGCCTTGCCGGTCGAGTTGCACAAAGTACGCCTGGTCATAGTCGTTGGTACCTAGGTAGGTGGCCTGGGTGAGCGTACGACCGTTGGCCGTAATGCGCGCTACAAAACCATCGGTGACACCTCCCTGATAGGCAGCATTATAGCCGTTCGTTACGCCGGGGAAATCGGTGCTGTTCGTACCGCCGCTTACAAATGCGTTGTTGTTAGCATCCAACTGAATGGAGTATGCGGCGTCTTGGTTTGTTCCTCCTAGGAAGGTGCTCCATTCGATAGCACCTAGGCTGCTGGCTAGCTTCAGCACAATGGCATCGCGCGAACCTTGCAAAGTGGTTTGAAAACCGCCAACGATCGGAAAGTCAGTAGATGTGGTGGAAGAAGCTAGATAGATATTGTCCTGGCTATCGGTGGTAATATCGCCGCGGAATGAGTCGCCGAAGTTGCGCGACAGCACGTTGCCGAAGGAATAATCTGGCAGCTGGCCGTCGGTGGAGGTGCCCCCTAGGTACGTGGAAGCCAGCAGGGCTGTACCCGTGGGGTTCAGCTTACTAACGATAATGTCGGCGTCACCTTTGAGGCTGCGGCTGTAGGCACCGCTGGTGGTCGGAAAGTTGGCGGAGTTAGTAGAACCGTAGATGAGCAGGTTGCCGGCGTGGTCGACTAGCAAGCTGTGCGGGTGTTCTTCGCTGCTGCCACCTAGGTAGGTAGAGTATATGCGACTCGCCTCGCCCGAGGCTTTGGGGTCAAACTTCGTGATGGTAATGTCGCGCTGGCCGCCAAACGTGACGCTGTAGGCCCCTAGGGTAGTCGGGTAGCCAATACCGAAAGCTACGCTGCCACAATAGAGGTTGCCCTGATCGTCGTACGTGGCTGAGTAGCCCCAGTTGGTAGCAACCGAGCCGGAGTAAGTTGAATACACCAGCACCGGATCGATAACGAGTGGCAGGGCCGTGTTGTAGCCCTTCGGCAACCGAAACGAAACGGTGCTGCCGTTCGGGTCTAGCGCGTAGTCGCATGCCACTGCCATCTTTTGGTTACCGATTTTCTGGTAAGCGTAGGGCCGCTGCTCGACCACTTCTCCTACCGAGGTGATGATGTGCAGAGCCCCCGCCACGACACGCACTTGTTGCTGCCCATCGTAGCGTAACCGAATCATGCGCGGATCTGCTTCGGGAGCTAGCTCGAAGTCGTACTCCAGCGCTTTGTCGTGGGTGTAGAAGCGCAGGTTGGTGCCTTTATATAATTCCTGGTAACGCACTTCGCCGTAGGAAGGTACTTGGCTGGCCCAGTGCTGCGGGTCGTTGCCCAGGAAATAGTTCGTAACCTCGCCAGTTGGCACCCCTCCTTGTACCAAAGCCGCTTGGTTGGCGCCTTCAAACGTGACGGAGTAAGCGTGCGCCTTGATGCGCTGCTCGGGGTGCCCGGCGGCCTTTTCATGGTGCGCGACCACTGCCTTGGTGTCGTAGAGAACTTGTGTAAGACGTCCTTGCTCCAGGAACAAGCGCCCGCCCGGCACATCGGTGGCAAACAGGACCGGCTTGACCCACTGGTTCCGATTGGCCACGAATTGGAGTGGCCGACTCGGTGGCGGCCCAACTACTTTCGTGGTGGTCTGGGCTAGCGCAGGCGCTATCTGGAATAAACTCGTAAGTATTAACCCAACCAGCCAGCCAGCGCGGCCAGCGAGTGTAGAAATGCGCATAAAAAGCAATAAGGCTGAGTGGAAAACCAAGGCAAATAGCCGCTGAGTAAAGCTAGCAATTCCTTGCATCCAACTTCTCTTTTTTCCAGACTAGATAGCATCTTTTAAGGGCAAGCTAAGCGAGAATCGCTATGCAGCTCAAAAGCTAGGTCCTTGATCGAGAAACTACTTACATCTCCGGATGCCCTTTAATCAAGAAAGCGCCTGCACTGCTAGGTTTGACTTAGCAGTACAGGCGCTTACCTAGCTTTTCAGCAGAGTTCTACAAGTGTTCAAAGATGCGACGGAAGCTCACGGCCTCGCCGATGTAGCTGCGCAGCTCCGAAATCGGCATCCGCGTTTGCTCGCGCGAATCGCGGTGGCGTACCGTCACGGTGTTGTCTTCCATGGTTTGCCCGTCGACCACGATGCAGAAGGGCGTACCGATAAGGTCCTGGCGGGTGTAGCGCTTACCGATGGCGTCTTTGTCTTCAATCACCAGACGGAAATCGTGGCGCAACTCGTCGAAGATGGCTTGTGCCTTCTCTGGCATCCCATCTTTCTTCACGAGCGGGAAGATGGCAGCCTTCACCGGCGACAAAGCTGGGTGCAGCTTCAAGAAGGTGCGCGTCTTGGTTTGTTCCTTCTCGCCTTCCCCCTCCGTAATCGTTTCTTCCGTGTAGGCTTGGCATAGCGTAGCCAGAAATAAGCGGTCGGCTCCTACTGATGTTTCTACCACGTAGGGCACGTAGTTGCCGTAGGGCTTGCCCGTCTCGGGGTCGAGGTCATTGTCGAAGTACTGCTGTTTTTTCTTCGACAAGGCTTGGTGCTGCGTCAGGTCAAAGTCGGTGCGGGAGTGAATACCTTCGATTTCTTTGAAGCCAAAGGGGAATTCATACTCGATATCTACAGCCGCATTAGCGTAGTGGGCTAGCTTGTCGTGGTCGTGGAAGCGAAGCTTGTCGGTGGGCAGACCCACAGCTTGGTGCCAGCGATGACGCGTTTCCTTCCACTTGTTGTACCACTCCATCTCTGTCCCAGGCCGGATGAAGAACTGCATTTCCATTTGTTCGAACTCCCGCATGCGGAAGATGAACTGCCGCGCTACAATCTCGTTGCGGAACGCTTTGCCGATTTGCGCAATCCCGAATGGAATCTTCATGCGTGCTGATTTCTGCACGTTCAGGAAGTTTACGAAGATACCCTGCGCCGTTTCCGGCCGCAGGTAGATCTGCGCGGCGTCGCCTTCCACGGCGCTGCCCTGCGTCGAATACATCAGGTTGAACTGCCGTACGTCGGTCCAGTTCGAAGTGCCCGATACGGGGCACGTAATTTTGTAGTCGATGATCAGTTGGCGCACGCCGGCTAGGTCCTCGGCGGTGAGCAAGCGGCCCATATCAGCCAATAAGATGTCCGCGCCTGCTTGGTCACCTTGCTTGGCTAGCTCAGCGGCCTTGTCTTCAATGAGCACGTCGGCGCGGTAGCGCTTCTTCGAGTCGAGGTTATCAATCAGCGGGTCGTTGAAGCCGTCGACGTGGCCGCTTGCTTTCCACGTGAGCGGGTGCATGAAGATAGCGGCATCAATACCCACTACGTTGGCGTTCAACTGCGTCATGGCGCGCCACCACAGCTGCTTCAAGTTATTCTTCAACTCTACGCCGTTGGGACCGTAGTCGTACACGGCCGCGAGGCCATCGTAAATCTCGGACGACGGGAACACGAAACCGTATTCTTTGGCGTGCGCCACGATGTCCTTGAGTTGGGTATTTTCGAGGGAAGGTTTTTGCGTCGGATTGCTCATAGGGGCAAAGATAGTCTGAAGCGCAAATGGAAAAGATTTTCCGTCATTAACAAGCGTTGTTTGTTGACTTGCTTTTGCGGCCTTGTGGCAGTCATTTACCATAATTCAATGTTGAATCTTTCCGTCAGCAGCTTGCATGCCTTAACAATTTCATAATCTTGCCGCCTTTGCTGGTCAACCTACCTTTGACTGCCCAACATTTGATTTTACTTTAACGCACCCCTTATGCTTGGCTTAGAGCCTCATGTGCTGCTGTTGCTGCTAGCCTGTTTGCTGGCAGCCTGCGCCTTCGAATTTGTCAACGGCTTTCACGACACGGCCAACGCCGTAGCGACGGTCATTTACACCAACACCCTCCGGCCCTGGGTAGCCGTTATCTGGTCGGCCTTCTGGAATTTTATCGGCGTGTTTGCCGGTGGTATCGGGGTTGCGATGGGCATCGTGTACCTGTTGCCCGTCGAGAGCCTCGTCGACCAGAACGTGTACCACGGCATTGCCATGGTTGGGGCGCTCATTGTGGCGGCCATCATCTGGAACGTGGGTACGTGGTACTACGGCCTGCCATCGTCTAGCTCCCACGCCCTCATTGGATCTATTTTAGGAGTGGGCATTGCCTTTTCCTTCCTGCCCGACTCCCGCGGAGCAGCCGTGAATTGGGGCAAAGCCGGCGAAACAGGCCTAGCCCTGCTCATCAGCCCAATCTTCGGTTTCTCGCTCACCATTGTAATGATGTTTTTGCTCAAACGCTTCGTGCGTAGCAAAGCCATCTTTAAGGAGCCCCACAAGCGCAAGCCCCCACCCCTCTGGATTCGCCTGATCCTGATTGTGACGTGTACGCTGGTAAGCTTCTTCCATGGTTCCAACGACGGACAGAAGGGCGTAGGCTTGGTCATGCTGATCCTGATTGGTATCGTGCCCACTTTCTATGCGCTCAACAAGGACCTAAACCCCCTTGATATGCGCGAGTCGCTGACCAAGGTGGAACAGGTACTGGGAAAAGTAAACGCCGCGGGCTTAAGCGAAGCCGACCAGAAGCTGCTAGCTGAATCACGGGCCCAAACAGCCGACCTCGACCGCATCTTTGCCGGTAAAACCAGCGTGAATGATTTGCCCCAAAACGCTCGCTTCGAGATTCGCCGCGACATTCTGCTGCTCAACAACCGTGCGTCTAAGCTGGTAGCCAGCAAGCAACTGCCCATCAGCACCGTCGACCGCGAGCAATACGATACGGCCATCAAGAACATGCGCACCTTCACCGACTACGCGCCCAAGTGGGTGCTGATTATCGTGTCGATATCGCTGGGCCTAGGTACCATGATCGGCTGGCAGCGCATCGTGAAAACTATCGGGGAGCGGATCGGTAAAGAGCACCTCACCTACGCGCAAGGTGCCTCTTCCGAACTGGTAGCGGCCAGCATGATTGGGGTGACCACGGCGTTCGGCCTGCCCACCAGCACCACGCACGTATTATCATCGGCCATCGCCGGCTCCATGGTCGCCAACCGGGGCATCAAGAACTTGAATCCGCAGATGGTGCGCAACATCGCTCTAGCTTGGGTTCTCACGCTACCCGTGACAATGTTCTTAGCAGGCGGTATCTTTTTACTGTTCCGCGCTATCCTGTAAGCCGCTGAGCTTCCTTGGAATAGCAACAAAAAAGCCACTCCTATAGGAGTGGCTTTTTTGTTGCTCAATTACTAAAATGTTACGCAGGCATGAATTCTGATTTTATATTAATCCTAGAATTCATTTGCAAAAACCAAGTAACAATGGTGAGTTATCCACTTATCCACAGCCTAAAACGACTGTTTTGTGGATAACTACCTGACTAGCTCGGCCATTGCACTTCTAGGTCATCGTTGATGAAGACACCAAAGTTGACAAACTGAAGCTCGTCTTCATCAAAGTAAAGGTCAATCATTTCCTTTTCGTAGGAGAGGCGTACTTCGCCGGTATCCATCTTTTCTATTTCGCTGGTTTCGTGGCCATGCTGGCGCATTAGGTTCTGAATTTCCTGCTGCGACTTGCCATGAATCAGCTCGCCATAGAGACGCATCTCGGGATGGTCGGTTTCGATGCAGCTCAGGCGGTAGTCGTCTTCACGGTCGAAGTAGAGCGAGTATCCTTCGTCGAGGTAGTTCCAGGCTTGGTGCTCGAATTCATCGTCGTCGTCTGATTCTTCGACTTCTTCCGGCTCGCCCATGAGGGCACGTACGTCGTCCATGGAAGCACCAAAGCGGAGTGAGCCCATGCCGGTGCCCAGCACGATTTCGGCATCGGAGGTACCAGATGGTTTGATTTGGGGCGTTTGCATAATGGTAAGCAACTAGTGAATGCTAGGTTAAAGGTAGGTATTCATGGGTCAGCGGCCGTACTGGGCCTCGAAAGAAGCCCGCTGCTGCACGTAGTCGGGGTGGTGCTTGGCCTCGTCCCACTTCAGCTTGAAGATGGCAGCAGCGGCCGCTTTATCCGGATCTTCCGGTGCGCGGGGTAGCTCGGCTCGACCGTGGGCACCGCTTTGGCCTTTCTTGTCAGCCGGCACGGGCCCATCGTACTTCTTGCCGCCACGATGATTAGCGTAGCGTCTCGCTCGCGTGAAGCCCATCTGCAGGAACTTGCGTGCCATATCGGCGCCGATGAAGTCATTGGCCTGGAGGTAGGCGAGAAACAACGTGTAGATATGCTCCGACGATTCACGGGCCACTTCGGGCGTGCGGAATCGCCAATGCGGCAGTATTTCCGATTTATACGGCTCGACAAGTAACACGCCCTGCTCGCCTTTGCCCACCCGGTAAAGCTCTGGGTGCTGCCGAAAGTCGACGGTGTGGAAATCTAGGTCGTAGTTGAACGGCATACAGACGCGAGGGTGGTGTCTGGTATGTATACGCCACTAGCCGGTTGAGTAGCTAGTTTCCACAAAGTTTTCCACAGAAGCCTATGTGGAAAAGTGGATAACTCTACAGTCAATTGGTTAATGCTTAGCTTTTTAGTTGCTCTCCGATGGCTTTTAGCTCAAACCCGCTAGTGGAAGGTTTACTTATCCACTTTTCCACACGATATAGGTTGATAAAGGCCCTTTTTCAATAGGCTAGCTTATTGGCTGTGCAGATGGGTTCCGCGCAGAAGAGCCGCAAAGGGCGCAGTGTGTGGATAATACTGTGAGTTCGGCGCACGGCTGTGTACTTGACTGTCGAGCTAGGCCGACGCTTGAAGTATTCTTTTCCGGATTGCGCTACGCTTGGTTTAGTGTTGTGCACTGCTCCGTGTCACAACATGAAGCCTAGCTTTTTCAAAAATGCGAAAGGCAGGTTCAATTCACTTTTCCACACCGTTAATAACTTTTGAAAAAATCTTTTTTAAATAAATCTTTTTAATCCCCTGTCATTAGGGGTGTGCATAAGTGGATAAAAAATAAACGTTATCCACAGCGGGGAAAACTTGTGTACAAGTTCGACTTTATGCACCGTCTATCAACAGGGTGTGTGGATAATAAATTGTTTATTATTAGCGGTTTATATGAATTATTAACAATCCACAGAGTTATCCACTAATCCACAATCCACAGGAAATGCACAGTGTGGATTAGGTCCTTTTTCCCACGAAGTTTTCCACGCTTATCCACAAGTGAAATTGACTGTGCTGGATTTGTGAACAACAAAAAAACTTATCCGCTTTTTCTCCACCAGTTATCCCCACATTTCCCCAACGTTATCCACAGTTTACGCTTTGTGTGCATTCGTAAGTGGAAAACTATGTGGAATACGTGTGGAAACAGCCCTAGCTAATCGGGAGTGCACCTTTTAATGTGGATAAGCTTGCGTGCTGCTCAACCGCCTATGAAGTTTCGGGCGAAAACTGGCGCGGCGTATCCCAGCAGCTATTGATGACTATCACCGCGCTCTGCCGTGCTTTTGCCATCCTAGTAGCAAGGTAATGGACAACGTAGTGGAGGCATAACCGGTGCCTTGGACTTAGGTGAACAGCTTCAGGGGCAACATCAGGTATTGAGAGTATAATAGAAAGGACAACAGAGTAACGCAACAGGCTCCGCCCTATGAAAGAGGGCTGGTAGCATCCATAATTTGTAGCATACAAACCGGAATTTGGATAGCTCGGCCAGCAGCCTAGCTCCGGACCTTTGTATTGCACACTCAAGGGCAGTGAAGCGACTACCTGCTAAGACAGGGGCTCACGCCTTACTTCTAGTTTACTCCATGAACAACGTATTGTCCACAGAACCTACCTTTTTGTTAGGAGGTGATTTTCCCGTAAACAGGCTCGGCTTTGGCGCGATGCGTACCCCTGGCCCAGGTCTCTGGGGCCCACCGGCCGATCGGCCAGCTATGCTCGCGCTGCTACGGCGGGTGGTAGAGCTCGGCGTAACCTTTATTGATACGGCCGATATGTATGGTCCCTTCGTGTCGGAAGAGCTGCTAGCCGAAGCGCTACACCCCTACGCGGCTGGGGTGGTTATCGGCACGAAAGGTGGCTGCGTGCGCTTCGCTCCTGGTGTAGATGGCGTACTGCTGGATGGCACGCCGCAGCACCTGCACGATGCCCTCACCGGTAGCTTGCGCCGCCTCAAGCTAGAGCGCATCGACCTCTACCAGCTGCACCGCATTGATCCGAGGGTGCCCTCTGAGCGCACCTTTGCCTTCTTGGCCGATGCCCAACGCCAGGGCTTGGTACGGCACCTAGGTTTGTCGGAAGTATCTGTCGACGACATCAAGCTGGCTCAGCAGCACTTTCCGGTAGTCTCAGTCCAGAACCGCTACAGCCTATTCGATCGGGCAGCGGAACCCGTGCTGACGTATTGCCGTGAACAGGGCATTGCCTTTATTCCATGGTTTCCCATCGGCGGAGGGCAGGTGCAGGAAACCGAACTGGTGCAGCAAGTAGCCGCGCGGCACCAGGTTTCGGTGCGGCAGCTCGCTTTGAGCTGGCTATTACACCACGCACCAAACATTCTGCCCATCCCCGGCACTACCAGCATCGCGCACCTGGAAGAGAACATGCGGGCAGCCTCCGTGCAACTGACTGCGCAGGATATGCAAGATTTAGAGACGCTCCGCTAGGCATTCGTCAACGAATAAGCTGTTCGCGACAAGCCAGTAGCGGTTGGTTTTTGTTTTGCTTACAAGAAATTGTAGCAGAACGAAAGCTGGCTGCTACTGACTAGTCGCGAACAGCTTATTCCTTCTTCGTAGCTTCCTCTCGCACTCATGAGACCTTCCGTGGCCCGCTTCGCCGTCCTGAACACGGTAGCCGACTTTACGCAGCATTACGGCTTTGCCCCGCCCAGTCACCCGCTCCTGACGGTAATTGACCTAGCGCAGTATCCGATACCCGAGTTATTCGCCGAACCTGCTCTGCGCCACCTCTACCTGGTCGTCTTGAAGCGGCACTTCCATGGGCAGCTTCCCTATGGGCAGCAGGTGTACGACTATCGACAAGGAGAGCTAGGTTTTTACGCGCCCGGCCAGCCCGTACAGTTTTGCCCCACTGACGGTGCTCCCGCGCCAGCAACGGCGCAGGGCTGGATGGTGGTGTTTCACCCCGACTTACTGGCTCGCCGCCCGGCTGGTCCTTTTCCGGGTAGCTACCCATTTTTCGCGTACCGGGTGCAGCAAGCCCTAGCCCTGTCGGCTACTGAGGAACAGTTGCTGAACTATACCGTCCAGGGGTTGCGACAGGAAAGCGAGCAGCCTATTGATGCTTTCAGCCAGGAGTTGCTGAGTACGCAACTCGACGTACTGCTGCAATATGCCAGTCGGGCTTACCACCGGCAATTCCCCGTACAGCCAGCTAATGGGCCCGACTTGCTGAGCCGCTTCGAAGCTTTGCTGGCCACCTACCTAGATGGTGCTGCCGAGCAGCCCCTGCCCACCGTGCAGCACTTTGCCGACGCCCTGCACGTATCGCCTGCCCACCTGGGCGACGTGCTGCGCACGCATACCGGGCAGAATGCGCAGCAGCATCTGCACGCTGCCCTCCTCGAAAAAGCCAAGCACCTGCTGCTAGGTACTTCCTGGAGCATTCGCGAAATCGCTTTTTCGCTGGGCTTCGAGAATCCTTCGTACTTCAGCCGCTTGTTCAAGCAGAAAATGGGCCTTACGCCTGCCGAGTTTAGACAGTCTGCTTACCTAGGTATTCCGGCAGTGGATGTTGAGAAATATGACTAGCTCTAAAAGCAAGAACCTCATCCAGCAGCCTGCTTGTAGCGAGGATGGCGGATGAGGTTCGGGAGGGATACCTAGCTTTCAGGTTAGAATTTTAATTTAATGTCCTCTTGCTCCCAATTGGCACGTACGGGAGCAAGAGGAAGGCCTGTATAAAAATAAACAGGCTCTGCGGGTATCTTCAGGTTTGGGTCGCCGGCGCTCCATTTACCATCGCCGTTGAGATCCACGAGTACACGCAGGCGGTAGGCACCCGGAGCTAGGTTGTCGAAACGGAAGGTGCCTTTCGGATTGTTCAGCACCGCAATGGGCTGAAATTCGTTGTTGATAACTTGAAGCTGAAACTTCGGATACTTCGTCTCGATGGTGCCGGAAAGAGTACCCGTATTCGACTGCTCAGTGATGCGCAGACGGATGGGTTTGAGCCGTAGCGGCCGATCCGTGACGGATGCAAGCACGGTACTATCCAGCCGAATCGTGACGGTATTCTTCGCCTTCGTATTAAGCGTAATCGTGAGCTGCTCACGCTCTGTGTTGAGTACAGCATCGGTGGGAATACGCAAGGAGCGCTGTTTGGTGGAGTCTTCTACGAGCGTGGCGAAAGGCTTGTCCGAGAGAAGACGAATAGGATCCGCGAACTGAATGCGCAATTGCCCCTGGGCATTTATTTCTTTGGGGTTGCCTTCTACGGTGTAGGCCGCGCCGCGCCGAGGTGGTGGCGTGCCCGGAAAGCGTACATTGATGGTATCGCGCGAGTTGTTGCCCACGCTGTCGGTGGCGGCTAGCACATAGCGGCCTTCCGTCAGCACGTTGGTGCGGTATAGGTTTACCGTGCGGCCTCGTTCGGCGAGTTGCACGGCGTCGTTTAGGGCTGAGTTGGGCGCAGTAGAAGCAGCGAGCGGAGCTAGGTTGACTTGCGTCACACCCTCGTTGAACCCAATTTTAAATTGCACCGGGCCGGGCGTCTGACTTACTACCAGCGGCTTGCGCGCATCGGGGCGGGTCAGCACCAGCGGGATAGAGTCAAGGCCTGCTTTCACCGTAATAAGGTCGGGCAGGTAGGCAATCTTCTCGCCCTCGTTGTAGCGGTTGTTTTGGTTTTTATCGGCCAGCGCAAACAAGCGGTAATTACCTTCCTTGATGTAGCGAAACGAGTAAGTGCCTTTCTTGTCGGTGTGGGTGAGGTAGTAAGGCCGGCCCCGCCGGATGTTAGCAGTGTCTTGCTGCGGGTACAGCATGACGGCCACATCGGGTACCACTCTGGCCGTGAGCAGATCCGTCACGCGTCCATCCACCCGCCCCGAGTCCAGCTCGGCGCCCGTGCTGAAGGCCACGATGGGATTAAGCACGACGTTACTCTCCGTAATGTCCGTGATGGCATTCCCGAAGTTGAAGGAATAGGTTGTATTCTTTGCTAGTGGCTTCTCGTAGGTCAGGGTGATGGCTGTGCGCTCTTGCTTAATCTTATAGCGGTTGGAATCAGAAATAACTGGCGCTACTACCAAGTTTTTCTGCAGATCCTTTAGCTGTACCGTTTCCGAAAACTCCAGCCGGATCGACTGGTTCGTTACGTTACGGGCGCCATTGGCCGGTATGCTTCTGGTCATCTTTGGCGGCTCTTTGTCGCGCGGCCCACCCTGGGGTGAGCTAATGGCGGCGCAGCCAGTGAGCAGCATCGACCCAAAAAGTACAGACAACAGATGACGAAGGAACATGCAAGAAGTACTAGAAGCGCGTGGGTAGGCGCCCGACGTTAAAAGAAGTTGATTGTGAACGAATGCAGCCGCCAAATTAGCATAAGCTCCGCCGCTCCTAGCCCCTCCCCTACCCTACTGCTTGCGCTTAGCGACATAGGTTAGGCTCGAATAATTGCCGTCGCGCCGCGCCGCTTGCAGGTTCGACTGGTAGCCCGTGCGCAACACCGTCAGGATTCCTTCACCCCGCTCGGCGCGGTTTTTTTCGCTGAGCATGCTCACGTAGTACGCGTCTAGCGTCATGGGCAGGGTTTCTTGCACCTGCATTTTGTGCTTTTTGAGCAGTTGCGCGAGGGTTTTGGGGCTGAAATGGTACAGATGCCGGGGTACATCGTAAGCCGCCCAATCTTGGCGGTAATGCTGGGCATCGGGGCTGTCGACGTTAGGCACGGCGATGATGAGCGTACCTTCGGGCTTCAACAAACTAATGAGCTGGCGCAAGGTATCATTCAGGTCGTGAACGTGTTCCAGGACGTGCCAGAGCGTAATAGCATCGAAGGAACCCGCCTCGAAAGGACCTAGGTTGTCAGCTTCAATAGGTTTGCCGACGCGCTTCGTTGCTTCGGCGCGGGCGCGGGGGCTAGGTTCTAGGCCCTGCACCTGCCAGCCGTTGGCTTTGCAGGCGGCCAAAAAGTGCCCGGTGCCACAGCCATAATCTAGCACTTTGCCTTTGCGCGCTGCTACTTTGTTGAGCAAGGCTACTTTGCGCCGCATCGTGAAAAAGCGCGCTACTTTGTACGCCTGGTTGATAAGCCCCGCCGCCGCGCTGTTGTGCGATACGTACTCGTCCGACTCGTAATAGCGCCCAATGCTAACGGCATCTGGCCGCGGGTTGGTAAACTGAAAACCGCACGCAGTGCACTGCACAATGGCAAAGCTTTCTTTGCTAACTGACTTATCTTCCACTACCAACTTGTTGCGGAAATCGGTTTTTCCGCACACAGGGCACTTTTCGAGACGCTCGTAAGACACAAAAGAGAATGTTGAATGCTAAATGTTGAATGCTGGATAGTAAGTGCCGGATGTTAAGTATTGAATGAAAAGCTAGGTCCAATGACAGCTCATCATTCAATAGTTAACATCTAGCACTTACTATCCAGCCCTCAACATTACTTGCCAAGGTACACCATCAGTACCGAAATATCGGCTGGCGACACACCGCTGATGCGGGCAGCCTGGCCAATGGTTTCGGGCTGTACGCGTAGTAGCTTCTCGCGGGCTTCGTGCGACAGAGCCGGCATCTGCTTGTAGTCGAGGCGGCCTTGAATAACGAAGTTTTCTAGCTCGGTGAGGCGCGCGGCTTGTTGATGTTCCTTCTGAATGTAGGTTTCGTACTTGATGGTAATAACCGCCTGCTCCAAGCTGTCCGCCAAATACGGCGCGAGCTCCAGCGCCATCGTTGGCAGGGTACGCGTGAGGTCGGCCAGCTCTATGTTGGGGCGACGCAGCAAGTTAATGGCGCGGGTTTTCTCGCTGATAGTAGCCGAACCTAGCTCCTCTAGCAAGCCGTTGATTTCGGCTGGCTCCACCGTTTTGTTTTTGAGGTACTCCAGCACGTCGGCAGTTTCGCTTTCTTTTTGGCGTACCAGTTCCATGCGCTCTTCCGAAGCTAGGCCCAGGGCGTAGCCAAGCGGCGTGAGACGCAAGTCGGCGTTGTCTTGGCGAAGCAGGATGCGGTGCTCGGCGCGGCTCGTGAACATGCGGTACGGCTCGTCGGTGCCCTTGTTCACCAAGTCGTCGATGAGCACACCGATGTAAGCCTCGCTCCTCTTCAGGATGAAAGGCTCCTTGCCGTGCACGCGGTTATGGGCATTGATGCCCGCCATGAGGCCCTGGCAAGCGGCTTCTTCATAGCCCGTCGTACCGTTGATCTGGCCAGCGAAGTACAGGTTCTTAATACGCTTGGTTTCGAGCGTCAGGCTGAGCTGCGTCGGCGGGAAGAAGTCGTACTCAATGGCGTAGCCAGGCCGGAACATCTTCGCCTTCTCGAAACCGGCAATTTTGCGCAAAGCGCGGTATTGTACGTCTTCGGGTAGCGAAGAGCTAAAGCCGTTCACGTATACTTCTACGGTGCTCCAACCTTCGGGCTCCACGAAAATCTGGTGGCGGTCCTTATCGGCAAAGCGGTTGATTTTGTCTTCCACCGACGGGCAGTAGCGCGGGCCTAGGCCTTTGATGCGGCCTTGGAACATAGGCGATTTCTCAAAACCCTCGCGCAGGATTTCGTGCACCTCCGAGTTGGTGTAGGTGATATAGCACGGCCGCTGTTTCACCAACGCAGGCGTGTTCAGGTAGCTGAATTTGCTAGGTACCTCGTCGCCGGGCTGCTCCTCCATTTTTGAGTAGTCTAGGCTACGGCCATCCACGCGGGGCGGCGTACCGGTCTTCATGCGGCCGGCTTCAAAACCTAGCTCCTTTAGCTGCTCCGTAATGCCCGTGCTGCCTCGTTCGGCCGCCCGACCACCGCCGAAGTTCTTCTCGCCGATGTGAATCAAGCCGTTCAGGAAAGTGCCGTTGGTAAGCACGACGGACTTACCCCGAAACTCGATGCCGAGCTGGGTACGCACACCGACGACGGTATCGTTCTCCACGACCAAACCCATCACAGCTTCCTGCCAGAAGTCTACGTTCAGTGTTTGCTCCAGCGTCAGGCGCCATTCTTCGGCAAAGCGCATCCGGTCGCTCTGAGCACGCGGGCTCCACATAGCTGGTCCTTTCGAGCGGTTCAGCATGCGGAACTGAATCATGGTCTTGTCAGTCACGATGCCGCTTTGCCCACCCAGCGCATCTACTTCGCGCAGGATCTGGCCTTTGGCCACGCCACCCATCGCCGGGTTGCACGACATCTGGGCGATGGTGTTCATATTCATCGTAACCAGCAGCACCTTAGAGCCTAGGTTGGCAGCGGCCGCAGCCGCTTCGCAACCAGCGTGGCCGGCACCTACTACAATGACATCGTATTCTTCTTGCTGAAACATAGCGGGATGCTGTAGCGCGAAGCTCCAGCTTCGCGTATCGTTGAACTTAGCTAACGATTGTTGTTGAAGATAAACACCATAAGTGGTTCTAGTCGTTCAACGATGCACGAAGCTGGAGCTTCGCACTACATACGTTTTACCGAGGCTAGCCTGCCTGCTGCATCAAAACAGAAAACGCCCGCGTTTCGGCGGGCGTTTGGATTATAAGTAAGCCTTAAAAGCTTGACGCAACACGTTCAAAACGTGCGCAAAGATAAGCAGTCGTCTGCTCTTTTACGCATGGCTATTTGGCTCCGTAAATTCCTGTTGGCGCCGCAAAGCAGGCGGCGTGAGCTAGTCACCAGCAGAAGCTAGGTCGTCGCTGTCTGCTTCCTCATTTTGCCAACCAGCCATCAACTCCGCCGACTGCCGCGCTACTTCGGGCCAGGAAAACGGTAACCAGTACCGATTGACACAATCGAAAACCTCCGTTGCCTCTCGGCAGGCAAACAGCTTGTAGTCGAACTTAGGGTAATCGTGCACCAAATAGCCAGGGTAATAATAATCCAGCTGTTGGCTCAAGGCATACTCAATTTTCAGCAGCATCAGGTACTTGCCCAAGCTATGACGACGGTAAGCTGGGTCATAGAAGTTCATAATGCCTGCCAGCGTGCGTCGCCCACTATCGAAAATCCCGCCGGCAATAAGCCGTGCCCCATCCCGAACTTCGATGATGCTGGTAGTGAATATGTTTTGCTTCGCGCCATCAAATAAAAACGACTCAATGGTGCTCGGCGCATCGAAGTTGGTGGAGGCACGGTAATGCGCGTACAATGCTTCGTATTCTTCTGTAAGCTGGAAGGGCCGGATGCTAACGACAAATGGCTGGTTCAGGCGAAATAAGCGCCGTTGTTCTGCCCCAAACTGCACCTGCGGTAGCACTAAGCGTAACCAGTGCACCGTGTATAACTCACCCTCGACGGGTAAAAACTGGCAGGTAAATAAATCCTGCTGCATGCGGTAATAGCCCTGGCCGAGGTAATGGTCTAAGGCATCGCCCCAAAGCACCGGATACTGCGGAATAGCAGACATGAAGAAAGAGGAAAGTTTTTAGCACTAAGAACACCGTTTTTTGAGCCAGCCCAGCTAGGTTCCTTTCGAAGCGCAGGAGAAATTCTAACACAGACGGACAAACTAGTAGAACGAATGTAGCGCGAAGCTCCCGCTTCGCGTCTCGTTGAACGTCGCATCTGCTATGACCTAGGTTTAGCCAACGAGTATCGTTCAACAAGGTGCGAAGCGGAAGATTCGCACTACATACCACTCAGATTACTTAGGTCGAGCTCCTGCACGAAAAACGCCCACCGAAAAGGCGGGCGTTTTTAATATTCAGAACCTAGTAAGGCTAAAAAGCGCGCAACGACAAGCAGTCGTCTTCTTTTTTGCGCATGGCCGTTTGGCTCAGTAAATCTTTGTCGGCGTAGCCTAGTAAGTGCAGTACGCCATGAATCATTACCCGGTGCAATTCATCGTGAAACGAGACACCAAGCTGCTGGGCATTCTCACGTACCCGCTCCACGCTGATGAAGATGTCACCTTCTATTACATCCGACGTGTCGGCGTTATCGAAGGTGATAACATCAGTGTAGGTATCATGATCGAGGTATTCCACGTTCACCCGGTGCAGATACTCGTCGGAGCAGAAAATATAGGTCAGCTGCACGATTTCGTGTTCGTGCACTTCTGAAACCCGTTCAATCCACGAGGTGAGTTCCTCCGCATCGGCTAGCTCAAAGTCCACGTCTTCCACGAGGAACTCGATACCGTGCAACTCGTGCGATTCTTCGGGGAGGCCAGGGTTCATTTCTCCTTCGGTTCCGGGTGGATGCGAGTTCATGCGTTGGCGTGATCTGAAGAGGTAGATGGCTCAGAAGTAGAAGCCTCGGCCGTTTCGGCGGTAGGTTGCGTGAGGTAAAACGTGAGCGACACCTGACGACCATCGTTGTTGAACTCCACTTCGTCGGCTAGGTGCCGAATTAGGAAGATGCCGCGACCACCAGGGTTTTCCAGGTTTTCGGGGGCCGTGGGGTCGATCAGATTGGTGTAGTCGAAACCTTCGCCTTCGTCTTCAACCTCAAACCGCACCCGATCCTTCTCAACGTACAGCGACAAGTTTACGTGCTTGTCCTTGTCGAACTTGTTGCCGTGGCGAATGGCATTGTTCACAGCCTCCGTCACGGCGACCATGATGTTGCCATAAATGTCATCCTCAATGTGAAAAGTATCCTTCGAGTTGTCGATGAAACTTTCTACTACGCGGATGTTCTCAACAAGCGATGGAACCTGAATTTTGACCTGCTTCATAAAGATAATAGAGGGGCGAGGGCGGTAAAAGTAGCAGAAGGCTATTTCATTTTTTGAAAATATTCGCTCACCTCCCGCTGGTAATACGGGGTAAGTGCCGGGGGTACTGTGCGTAGCAGCTCTGTCTGCCGTTCTTTCGCTTGTTTGTACTTGTTGAAAGCAGGCGGAAAAACCGGCGGCAAATTCTTAGCAGTCTGCGCTTCACGCTTGTCATCCTGGTCTCGCTCGCGGGCCGATTTCTCAGCTTCGAGCAAGCGAGTCATGATTTGGCGTTGACGCATGATGGTCTGCTCCGTCAGCCGCTTGTTTACGAGGTCGGTTTCGGTTTGTTCCATCATTTTTCTAATATCTCCAATGCCGCCCATTCCATCTTGGCCTTTGCCGTCTTTATTCATGCCTTTTTGCTGACCTTTCTGACCCTGCTGCATCTTTTCGAGCTGACCCATAGCGTCGCGTAGCATCTGTTGTTGACCAGCTAATTTGGCTAGCTCTTCGCTGAGCGCCCGACCCGATTTGCCACTTTGCTGTAACTGCTGAATCTGCTGGTTAAGCTGCTGCTGCATCTTACCTAGCTGCCCTTCGCCGGCGGCACTGCCTCTCTTCTTCTTTTTGCCCGATTTGCCACCGCCTTGCTGCTGAGCTTGCTGGGCGTCGCGCTGGGCTTGTTGCATATCCTTCAGGGCATCGTTGAGCATGAGGGCTAGGTTGTTCATGCTGGTCATGGCGAGCTGCTCGCTGTTGGTTGCCCGGCCCACGTTGCGCTGGCGGATGTAATTCAGCGACTCGTTCATACGGCCGTTCATCTCCCCTACTTCGCGCGTTACGAAGCTCTGAATCTGTGGTACCTTCTTGGCCAAGGCATAGAGCGAATCTTGAATAACAGCCGCGTCGTCCTTGAGCTTGCGTTGGGTCTGGCCTAGCTGCACAAAGCGCGGGTCGGTCTGGTCAACCTGGCGGAACTGCTTCATGAGGCTTTCCTGGTCGAAGCTGAGGGTAAGCAGATTTTCCAGAATGTCGCGCAGGTTATCGATGTTCTGCTGCTGCTGGTCGCTTTCTTCCTGATCCTGCTGCTCGCGCATCTGCTGGGCCATTTTCTGCATCTGCTGGGCAGCGTTGCGTTGGCTCTGGCTAGCTTTCTGGTTCTGGTTTTTGGAAAGCTGCTCCTGGCTCTCCTGCATTTCCTGGTCAACCTGCTCCTGCTGGTCCTTCATCTCGTCGGCGCCATTTTCACCGTCGAGCTGCTGGTCCATCTTCTTTAGGTCTTCCAGTTCCTTCTTTACTTCCTCAAACTCCTGTTGCTTTTCGGCCTGCTGCTGCTTCAGCTCTTGTTGCTTTTGCTGCTGGTCAGCCTTCGAGCTGTTCTTCTGGTCTTTATTTTCTTGGTTACTCTTGTCCTGATTGCCTTTGTCGTTCTTTTCGCCAGGCATATCACCTTTGTCCGACTTGTTCTTGTCGTCGGCTTTATCCTTGTTTTTATCAGCTGTCGACTTGTCGTTCTTGTCCGACTTATTGTTTTTATCGGCCTGTTCGGTTTGCTCAGCTAGCTTTTCTTGCTCCTTCGCTAGCTCTTCCAGCTTTTGCGTGGCGGCTTCCTGCTTCTGCTCAAATTGCAGCTGCTTGAACATTTCCAGCGCCCGATCCAGCTCTTTCTGCAGGGTGTTTTCCTTGTTTTCGAGCTTTTGCAATAGCTGCTGCATCTCCATCTGGTTCGCATCCTTCTGGTTTTCCAGCAGCTTCTGTAGCTCTTCGTATAGCTTCTTCGTCTCCGGGTCGAGCAATGATTCCATCAGCTTTTGCAGCTCCTGAGCCTTCTCCGCTAGCTCCTGGTTCTTGGGGTTGAGCTGATCCTGCTGCTGGGTCATCTGCTCAAACATCTTCTTCATGTCCGCCATCTGCTGGTCGAACTGCTGCTTTTCGTTGAGCATGTCTTGCAGCTGCTTGCGGTCTTGGAAGCTCAGGTCACGCTTGGTCTTGAGCTTGTCTTCCGACTTAGCTAGCTCGCGCTCCAGCTGCTTCGACTGCTGTGAGGCACGGCTCAGCTGGTTCTGCACCGACTGCGACTGAGCATTCAGCTGCTTCTGCATTTCGTTGCGGCTCGGCAGGCGGAATTCTGCCGAACGGGTGCGGGCACTCTTAGGGCCGTGCACACCGTCATTGTCCCACACTTCCACAAAGTACTCTAAGCGGCTGCCTGGCTGCAGGTTGAGCGGCCGCAAATCCCACTGATACGCATAACTCTGCGTTGGGCCGCTTTGGAGCGGTAGCGCTTTGGCTTTGTAAGCAGCGTTCGGGTTTTGTGTGGAGGTAACGCGATAGCGCAACTCCAAACGCGACAGGCCATAATCGTCGCGTACAGAGCCACCTAGCGCTAGGTAGTTACGCGAGGTGGTGTCGGCAAATGCTTCTACCGTCACCTCCGGCACCTGATCAGGAATGGCGGTGAGCTGATACAGAATCGGGTCCCGGTTGAGGCTAGCGGTATTTTGCAGTCGCACGGCGTATTCTTGGCTGCGCATCACGCGGCGCGTAGCCTGAAACTGGTCGTTGGCTTCGGTAGCCGTTACGGTCTCATCCGGGCTTTTGAAAAGTAATTGCAGCTGATCGGTAGCAGTAGTAGCAAATTCCCAACGCACCGTGCTGCCCTCGGGCACCGTTAGGTTACCAGTGTTGCGGATGGTTTCGGCTGGTTTTCCAATGTACGTTGGGTACGTCACGTGAACGGCAAAATCACGCAGGTTCGGCCGCTCGCGCACGGCTAGGTTATAGTCATCAGAAGTAAAGCCCGCCGCCGACAGCTGAAACTCCGTATCGCGCTGCAACTGCTTGAACTCGTAGCTGTAGCGGTTCCCGCTTTCCTTCGTAAGGTGCCGCTCACGGCCACCGTAGAGAATGCTGATTTCATTCGGCAACGCCTCGCCTTGCACCGCCACTTCCAGCTTGAAATCTTCGCCGCGGAAAGCTTTGAGATCTTTGTTCGCAACAACAAAATGGAAAGGCGCTGGCGGAGAGTAAGCCCGCCGGTAGTTCAGAATTCGCTCAGTACCCTGCACGAACAGAGCCGGGTATACCAGCAGCAGCAAGACAATAACACCCGCCGGCACGGCCACGTACTTCCACAGCGGCCGAGACTGATCCTTGATCTTGATTCCTTCGGCAAACTCCAGCCCCGTAAACTGCGCGGCGCGTTGCTCCAGGCTAGCAGCAATTAGAGCATTCTCACGAGCTTGACCTTGGAGCTGCAAGGCATTCAGGAGCTTATCCTGCACCTGCGGAAACAGCTCCCCCACCCGCTGGGCCGCTTGCTCATCGGTGAGCAAACGTCGCAAGTTCGTAAGGGCCGCCAGTGGCTGCCAGATCCAATGCACGAAAGCATAGACACCTAGCCCTAAAAAGCCAAATAGTAACCCGCCCCGAACCCATGTGGGCAGGTACAGAAAGTATTCGAGCAGATTAAAAACCACAAAAAGGGTAAGCAGTAAGCCGCCCGCTACCAGTGCGCCACGCACCAGCAGGTTGAGGTAAAACTTACGCTTAAAGGCATCCAGCTGGCCTAGCACCTGTTGCAGGGCGGAGGATGCGGTAGTTGTCTGAGAAGTTGTAGCAGCCACGGGTTCTTTCTCCACCAGCATGAAAACAGCCCACTAGCAGGCTATAGCAAGATACGTTTTATCTGGAAGGTGCGCCAAGTGTTTGTTTGGCTGTGAGTATAACTACGGCTCGGCTGGAAAAAGTGCCGAGTAAAACGGCGGCCCTTGGTTTCGCTGTCATCCGGAGCTAGCAAAGGACCTTTGTCACGTGAAAACAAATCGTTGTTACACGGCTCATCCTCATGTGAGAAGGTCCTTTGCCAGCTCCAAATGACAGAAGAAGTTGATTACAGCTTCACCCAAGCCGGGCAATGGTCCGAATGCACGGCATCCGGTAATAAGCCGGCGTCGGCAATCCTAGGTTTCAGTGCGTTATCTACCAACAAATGATCTAGCCGCCACCCTACGTTCCGCTTGCGGGCACCGGCCCGGAAAGTCCACCACGAGTAATGACCGGTAGCATCGCCGTGCTGATGACGGAAGGAATCTGTGAAACCATCCTGCATAAAGTCAGCGAACCACTGACGCTCTTCGGGCGTGAAGCCGGGGCTGTTCTGATTGGCTTTGGGGTTGTGCAAGTCGATGTCCGTTTGGCAGCAGTTGTAGTCGCCAGCAATAACAAGCGGCGGCACGCTAGCTTTTAGCTGCGCCACATACCGGCGGAAAAAGTGCAGCCAAGCCACCTTGAACGTCTGACGCTCAGGGCCGCTGGTACCGGAAGGCATGTACACGTTCAGCACCGAAACATCATCAAAGTCCAACCGCAGAACGCGGCCTTCGCTGTCGTAATCGGCCGTGCCGCAGCCAATTTCCACAGCGTTCGGCTTCTGCTTCGTGAAGGTGGCCACGCCACTATACCCGGGTTTTTCCGCCGGATGCAGATACGCGTGATACCCTAGCTCCTCAAATCCAGAAACATCGAGCGGCTCCCGGCCAGCTTTAATTTCCTGTAAGCAAAGTACGTCGGGGTCGGCTTGTTTCACCCAGTCCAATAAGCCTTTGCTCAGTGCCGAGCGCAGTCCGTTGACGTTGTAAGAAATAATTTTCAAGAGGCTTGATTGCTAAACAGTAGAGTGGCTAAATAGCTGATTATTCTAGAACCTAGGTCTGAAGAATAGCCATTTTTCCACTCAGCCAGTCAACTAATTAATCGTTATCAATTGTGTCAAAGTACTCCAGGATATGCCACTTCAGCATGCGCTCCTGCTCTTTCAAATTAGCGAAAGGCACCGGCCGAACCAGCTTGTAGTGTGGCCAACCATCCTCATCGATATTCTCCAACTCGTAGTGGCCCGAGATACTGAAAAGCCGGCAAGTCGCAATGTGCATCAGGTCCTGCTTCTGCTCCTTCGTGAACGGTCCCGCGCCCTGACCTAGCTCCTGCACGCCGATGAGCAAAAGCAAAGCGTTCAGATCCGGCTTCTTACCGAAGCGGGCGCGCATCTCGTTCATGAGCTGCCACCAACGCGCTTCAAACTCAGCTTCGGTTTCCTGCGGGTCTAAGCTCATGCTTCGTGCGAGTGAGGAGCCGTGGGCGTAACGGCCTCGACTTTCAGTTCCTCCCAGTACTCCACCGCGCGGCGGAAGTGCGGAATCACGATGCTGCCGCCGATGAGGTTAGCAATGGCAAACACCTCATAAATTTCTTCATCTGTGAGATTTTGCTCGTGGCACTTACCTAGGTGATACTTGATGCAGTCGTCGCAGCGGAGCACCATGGAGCAGGCTAGGCCGAGCATCTCCTTGGTTTTTATGTCCAAAGCGCCTTCCTGGTAAGCGTTAGTGTCAAGGTTGAAAAAGCGCTTAATGACTTTATTATCAGCCGCCATGATCTTCTCGTTCATGCGGGCGCGGTAATCGTTGAATTCGGTAACTAAGCTCATTGGGTGAGGTAGTAAATGTGGGTTGGAATACAGCAAAGCTTGGCTAGATAATGGCTTTGCGAATACAAAGGTTTAGAAAGTATCGATAATTAAGCACCTAGCCCACTTGTCCCCTTGCACGCAAAGCAAGGACTGATTGCATAACTGCTGGATAACGGCTGCTATAACTCACTATCTTACTACATGCTACTGCGCAGGGCACTATCCGATTTCGTTGGTCTGATTTTCCCGCAGGTGTGCCTAGCTTGTGAGGAGCCGCTGGCTCGTGGCGAAGAACACTTGTGCACCTTGTGCCGCGCACAACTGCCTTACACCGATTACCATAAACTACCCGCAAACGATAACCCGTTGGCTCGTCGCTTCTGGGGGAAATTGCCAATGCGCCACGCACTGAGCTATGTGCGTTTTTTGCGCCGTGGCCGCGTGCAGCACTTGTTGCACCAGCTAAAGTATCAGGGCCAGCGCGACATTGGAATCATGCTAGGTCGTTGGTATGGTGCGGAATTGACCGAGTGCAGCCTAGCTGCCGATTTCGACCTTATTGTGCCCGTACCACTGCACCCGCGTAAGCTCGCCAAACGCGGCTATAATCAGTCCGATACGTTCGCCGAAGGCTTGTCCCTGGGTATGACTGTGCCGTGGAGTGCTACCGCCTTGTGTCGCACCGAGCATACCGATTCACAAACCCGTAAAAACCGTACGGAGCGCTGGCAAAACGTAGCGGAAGTGTTCGAAGTAGCGGAGCCGCTCTCCGTTCTCGGCAAGCGCATCTTGGTGGTCGATGATGTCCTGACTACGGGAGCTACCCTGGAAGCTTGCGCCGCTGCCTTGCTAGCGGCTGGTGCTGCAGAGGTGAGTGTAGCCACCATTGCCTGCGCGGAACACTAACGCTGCCTAACGCACTTCAAAGTCGATAGCATACGTTTGCGGGTACCTGCCCTACCACTTCGTTGTTCTGCACAATATCGATGGTCGTTGTGAAGGCTGTACGATATTTCCCAACAGGCAATAGTTGCTGCTGATTATGACCACAGAAGAAACCAACGGTTGGAATGGTCTTGTCGTCCGCCCACAAGATTTCGTTTGTCAAGGTGCTATTCGCTAGCAGCAGATTAGCACCCTGGTAGGTGCAGAAAATGCCTTGGTATGGTACCCCTAAAGAGGTAGCTGCATTGTCGTTTTTATCGCGCTGATACACCTCGCAGAAGTGCTCCGTATTGAAGATAGGGTTTCTCAACGCAATATCTTGGCCTGATTTGTTGCGGAGCTGAAAGCTGAAAATAACGTTGTCGCCGGCTGCGAATACTGTCGTCTCCTGCCGTCTTTCATTCAGCAATATGAAGCGCGCTGTTAGCTGGTCTTGCGGTTTCGCTTCTTCCTTTCCACAACCAGAGACTAGCAGGGAAGTAGTCAAACTAACGAGTAGCAGCACTTTGCGCATTATAGTAGTAGCCTAGGGTAATGTTCTCCTTTATAGAGTTCTAGTTAACCCTATCGGGTTGCATAGACAACAAAAAAGCCCGAACCATCTGGTCCGGGCTTTTTTGTTGAAGTGAGGCTAGCTTACTTGTTCGAGCCAGCGTTGATCATCGCGCAGCGGAAGCCGATAGTAGCCGTAGCCGAGTCTTCTGCCATGAAGCGGCGCGTACCAGGCGAGAGCCAATACGCTACGTCGCGCCAAGAACCGCCTTTGTACACCCGTACGTGGTCGTCGATGAGCGACTGGTAACCTTTCTTGTCGTACTTCTCAGCGGGGTCGAGGAAGCCGTTACGACGGAAGGGGTTCAGGTCTTCCACATCTTCGAACGACAGCGGACGGTAGATGTCCTGTACCCATTCGTTTACGTTGCCCGCCATGTTGTACAGGCCGTAGTCGTTAGGTGGGTAGTTGTAGATGTACTCCGTGATCATAGCGCCGTCGTTCAGCGAACCTGCGATACCGGCGTAGTCACCACGGCCGCGCTTGAAGTTAGCTAGGAACTGGCCCATTTTCTGACCGTAGGAATTCCGCACTTGGCGACCATCCCAAGGGTAAATGCGCTTGTTCTCTTGGTTCTCGTTGCCAGTCTCCTGGGTGCCGATAAGAGCTTGTGCTGCATATTCCCATTCTGCCTCGGTGGGCAGACGATAGTTTGGTAGGGTGTTACCGTTTTCGATCGAAATCTTTGGTTTGCCCGAGTCGTCGGTGCCTTCAGCAGCTTCGCCGCCACCGTCACCACCTTTTTTCTTTTTCTTGAAGAGGCCACCGCCACCCCCGCCGCTGCCGCTTTCATCCGCGTTGCCGGCTAGGGTTTCGTTTACCTTGCTCGTACGCCACGTGCAGTAGTCGTTAGCTTGGAGCCAGCTTACGCCTACTACTGGGAAGTAGCGGAAGCCGGGGTAACGTAGGTAGTAATCAACGTAAGGATCGTTGAACGACAGCTCGCGGGCCCATACCGTCGTGTCGGGCAGTGCCGACTGGTAGAACTCTTCCGAAGAGTCTTTGCGAACGAAGTGGAGATACTCGAGCCAGTGAATGTTGGCAACTTCGGCTTCGTCCATGTAGAACGAGGCGATGGTAACCGTACGCTCTAGGTTGTCGTGGGTCATAGCCACGTCTTCCTCAGCAGAGCCGAGCACGGTACGACCACCTTCAATAAACACGAGACCTGGACCTTCAGGAATGCCTTTGTAATCAGCAACCTTCATACCTTCCTCGGTATTGTATTCCATGCCCGTGGTGGAACTATACTTACCGGGCTTCGTGGCTGTTGGCGGACCGTGTTTGCAAGATGCCAGCGCAAAGGCTCCGACAACAGCATACTGCAAGTACTTGGAAAAATTCATGATCGAGTTGAAACTACCTGAGAGAAAAGGTTTTATATAAGGCAATTGCGTACAATATTACAACAAACTAAAAGGCCGGACAAGGAATGACGGGGTAATTCCGCCGTTTCAGCCGGCGCCATGCAGCTTCAAGCATATCGAAGTTGCGCACGGCTAAGGAAATCTCGTGAGCCCCCCCGTAATCGGCGCTAAACTGACTCAGGCTAACGTCATAGCTATAACCGAGCCGAAATGCGCCGAAGCTCAACCCTGCTACGGTGGTTAGCACTTGTTGGGGGTGGTTTGCACCCGGTAAAGGTAAGCCACGGTACACAACTCCGAGCGTTAGAGGGGTCACAGTACCGTATAATCCTACTTCCGCGCGTTGCGAACCACCTTGGGTGGCATAATTCACAACCGGCGAAAGGCTAATTTCACGGTACTCTTGCTTAACGGTCGATTTCAAAAAATAATATTTGTACCCCGCATTAATATTCAAGCGAATAGGCAAGGTGGTCTGCGTCGCGAAACCTAGGTCGGGTTGGTTGAGGTGATGTCCGGCCACCCCTAGCCAGAACTGATCGGAGTACAGCAGTACCCCCGTACCTACGGTGAAGTAGCTGGTAGGTTTGTAATCAAAAGCCTCCGATGATTGGTTTAAAACGAGGCCATCATCCGAAAGTTGGTCGCCAAACACGAGGTTAGCGTAGCTGATGCGCTGGTTACCATAGCTCAGATTGATACCACCACTCAAGCTTAAGCCTTCGGTTAGGCGCGTGTGATACGCGTACACGCCACCCGCTTGGAAACGCGTGTAGCCAATGCTGCCCGTGCGGTCATAATCGATGAGTAGACCAACGGAACTGCGCTGGGTGGGAAATCGGTAATCGGCGGCAAGTTGGCCAGTTTGGAAAGAACCAGCTAGGGTCGGAAACTGATTGCGGTAGTTGAAGGTGACCCCATAATCATCGAGCAGGCCCGCAAAAGCCGGATTGGTGTGGAGGCGGGAAGCAAAAGGTTGAGCAAAGTATAGATCCTGCGCCGTAGCAGTGGCGCAAAAGCCGGCACTAAGTCCTACTGTTAACGCAGTTGCAGCTAGCTTCTGCCCAGCTAAGCGCCGCTGCTGTGTTAGAAAAGAAAGGCAATATCCGCGCATAACCAGACCTTTTAACGCGTTAGCTAGTTGGTTTCGTACAAAGCACCGAACAAAAGCCGGAACTATAATGCTTATTTCCATTGCTTGAATTGTAGCAGCCGAGTTCGGAACGTTTTATGTGGTGCCGCAAAAAGAAAGCTTACGGGCAATTTGCACCCCGTGCTTAGCGTAGCATGACACATTACGAGCAGGCGCTTAGCTTGCAACCCCGAACGCCCTTGCGGACTCTGTGCTGAACTTTTCTGTTGACTGCGGCGCAAGCTCCGAATGAGTAGAGCATTCCGCGGCATAAACTTCTTTTCTATGCGTAAATTTTTTGTTGGTCTCGTAATCTTTCTGGTCCTGCTGGTCGCAGCGCTGGCCTTGGCGCCGGTGTTGTTTAAGGACAAAATCCACCAGGCAATAGACAAGCAGATCGCCGAACGCGTGAATGCCAAGGTGGAGTACAACCCGAGCAATATCGACCTGAGTTTGCTGCGTGATTTCCCAAACCTAGCTCTGAGCGTGAAAGAGCTGCGTATCATCGGCAAAGATTCTTTTGCTCGTGACACGCTCGCCTACTTGCCGGCCTTCCGTCTCGGTATGGACCTGATGAGCGTGGTACGGGGCGAACAGATCAAAATCAAATCGATTGAGCTTGATGAGCCCGATATCAGCATTAAAGTGCTGAAGAGTGGCCGCGCCAACTGGGACATTTTTTTGTCTGACTCCACCATGGCGGAGCAAGGCAAGGATACGACCGCTAACAACATGAGCCTAGCTATCAAGGGCTGGGAGATTAAGAACGGCAAGCTGCGCTACGAGGACCTGAGCATCCCGTTTGCGATGCGCGCCGCGAATGTGAACCATACCGGTTCTGGCGACTTCGAGCAAGACGTGTTCGATATGACCTCCAAAACCACGGCCGACAACTTCACGATGAACTACGCCGGTGTGGATTACCTCTCGAAAACCAAGCTCGATGCCGACGTAACGATGTCGATGAACCTAGCGAAGATGTTGTTCACCTTCAAGGATAACAACGTGCGGGTAAATGACTTCCCGGCTAGCTTCGCTGGCACCATTGCGATGCCAGGCAAGGCCATGGATTTTGATCTGAAGTTCAAGGCACTCGAAACTGACTTCAAGAACATTCTGAGCCTAGTGCCAGGCGTGTTTACCGAGAAGTTTAAGAACATCGAGACGAGCGGCAAAATGGCCTTTGATGGCTACTTCAAGGGTACGATGGATGACGTGCGCATGCCCGGCTACGGCGTGAACTTGCAAGTGAAAAACGGCATGTTCAAGTATCCTGACCTACCGCAAGCGGCTCGCAACATCAACGTAGATATGATGGTGGATAACCCTTCGGGTTTCACCAACAACGTGAAGGTCAACGTGAAGCAATTTCACTTGGACCTAGGTAAGAACCCCATCGATGGCAACGTTGCCATCGATGGTCTGGAGCCAATGAACGTGAATGGCCGCGTGAAAGCCAACGTAGACCTAGCCGAAATGATGAAGGTGTACCCGGTGCAAGACCTACTTTTGCGCGGTTTGTTGTTCGTAGATGCTACGGCCAAAGGCACTTATTCAAAGACGCAGATGCCGGTGGTGAATGCAGCCATGCGCCTGACCAACGGCTACGTGAAGAGCAAGCAGTTTCCGGCCCCGATTGAAAATTTAACCTTAAACGGCACGGTGGTGAACACCACTGGTCAGGTGAATGATACCCGCATCGACATTCCGCAGTTCCGAATGCTACTGGATGGCGAGCCTCTGGAAGGCCGCGTGGCTGCTCAGAACATCGACAAGCCGGTATTCGATGCAGACGTAAAAGGGGTAATTGACCTAACCAAGATCACCAAGATCTTCCCGCTAGAGGGCATGACGGTGACTGGTCGTCTTAGTGGTAACGTGGCCGCTAAGGGGAAGATGGCCGATATTGAAGCCGGTCGTTATCAGAGTGTAGTAGCATCGGGCACGGTAAACGCGCAGAATGTGACCTACAAGAGCACTGACCTGCCCCAAGGCATGAAGGTGACGAAAGCCACGGCTACCTTCAACAACGATAAGATTGTGCTGCAAAACATGACCGGCTTTGTAGGCTCGTCGGATATTGCAGCGAACGGTACCATCAGCAACTATATGGGCTATCTGTTCACGCCTGGCCAACCCCTCCGCGGCAACTTGACGGTGAACAGCAACCGCTTCAATGTGAACGAGTGGATGGTCGATGAGGTATCGGCTAAGCCGACGACTACCGCTGCTAGCAAAGCGCCTGCGAAAGCCGAAGGCGTGCTGGAAATTCCGAAGTACTTCGACCTGACGCTGAACAGCAATGTGAACCAGGTGGTATACGACAACCTGAACCTGAGCAACGTGAAAGGGATAGTGACGGTACGCGACCAGACGGCTACGCTCAGCAACCTGAATTTTAATACCCTAGGTGGTGCTTTTGCTACCAACGGTAGCTACAGCAGCAAGGACCTAGCTCACCCCAAGTTCAACTTTGGCCTGAACATCAAGGATCTGAACTTCCAGAACGCTTTCCAGGCTTTCAACTCCATTAAAACGCTGGTGCCGATGGCGGGGCTAGTGCAGGGTGTGTTCTCCACCAACTTCAACGTGAGCGGCGAGATGGGTCCGGATATGATGCCGAACTACAATACGCTCAATGGCAAAGGCTTATTCGAAATCGTGAAGGCGGCTGTTGGCAATTCGGAGGTGCTAAACAAAATCAGCAGCCTTACGCAGTTGCAGGAGTTGAAGAACTTTGCCGTAGCTAATAAAGACGTGTCGGCGGAGATTGTGAACGGCAACTTCATTGTGAAGCCATTCGACCTGAATGTTGGGCAGATCAAAATGACTATCGGCGGCTCCAACTCAGTAGCGGGTGCTCTGGCTTACGTGACGGCGCTGAACGTACCTACTGGGAAGCTAGGTAATCAACTCAATAGCAAGGTTTCGCAATTGGCAGGCGTATCGAACCTACAAGGTACTGACCGTGTGACCCTAGGTCTGAACATTGGTGGCACGGTGACAAATCCGCAGGTGAAGCTCACCACCAGCAGTGTGAAAGATCAGGCGAAAGCATTGGTAAGCAATGTTGTACAAGCTAAAGTAGATGACGCCAAGCTCAAGCTACAAGCTAGGGCCCAGGTAGCGCAGGATAGCGTTCAACGGGAGCTAGCGCGCAAGCAGCAGGAACTGCAAGCCAAAGCGCAAGCTGAAATCGAGAAGAAGCGCCTAGAATTGCAAGCCAAGGCAAAGGACAAGCTCAACGGTTTACTCTTCGGCAAACCTAAGAAGGCGGCTTCAACCAGCACAGCACCCGCTGCTTCGGATAGTGTTAAAACAGGAGAATAGTAATATTTGAATCTTTTTGGTGAAGTTATTGCAAGTAAGAGCGGAGTGTCCCCAACGGGCACTCCGCTTTCTGTTTTAGTTCTATCCTCCTCCCACACATGAAAATATCCTACGCACTTCTCCCCTGCCTAACGGTAGTCGCAATGGCTTTCCTAGCTAGCTGTGGCAAAGACAATGATTCGAACATGGCCAAAATGGAAGTTCGTCTCACCGATGCTCCCGGCGACTACAAAGCTGTAACGCTTGACGTGCGGCAAGTGGAAGTCAACGTGAAAGGCGACGATATAGACCCCAAGGGCTGGCAGACGCTAACGTTGCTTAAGCCGGGCGCCTACGATGTGATGTCGTTTACCAACGGCAACTCGGCCTTATTGACCAGCGCTGATTTCCCGGCTGGCCGCATCTCGCAGATTCGCCTAGTCCTAGGTACAAACAACTACGTGACTACCAAAGATGGGCAGGTTTATGACCTCAAAACTCCCAGCGGCCAGACGGCCGGTGTGAAGCTGAAAGTAGATGCCGACTTATCTAAGAACGTTACCTACGCACTTGTGCTCGACTTCGACGTAGCCAAGTCGGTGGTGGAGCGTGGTAGCTGGAAGCCAGGCCAAGATAAAAAGGAGCGCTTCCTGCTGAAGCCAGTTATCCGCACGGTGGCTAATGCCGTGGCGGGTGGCATTAAAGGCATGGTGACGCCTGCGGCAGCTCAGCCCACCATCCTAGCTATTCGCACTTCTGTAACTCCTAACGATACAGTGAGCACCACTTCCGATGCTATGGGCGGCTTCCTGATGCGCGGCTTACCGGCAGGTGCGTACCGTGTAGAGTTCAAAACGGTGTCGCCCTACAAGAATGCAGTTGCTACTCCCATCACGGTAACCAACAGCCAGATTTCAGATATAGGCTCAGTGAAGCTCGATTAATTGACTTTTTCTCTCTCCCAATGAGAAGCCCTGTCATCAGCACGATGGCAGGGCTTTTTCATGGAGTTTATTTACTCTAAGACCTAGCTCAAGCCGCTAACTAGCTGCACTAGCTCTTGCTGCGTCGACTGGGTTTTGTCTTTTGCATACCAGCCGTGCACTTGGGTCACAAATTCATCGTGCGATAAGCCTTCTGCTTTCAACCGCATGAACATTTCCTGGGCTGCGGCTGGCCGCGGACCCCAGTTGGTAGCTTCCATGAGCGTGTCAGCATGCAGCACTACGAGTTTTGGAATAGAGCGGCCACCGTTGGTAAGGTACCGATCCATAAGATCCAAATGTTCGTCGCGCAGCAGGTAACGCGTCTCGATCTGCCCATTAGAGGCTTGCGCTACGGCTTCCAGCACGGGTACGATTTGCGCTGCATCGCCGCACCAGCCTTCTGTAATGATGGCCCACACGTAGCGATTTTGCAGGTTGCCAACCGCTTCGCGTAGCTCGGGTACAAGCTCCACAGTTTTATCGATGCGGCTCATGCGCTGCACGTTCAGGCGAGTATACTTGGTCAGCTCCTCAGATTGATTAGGACCGGTAGTGCGGTCTTGCTCGAGTAAACCATCAATAAGCTGACGGTAAGCGCTATAGGAATACCCCGTAGCTAGCTGCTCAGCAGTGAGGACGGGAGTGGTATAGACAGACGATTCAGACATAAGTCAGAAAACTAGTTTGATAGTGTATAACAAGGAAATTGCTTTTTTGGCTAAGCGAAACAGCAAGAATTTGTAGAAAATACCCTTGTTAGGTTATTGCTTTAAATGCAAAAGCCCTTCCGCTATCATACAACGGAAGGGCTTCAAACCTAGCTAAGCGGCTCTTACAAGCTCATATGGTCTTTGCCTTGGGCGTCCATCTCGCGGCAATAGGTGATGAAGTCTGTATTGATCGGCGTCAGACCTGCATCTCGCATCTTGATGGCTACCTGGCCACGGTGATAGTTGGCGTGCACGGGCATATGGGTAAAAATATCAGATACCACGCTTGTGAAGGCATCGCCGGCGGAGTTGGTGTACGTAATGGTGCGGTTTAGCTCAGCCTCATCGGCGGCGCGCACGATACCCACCCACTTTGCCGAAGTTTCTGTGTGCATGCGGTGCAGTTCTTCTAGTGCGTGCTCCTGCCACACTTTAACGGGGCTAGGCGTGTTGGTGAGCCGACCAATCCAGATGTACTGGGCATTGAGAACGTGGCTGAACAACCGCAGAATGTTGGCTGGAATTAGCTGACCCGTTTCGGTTGCGGTTTTATCCAGATGCCGCAACAGCGTTTCGTTGGCCCACACGTTGTAAATGGCGAGCTTTTCGTTGGTATTAACCATGATATTCGTGCTTGGTATTTGGTGCTTAGTTATTCCTACTTGGTGCGCAAAGGTGAATAAACCTTTAATTAAAAACCAAGCACGAAAGAATCAACGTGGGTCCTGCCAGACCAGTCTTTCTTCGGTACGCTCCTTTACAAAATCAGGACAGTTGCCGTCGCCTTTTCCGGTGAGGCCCCCATCGGGTTTGCATAGCACGCGGCCGCGGCTATCGTAGAGCGTAGTGAATTGGTCGCAGCACGGTGCCGTTTCGTAGTACACCACCTGATTACGGTAGCGGTAGCGCAAAATCTGAACCGGGGGGCTGAGCTTTTCCTGCGCCGACAGCTTCTGAATGCGCGCCTCCAGCCACTGTGGCCGGGCCGTGGTGTCGAAAGTAGCTACTGCCGCGTCGGGCACAGGAATGTTGGTGGCCGTGCTGGTGGGAGCCGGCGTTAGCGTGGTGGAAGGGTTCGTCATGCCCGTATTGGGCGGGTCGTTGGGCGTTTGCACAGCTAGCTTTTGCTGGCAAGCTGTCGAGAGCAACACAGCCGCAGTGGCAACGAATGTAAAGAGCTTCATCTCGCAGGGTATTAGGTTAGAACGGAGGATGCAGAACGCAGAGCACAGAAAACGCGAGAAAGTTGCGTTAGCAGGAGCTACCTAGGTGTGCGGCGTTAGCCTCTCCGCTCTGAACCTCTAACGAGTCGGCTCAACAATAGTTAGTGCAGGAGCGCGAGCAGACGAGGCCCGAAAATGAACAAGCCAACCAACATTGCCGCAATAGCAGCTACCAGCACCGCTCCCGCCGCTACGTCTTTAGCCTTACCCGCCAAAGGATGATACTCCGGCGATACCAAATCGGTCAGTGCTTCAATGGCCGTATTCACCAACTCCGCCGACCAAACGGTGCCCACGGCCAGGGCCACCATCATCCACTCGGTAGCGGTAAGCTCAAAGTAAAAACCTAGGCCAATGACCACCACAGTCGCCACCGCGTGAAACTGCAAGTGCAGCTCCGACCGCAGCGCCATCCAGATGCCCCGAAACGCGTGTCCGAAGCTGGCAATTCGCCGCTGGAGCAAGTTGCGTTTGTCGAGGTTTGGTTTAGCCACGGGCGTCGTACTCGCGGAACACGGTGAGCCGCAGCTCGTCCCATTCCGGCTTTAAGATGCTGAAATAGACCGTGTCGCGCCGCATTCCGCCTTGCGTAAACATGTGACTACGCAGGGTACCTTCCTCTACGGCACCCATACGGCGCATGGCTTCTCTGGACTGCCAGTTGCGGGCGTCCGTTTTCAGCTCTACCCGGTCGCAGGCTAGCTCCCCAAACGCGTACTTAAGCAGCAGGTGCTTGGCCGCACGGTTCACGCCCGTGCGCTGAAACGGCTTGCCCAGCCACGTGCCCCCAATTTCCACGCGCTTTTCCTCCGGCACAATGTTCATGTAGCTCGTGCTACCCACTACTTGGTTTGTCTCCCGATCAATAATGGCAAATGGGTAGCGCTTGCCGCTGTTTCGCTCTTTGAGTGCGTGAGCGACATAGGTTGCCAGCTCCACGCTGTTTCTGGGCATGGCCGTCGGCATAAAACGCCATACTTCCGGCTCAAAAGCAATGGCTTTCAGGGCTTCAAAATCGGTGGCTTCGAGGGGGCGGAGCCGAACGCGGGCATTTTCGAGCGTGATACAGCGGGAGCAGTCCATGGAGGGGTGGAATTGGGCCGCAAAGATAGAATTTCGAAAAATGAAAAGCTGCTTCAGGGCAAGAATGATAACCTAGCTCTAGACTTCATACCCCAGTCCGCGCAGCAAGTGTTCAAAGTCGGCCGCTGACAGATGTCCCCCGCTGGCCTGCGGGTGACCGTGGGCAAAGTTGGTGGGCGGCACGGCGCCAGTGCGGGCAAAAGCCGCTCGTAGCAGGTCCGGAATGTGTAGCCCACGGTTTGCTGTGCGCCCCGCTACGGCTATCTGGCCGTCGGGCAAATACCCTAGGTTGGCGCACAGCACGACCCGGTCGGGCAATCGTTGGATCCACTGCTGCGCAATAAGCGGATGAATCTGACAGGGCGAATCTAAGGTGATAAGTGCCACTGGCGCTGCATCGGGGCTAGCTTTCGGGAAGCGCGGTGGCAGACGGCGGGCGGCTTGCAGAGCGGCGCTTACCTCGGCTCGGTACTCGGCCAACACGGTATCCTGCGCCAACGGCCGCGGGTTGTCGTCGGCCATCAGGTGTTGCAAAGGTCGGTCGAGGTCGAACTCGCCGGCTCGGCGGGCGGCATTGCAAAGCGCTACTGCTTCCTTCAGCCATTTGGCCGTGTACTGCTTTTTGGTTTGGGCCAGCGGTGGCCAGGGCGCCGAATCACCTAGGTCGGAGATGATACCAATGGCAGCTACCCATTGTAAATCATTGATTTCAACTTCGGCGGCGATTAGCTCATAGGCTAGCCAAGCGGAGCACGGCACAGGGTCAAGACCATAGCCCGTTAGCATGGTGCTGCCAACAGGCGGGTAGCCTTCTGGAATGTGGTGGTCGACATAGAGCACGGGGACGCCATCAGCTTCCAGCGTGCCGTGGGCGTGTACCCCTAGGTCCGTGACAATCAGTGCGTCGGGCTTCAGTGCCAGCAGCTTTTCGCGGACGGACGGTGTTAGAAATGCATTTTCACCTTTGCCAGAAGGCAGTACTTCCACCTGCCACTCAGCATTTATTCGTTGCAGCCCGCGGCCAAACACGGCACCAGCACCTAGCCCATCTGCATCGAAGTGGCAGAACACAACTACGCGGCCAGTAGGCGGAATTTTATCCAAAAAAGCGCGGAATGGCGCTACGAACTGAGGGAAAGCAGCAGGCATAAAAAACGGGCTGCCAGCATGGTAGCCAGCAGCCCGTTGTTCGTAAAGCCTAACGCTAAGGTTATGGTGTCGTGTAGCGCCGACTCGGTAGTTTGCTTATTGTCGAACGAATTACTTCGGCAAGTCGCCCACCATATCCTCTGGCTTCAGCCACTCGTCGAATTGCTCTTCGGTTAGGTAACCTAGCTTTAGTGCGGTTGCCTTCAAGGTACTGCCTTCGCGGTGGGCGGTTTGCGCAATTTCGGCGGCTTTGTAGTAGCCGATGTGCGGGTTCAGGGCCGTTACCAGCATCAAGGACGAATCGACGTGCTTCTTAATGTTGTCTTCCAAGGGGCGGATGCCCACGGCGCACTTGTCGTTGAACGACACGCATACGTCGCCAATCAGGCGGGCCGAGTGCAGGAAGTTGTAGATCATCAAGGGTTTGAACACGTTCAGCTCGAAGTGGCCGTTCATACCGCCAATGTTGATAGCGACGTCGTTGCCCATTACCTGCGCCGCTACCATCGTCATGGCTTCCGACTGGGTGGGGTTCACCTTGCCGGGCATGATGCTGGAGCCGGGCTCGTTGTCGGGGATGTACAGCTCACCGATGCCGGCGCGCGGACCTGAAGCCAGCAAGCGGATATCGTTGGCAATCTTCATTAGGCTAGCTGCTACCGTTTTGAGCGCACCGTGGGCTTCCACGATGGCGTCGTGGGCGGCCAGGGCCTCAAACTTGTTTTCGGCCGTCACGAAGGGCAGGCCAGTCAGGTTAGCAATGTGCTTGGCCACGTTCTCCGAATAGCCAGGAGGCGTGTTAATGCCCGTGCCTACAGCCGTACCGCCGAGCGCTAGCTCCGAAAGGTGAGCTAGGGTGTTTTTAATGGCGCGCAGACCGTGGTCGAGCTGCGACGCGTAACCCGAAAACTCCTGCCCTACCGTGAGCGGCGTGGCATCCATGAGGTGGGTGCGGCCGATCTTCACGATGTTCATGTACTCCTTCGACTTCTGGGCTAGCGTGTCGCGCAGCTTCTCGATGCCGGGAATGGTCACCTCCACCAGAATCTTGTAGGCGGCAATGTGCATGGCCGTCGGGAAAGTGTCGTTGCTGCTCTGCGACTTATTCACGTCGTCGTTCGGAGCTAGGGCCTTCTTCTCGTCGAGGAGGTCGCCGCCTTGCAGCACGTGGCCGCGGTAGGCCACTACCTCGTTCACGTTCATGTTGCTCTGGGTGCCCGAGCCGGTTTGCCACACCACTAGCGGAAACTGGTCGTCGAGCTTGCCTTCCAAAATCTCGTCGCACACGCGGCCGATCAGGTCGGATTTCTCCTGCGGCAAGATGCCCGCATCGAGGTTGGTAAGGGCCGCAGCCTTCTTGAGGTAGGCAAACGCGCGGATAATTTCCTTGGGCATCTTGTTGATGTCCTGCGCGATTTGGAAGTTCTCAATAGAGCGTTGCGTTTGGGCGCCCCAGTAGGCGTCGGCGGGCACCTGCACGGGGCCCATAGTGTCTTTTTCGGTCCGGAATTGCATGAACGGGAAAGCTGATGAAGGAAATCCGACTTGGTGCGGCAAAAGTAAGGAACTGCCGCATAGTACGGGTTCCAATATTGTGGTCAACTGTAGGAACGCGCCACGGCGCATTCCTCGCCTGCCTGCTAGTGCGTTTGAGGGCTGCATTCTCTATCGAAACTGCACCCAAAATTATTCAACGATTAGGCGCGCTGTGGTGCGTTCCTACAGTCTTATCTATACCCTTGTCGGCCAAGCTTGCGTACAGGAGAGCCTACCAATTCGCCTTCTACCCCGATGAGCACCATCAAAAAAGTAATCGAAGTATTAGCTAGCTCGCCCAAAAGCTTCGAGGATGCCCTGCAGCAAGCCCTCACGGAAGCTAGCACCACCGTGCGCGGCATCACCTCCATCTATGTCAAGGACCAGAGCTGCAAGGTGAAAGACAACAAGATTGTGGAGTATCGCATCACGGCCAAAGTCACCTTCGAAGTGATGCACAAGTGGAACCCCAACGCTATCAGCGCGGAAGAGCCTGCTGCTGAAGATGTACCCGACGGCGGCGGTGCCCCCGACTACAGCCACATCGAAATCAAAACCCAGCCCGATTTACCCTGCGAAGTAGAGCCCGGCGGCAGCGCCACCGAACCCGAAAGCGGCGGCGGCTACAGCGGCTAGAGCGACTGAGTAGCTGAGTGACTGAGTGACTGAGTGAATCCTTTTTTGCTCCCTCGCTCCTCTCATTCTGCTCCCCTCCTGTCATCCTGAGCTTGCGAAGGACCTTATCACGCGAGAACGACCAGTACACTAGTGGTTCGTTCTCACGTGGTAAGGTCCTTCCTACGTTAGGTAGCGAAGAAAGTGTAGCAGAAGCTACCGTTCGGACAAGCTAAAAGGCACCGCTACTTTGACTTTTTGCGCAGCCGGTCGGCCTTTGATAATGGCGGGTCGCCAAGCAGGACCATCTTGCACGAGGCGCATGGCTTCGGCGTCGCACTCTTTGCTCAGGCCACGCACTACCTTCAGGTTTTCGATAGTGCCTCCAGCGCCCACGGTAAACTCTAGCTTCACCGTGCCTTCTAGACGCTTGCTCTCTGCTTCTTCTGGGTATTTCAGCTCTTTTTTCAAATATTCCTCAAATGCTGAAAAGCCACCAACGGGTGTGGGCGCGATGGGCGGCGGCGCAGGCATTTGGCCTTTCCTCTTGCTGCCGTAGCCCACCGTTACTACCTCGTTTAGGGATTTTGTGTCATTGGCCAAGGCTAGGGTGAGGGTGGTGTCATTCGCTAGCTTTCTTTCTTGCGTTTCGTAGCCAATAGAGCTGACCGTCAACGCCTTTTTATCTTTCGGGACAGCTAGGGAGAAGGTGCCATCAGGGCCAGTGCTGGTACCGATCTTGGTGTCTTTCACCGCAACTGTAACGCCTGGCAATGCCTGGCCTTGCTGGTCGGTGATGCGGCCGGTAATAATGCGGGCATTTGACAGCGCCGACGGGGCTGCTTGCCGGAACCTAGCTACTGCTGAATTGCGCGTTACCACTGTTGTTACGACCGTTCCGGGTACCGAGCCAGTAAGTCGACCGGCTGCCGCTGCCACAGTATCGGAAGTGCTGGCGGAGCTAGCTATGCGGGCTTGCGCCACCACATCTTTGGGCTCTGTGCTGATGCTATCAGCCAATACTTGCAGCTGGCTTGCTCGCTTCGTTGCAACGGGTGCTGTGTTTGCACGTCTGGCCTGTTTGGCAAACGACTCCGACTGCTGCCTTGCAAGCGGGCTAGGTGCCATGGCTACTTCGGGCGGTAGCACTTGGGCGGCGCTGGGTGCCGTTGCGGCTGGGGCTGACTGCTGCGCGGTGAGTGGCGCATCGGTCGGCTGGGTGCTGGGCCGCACCATCACGGTAGCTACTTCTCGGGTTCTGTGTCGCGACTTAATTTGCTGACGACCTAGCCACCCAACTGTACCCACTAACACAAACAGCAAAACTGCCGCCGCAATGGTCGAAAGCCGTTGCCAGGCAATAGGTGCTTGGCGCGGTTCCTCCTCTTCAATGCGAGTGCGCAGCCGTTGCTGCAACTGGCTCAGGGCTTGATCAGTAGTAGCTAGGTCGGTCATCGACAACCCTTCCAGTACTTCGGCGCAATACGGGCAAGCTAGGGTATGGGCTTCCACTTGGTGCTGACTGGCCGGCGTGAGCGTACCGGCCACGTACTGCCGCAGCAACGCCAGCGGCAGGTGCCCACCCGATTGAGCGGGTAGCGAGGAGGACGGTGACGGATTAGCGGGCCGCATTGGCAGAGGATTCGAGCGAGCGTTTGAGGTTGCGTTTGCCGTTTTGCAAGTGGCTTTTCACAAGACCTAGGTCAAAGCCGGTTTCGTCGGCTATTTCCCGGTAACATTTCTTTTGGAGGTAAAACAGTTCCAAGCAGCGACGCTGCCCGTCTGGTAACTCGGCCAGGGCGTGTTCCATGGCTTGGAGGCGTTCTTCGGTGAGAGCTAGGTCGTCGGCTTCATCCCCTAGATGCGCGGCGGGTGCCGATTCCACAGCCGCCGCGTCGGGAAAGTGTAACACCAGCGGTCCGCTCTCGGGGCCGGCCCGCTGGCGGGCGCGTAGCTGCATAAGGCAATGGTTGCGCGCCGTGGTGTGCAGCCAAGCGGAAAAGTTGCTTACCTCGTGCTGCCGCAGCGTGACAACGAGCTTCTCAAACAACTGCATTACAGCGTCTTGGGCGTCTTCATCGGGGCGCAGATAACGGCGGCAGATGGCAAACACCGCGGGCATGTGCCGCTCATAGAGCGCACCTAGGTCGGCCACGTCGCCTTGGCGACGGTAGCGAACGAGCAGCTCCTCATCGGATAGCTCGGCGGGCGACTTCGGGCGGCGCTTGAAAAACATGCAGAAAGGCAATCAGCAGAACCGAAAACTACGATTTTAACGCCAGCCCGCTGATAGGAAGCAAAAGATAGATCTTTCATCCTGACCCAAGCAACGAACTCAGGTTCCTCGCTTTGCTCGAGATAGTAGACGTTTCTATAAAGCAACGTGCCTCTCGCATCGGCTTCGGGAGAAAAGCCAACGCGAAAGGCACGAAAATATTCCAAGTCTGGCCGCTAATTGCGCATTAGTCGGCAAGTAGCCACTGGCTGCCCTGCCACTTGAGCGCGCACCAAGTAGAGGCCCGCAGCTTCCTGACCTAGGTCGAGCTCGTAAGTCGAGCTGTTGCGAGCTAGGTTCAGCTCGCGTATTAGTCGACCTTGGGCGTCGCTTACGACCAGTTGCACGTCGGCCCGGCTAGGCAGCGTGATGATAAACCGCCCCGACGCCGACGGGTTGGGATAAGCGTCGAGCACAGGTAGGTTCTTCGCCATCGTGTTTGCCGTCACGACAAAGCTCACGTCGGCTCGCCACATATCGTTGAGAGCCGAAGAGTTAGCGGAAGCGGTGTTACCGCCCCATATGTACAGCTGGTTGTTCACGACGGCGGCTCCGGCGTTGCGGCGTGGTGGCAAGTTGGACGTGAACGTACGCAGCTGCTTTGTTTGGGTATTGTAGGCAGCTAGGTAGCTTTGGTTTGTAAAGTCGCCTACCAGCCAGATCCAGTCGCCCTGCACAGCTACGGCTTGGTTGGAAACAGTCGTTGGCAACGTGCCCAAGGGCTGCCATTGGTTGCTGGCAATGTCGTATGCGTCGACGCGGTTGGAGTTGACTACGCCGTTGTAACCGCCAAAGACATAGATTTTCCCGTTCACCACCGCTCCCACCGTCGACTTACTTTCGGGCATCGGCGCCAGGTTTGTCCAGCTGTTAGTCAGACGGTTGTAAGACCGCAGGTTATTGTAGTAGGTGGTCCCGACGGAGCCGCCGTAGCAGTAAAGTATTCCGTTCCAAACCGCTGAGCCCGCCGAGGTAGTAGGCAGCGGATTGCCAAAGCTAGGTCCGCTGGTGCCGTCGGCCACCCGCACCGATTCTACCAATGGCACCGCGCCGCCGCTGGCGTTCTGCCCGTTCAGCACGTAAATCAGCCCGGCGCTGAGGCTAGGGTCAAGAATGGCCGCCGAGCTGAAGCGTTGGGGCGTCAAGGAGGCGGTGCCAATTCCCCATAGGTTACCAGCTATGTCGTAGCGGTAGACATCGGCGGTGTAGGCAGCTGTGGCGCTACCACCCGCTACGCTATAAATGGCCAGCTGGTCGTTGCAATAGCCCATGCCGTAGTGCGCTGTGGGCAGCGGAGACCGGGCAACAAAGGTGAGCGAACCTTGCGCCAGGGCAACGCTTGTCGCGAAGGTTAGCGCAGTGGTCAACACTGCGTGGCAGGTAAAGGGTAGCGCTGCTTTCATAGCATCTTATTTACGCGGTAAAAGATGCTGAAAGTAAAGTAAGAAGTTGAAAGAGAGATATTAAGACGCATCACATAAATATGTGGTAGTGGCTTCTTTCGCCAAATAGTACTTGGTTACAAGCAAGATCTTAGCGAGCCAGAACTAGGCTTGCCGGTAGGCTTTCAAAAATATTTTCGGGCAAGCGTGTGCAATCTGCGGAGCGGTGGCATCAGGTTATTGAAATTTCACCTCAAACGCCTGGCTACCATGAACAAGCTCTTTTTCGCCGTTCTCGCCATCATGCTAGCCGCCGTGCTGCTAGCTCGCGGCCAACAGTCAAATCCTACGAAAGCAAACCCTCTTGTAGCTAAGTCTGTGGCCGATACGCTCATGGTTCACGGGCGCGTCACGGACAAAACCGGCCAAGGAATACCCAGCGTGATGGTGCTGGCGAAGGACTCTAAAACGAGTGGTTTGACTGATGTCAATGGTAACTACCGCTTAATCCTTTCGAAAAGTAGTAAGACGTTAGTGTTTAGCCAGATTGGGTACATCACGATCGAAAAAGCTATTGACAAACAGCATACTATCAACGTAACCCTCAAAGAAGACGCAAGGCAGCTGAATGAAACCGTCGTGGTGGCTTATGGTACCAAAAGAGTACTAACAGGCAGAGTTAGCGGCGTGGCCGTTACAAAAAGACGTGCAAATGCACCTAGCAAATCAGGTAAGTACGAAGCAGTGCCTGACCTAAGTGGGCTTGAAGGTGGAACTGGTACCGAGCCTGCGCAAAACATTGTTAAAAACAAGGTATTTACCTACGTAGAGCGAATTCCGGTATTTCGTGCACCGGAAAACCGCGAGTCGTATTCTAAAATTCAAGAGAACAGCTTCCACTCCGCCCGGCAAGAACCCTTAAGCACCTTCTCCATCGACGTTGATGCGGCGAGCTACGCCAACGTGCGGCGATTCCTCAACCAAGGCCAGCGCCCACCGCGCGACGCTGTGCGCATCGAGGAAATGGTGAACTACTTCACTTACGACTACCCGCAGTCCACCGGCACCGAGCCCTTCTCCGTCACCACGGAGCTAGCTGCCTGCCCTTGGAACCCGCAACACCAGCTGGTGCACATAGGCTTGCAAGGCCGCAAGGTGGAGACTCAGAACTTACCGCCAGCCAATCTGGTGTTCCTCATCGACGTATCGGGTTCGATGATGAACGCCGACAAGCTGCCGTTGGTGCAAGCTAGCTTACGGTTGCTAGTGAAGGAGTTGCGCCCGCAGGACAAGGTAGCAATGGTAGTGTATGCCGGCGCAGCAGGCTTGGTACTGCCCCCAACTTCTGGTGCGCAGCGGGAGAAAATCCTAGGTGCCATCGACCAATTGCAGGCGGGTGGCTCCACGGCTGGCGGCGCGGGCTTGCGCCTAGCGTATCGTGTCGCTCGTGAGCAGTTCCAGAAAGGCGGCAACAACCGCGTGATTCTCGCCACCGACGGCGACTTCAACGTGGGCGAGCAAAGCAACGACGCTATGGAACAGCTCGTTACGCAAGAGCGTGAGTCAGGCGTGTTCCTCACGGTGCTTGGCGTAGGCGAAGGCAACTTGCAGGACAGTAAAATGGAGTTGCTCGCCGACAAAGGCAACGGCAACTACGCATACCTCGACAACCTCGACGAAGCGCACCGGGTGCTGGTGCGGCAGTTTGGCGGCACGCTGTTCACTATTGCCAAAGACGTGAAGCTACAACTCGAATTCAACCCGGCCCGCGTGCAGCAATATCGCCTGATCGGCTACGAGAATCGCACCCTCGCCGCCGAGGACTTCAATAACGACCGCAAAGATGCCGGCGAGCTAGGCTCCGGCCACACCGTCACGGCTCTCTACGAAGTTGTGCCCGTGGGTGCGCCGCCAGTAGTAGATAAGCTTAAGTATCAGCCTACTGCGACCGTCACGTCGGGAGCTAACTCTGCCGATGTAATGACGGTGAAGTTGCGCTACAAAGAGCCACAGGGCACCACGAGCCGCCTGCTAGAGCGGAGCCTACGCGGCACGGCTAACCCTATCGATAAGGCTTCCGAAAACCTGCGCTTTGCCGCCGCAGTGGCGCAATTTGGTATGCTCCTGCGCCAATCCGATTACCTAGGTTCGGCTACGTATGCCAACACCATCAACCTAGCCAGCGGCGCCCGGGGCAAAGACCCGGAAGGCTACCGCGCTGAGCTGGTGCGGCTGGTGAAAATGGCGGAAGGCTTGCGGCCCGATGCGCAGGTTTATGGAGCCCGTTAGGTGGTCGAAAGCGTCGCGTCGTGGCTCCAGAAAACCAACAAGAACGCACGGTCTTCAGGATAATTGTGCAGGGAAAATTAAAGTTGAAAAGTTCGAAAAGTGTGGGTTACATCGGCTGTAAAACTGGTATAAACCTATGCCAAGCAGCGCTGCTTGTGTCTGACTGTCAGATGTATATGGCTAAGCTAGGCGGCCGCTTTTCTCGCGCAATGAAAAGCCGCTGCGCCTAGTGTTCCGCGCCGGCGAGCTAGCCCGTTTATGCGCAACGGTCTGACTTTGCCCCCGCGAGTAGTACTTCCTCCATTTCCAACCACATCCTATGAAACTGCACCACCTGCTGCCCCTGGGGCTGCTGGCAACGGCTACGCTTTTGCCTAGCTGCCACCAACAGCAACCCGTCGAAAAACAAGTTGCCGTAAATGAAATGATAATGGTTCCGCCCGTTCCTTCGGCTCCACTACCTCGTGCATACGAATCAACAGTTAACAATACACCTGTTTCAGACGCAGGTATAGCTAGCTCAGCTGAGGGCGAGTCGTATGCTAAGGTTCCGGAAAACAGCTTCTTATCGGCGAAGCAAGCGCCGCTCAGTACGTTCTCGATTGATGTTGATCCGGCTTCTTATAGCAACGTGCGCCGCTTCCTAACAGAAAACAACGCCCTCCCACCCGCCGCTGCCGTGCGGACCGAGGAGCTTATTAACTACTTCCACTACGATTATCCTGCTGCGCCTGCCAATGTGCCGTGCACGCTCACGACTGAAGTTGCGACGTGCCCTTGGAATGCGCAGCACCAGCTAGCCCTCGTGGGTGTACAAGGCCGCGACGTGCCCACCGACCAACTGCCGCCTGCCAACTTAGTTTTCTTGCTCGATGTATCGGGCTCAATGGATCAACCAGATAAGCTGCCATTGCTGAAAGAGTCGTTTCGTTTGTTGGTCAAATCGTTGCGGCCACAGGACTACATTTCCATCGTGGTATATGCCGGCGCCGCGGGCCTCGTGTTGCCTCCAACTCCTGGCTCTGAGCCGGAAACTATCCTAGAAGCGCTAGATAAACTAGAAGCAGGCGGCTCCACGGCCGGCGGAGAAGGCATTCGGCTGGCCTACGAAGTGGCTCGCCAAAACTTCCGCACCAGCGCCAACAACCGCGTCGTGCTCGCCACGGATGGAGATTTCAACGTGGGTGAGCAGTCAGAAGAGGCATTAGAACAATTGATTACGCAACAGCGCCAATCGGGCATTTTTCTCTCCGTGCTAGGTTTTGGCGAAGGCAACTTGCAGGACAGCAAGATGGAGTTGCTGGCCGACAAAGGCAATGGCAACTACGCCTACATTGATAACCTATCGGAAGGGCGGCGCGTGCTGGTGCAACAGTTTGGCGGCACGCTCTTTACGCTTGCCAAAGACGTAAAAATTCAGGTCGAGTTCAATCCGGCGCGGGTGCGAGAATACCGTCTGATCGGCTACGAGAACCGCATGTTGAAAGACGAAGACTTCAATAACGACCGCAAAGACGCCGGTGAGCTAGGTGCTGGGCAGCAGGTAACTGCCCTCTACGAAATTGTGCCCGTGGATGCCCCACCTACAATAGACAAACTGAAGTATCAATCAACCGTCGTAGCAACTCCGGCCGCCAACTCTGCCGATATCATGACGGTGAAGCTGCGCTACCAAGAACCGCAAGGTCATCAAAGTCAGCTACTAGCCAGAGAGTTGCGCGGGGCAGTGCCATCCATCGATCGTGCTTCCGACAACCTGCGCTTTGCCGCCGCCGTGGCGCAGTTTGGTATGCTCCTGCGCCAGTCTGACTACCGCGGCCAGGCTACTTATGCTAATACAACCGACCTAGCTAGCAGCGCCCGCCGCTCCGACCCTGATGGTTACCGTGCGCAATTTTTGGAGCTGGTCCGAAAAGCTGCCGACTTAAGTGTGACTACTGCCACAACTGAAACCCGCTAATACTACTCACCACGCCAAAAAGCCCCACTGCATTGCGGTGGGGTTTTTTATTTGGCAGTGGAAAAGGAGTAATGGAAACTAGAACGAGAAACTCGCCGAGGCTTTGAAGACCCGGTTTTGAGAATCGTAACGGTTGCTGTTGTCGAGCGAGGAGAGACCGTAGTCGTAGCCGGCGCTTAGGCCTAGGCCGTTGTGGAACTGATAGCCTAGGCCACCCACCACGCCAAGATCGAGGGAGCGAAACTGGTCTTTTACATCGATATCTTTCTGATAAGCAGATGCTTCACCATTGCCCGAGGTCACGTGCACGTTGCCTTTGGCTAGGTACGAAGCCTGCGGACCAGCATAGAGGTAGAAGCCCTTCGTGACGTACGCTTTAAGCAACACCGGCACATCAATGTAGCTCATGCGCGCCGTAGCTGAGCCTTGCTGAAGGTTAATAACCTCGCCCTGCTCAACGGGCACGGTGCCCATTGCCGTGACACCTTTTTGCGAGTACAACACGCCCGGTTCGATGGCGAAGTGCTTGCCCATCAGAATGCTGGCGTACAAACCGGCGTGGAAGCCCGTCCGAGTATCTTTGGCTAGGGCCGCGTTGGATAGCTGGCTGGTCGCAATCAACGCTTGAGCCGCTTCGCCAGACCAGTCGGATACGTTCAAGCCAGCTCGTACCCCAAACTTGATATTGCGGGCCTTGCTTGGGTGTACAGGCGCCTCATAATAAGTATATACCGGCCGATGGATAGGCTTAAATACTTGAGCATAAGCGCTTGACAGAGAAGCGGAAACCAAAAGAATAGCCACAGCGGCGCGGCCGCAAAGACGCAGGAAGTTCATAGCTCGAAAACAGAGGAAGTGGAAAGAAGAATACGCCAGCGCTTACTCTTGCGCGCTACTCAGTGGCTGGGCGTTGTGCTAGGTATATTTGAAAAATCGTGCCAAATCGTGAAATAATACCGTGCTCATTTGCTAACTAACATTCGTTCAGTGATTTGAATGTGAATAGTTATCATAGGCAAAGTTCTATAAACGACGCATGAACAGAGATTAGCTCCTACTTACTATCAGAATGTTGCTGTTCTAAGCAGTAAGCTTGGGTGATTGCCCATGAACGCGCTATAGCAGCATAATATTTTACGAAGCCTTGTTGATCGACCTGCAACGTCGCCTACTTGCATCTCTATTGCTACTACACAAGCCGTCAATTCGATCAGCGGGAGAAACCTCGTGTGTGATCGTTACAACTACTACCTAACGTCAGCATGCGAGATTTTCCGGCTGGTCGAATTGACGTTCTTTTCGCTATTGCGTGCTAGTAGGCTGGGTGCTTAGTACCACAGTTGTCTCACTATAGCTAGGTCTTCCAACGATGCCATGAGCATTCAATGACCAGACGCAAGTAGGCGGCTCCGCAGCCTTTCTGAAAAATTTTTCAAGGTGCTTGTAACGTTTGGCGCTGGGACCGGTACTCCTGACAAATTTCCGAAAAACACACCCTCTTACCCCTAACGAAACTCTGGTGGAAACAACCGACGAGGCACTGATGACGCAGGTACAGGCCGACAACCTGGACCAACTCGTGCCGCTGTTCGAGCGCTACCACCAGCCGTTGTTCAGCTTCCTGTGCCGGCTCACCGGCGACCGGGAGGTGAGCCAAGACCTGACCCAGAATGTGTTCTACCGCGTGTTGAAATACCGCGCTAGCTACCACGCCGGTCAGCCGTTTCGGGCCTGGATCTACCAGCTTGCCCGCAACGTGCACACCGACCACTGGCAGCAAAACCGCCGCCCCACCTCCGACGTGGAGCAAGTGGAGCACACCGCTAGCTACGGGCGTTCGGCCCTGGCCCAAGCCGCCGTCACCGACCGGGATGCGGCGTTGCAGGAAGCCCTAGCCCTGCTGCCTCCCGATCAGCGGGAAATCTTGGTGCTGCACCGCTTCCAGGGTTTCGACTACGCCGAAATCGGAGAGCTGCTGGGCTGCACCGCCGGAGCTGCCCGCGTGAAAGCGCACCGCGCCTTGGAAGCGTTGCGTAAAATTTACTTCAGTTGATTATCCTTAGTACCATGCATACGTCTTTCACCTCTCACGATCTGCCTGCTTCCTGCGCCGCGCTGGAAGACTTGCTGCCGGCCTACGCCGAGGGCGAGCTAGCCCCGGCGGAGCAGGCCCAAGTGGAAGCACACCTAGCTACTTGCCTAGCATGCCAAGCGAAAGTAGCCCAGTACCAGACCCTAGCTGAAGATTTGGTTGGCTTACCCCTCGCCTGCCCCACACCAGAGATGCGCACCGACTTTATGGCGATGCTGCAATGCGAAAAAGTTGCTTTATCAACGGCGCCAACCGCACCAGTTGCGAAAGCCGAACCGAAAGTTGAGCAGGAAGCTAAGGTGATATCGATGTGGAGCCGGCCTGCTACGCGGCAATGGTTGCAAATAGCCGCTAGCATCCTGCTGGTAGCCGTGGGTGTGGTGCTGGGAATGACGTTGCGCCCTAGTGCTGACCAGCTTGCCGCGAATCAAACGCGTAAGCCTTCCTTGGCTACCCAACTGGCCACGGCAGCCACCCAGCCCGCTACCGCCAGCGACCGGATTCAGCTGGTGAGCAACGCACCCGCCTCCGACCAACAGAGTGATGCTACCGTGTTGGTACTCGTTAATACGCTTAACACCGACGCCAACCCCAACGTGCGCCTAGCTGCTTGCGAAGCGCTCTACCGCCTTCGCAAAGACCCGCGCGTGGGTCCGGCGCTGGTACGTTCGCTGCCCTTGCAGACCGACCCTAACGTGCAGATTACCCTGATTGAGCTGCTCGTGGAGCTGCGCACTCCCGAAGCAGTGCCCCAATTAGAACGCCTTGCCCAACGCCGCGACGCCCTGCCGGTCGTGCGCCAGCAGGCAGAGCAAGGCATTGGCTTACTGATCTAAAAATCAATTTCTCACCTATTGCTTAGGCTAGTTCGGCCGGATGAAAATGTCCGGCGCAGGCCTCCTTTTGCCCAAAATCAAACCAGTTGTTCCTTATGAAAAAGTCTGTTTTGCTGGCTGCGGCCAGCCTCGTACTCGCCGCCTCTTCTGCTCTCCACGCCCAGGAATACCGCACCAAGCTAGGCGGAAAGGCAAATAAAATCGTCATCGAAATGCAAGCCGGCGACGTGAACATAGAAGGAACGGACGGCGACGAAGTAATCATCAAAGGCAATGGCTATGAAGAACCCAACAAGCGCGCGGAAGGCCTGCATCCCGTCTACAACTCGGCCGTCGACAACACCAAGCTAGGTCTGTCGGTAACCAGCACCGATAACACGCTGCGCATCGTGAAAGCCTCGCGCAAGGATGCTACCTACACCATCCGAGTGCCGCGTCGCGCCGATGTGTCTTTCACCCAAAGCGGCTGGGGTGGCGGTGGCGACTTGTTGCTCCAGAACCTGAATGGCAGCTTAGAAGTGACCATGAAAAACGCCAGTGCCAAGCTGCTGAACGTGACGGGCCCCGTGGTAGCCAACACCGTGAGCGGCGACATCACCGTGCGCTTTGCTAGTCTCCGCCCCGAACCTAGCTCCATTTCGGTAGTCAGCGGCGACGTAGATGTGACGCTGCCTAGCAGCAGCAAAACCACTCTTACCATGCGCTCCATTTCCGGTGAACTCTACACCGACCTCGACCTGAGCATGGGCAAAGGAACTGGCAACGAGAACATGCGTCAAGTAGGCGGCCAAACGGTAAGCGGCACCCTCAACGGCGGCGGTACAGCCCTCAGCCTCAAAACGGTAAGCGGCGACGTGTTCGTGCGCAAAGCCAAGTAGAACGCCTCAGTCCGCTGCCCTAGGCGTTTGGCCGGTTGCCACCAGAACAAAGCATAAGAACGACCAAACGGCCGCGGCCAACAACCAGTCCGATGCCTAGGGCTTCGGACCGGCCGACCAAACCTCTTCTAAGCTATGAAACCTATTCTTTCACCCTCAAAGCCTACCATCATGCGTTCCTCTTTCTTCTCTCTTCTAGTAGCTGGATTCGCGCTGGGCGTAGTGCCTGGTGCAGTAGCCCAAAAAATTATCGAAAAGAACGCGCCCCTAGCGAAAGGCCAGCGTGTAGTGCTCAACTTGCCGCAGGGCAACGCCATTCGCATCCGGGCGGGTGTCGGCAAAACCTTGGCCGTGAAAGCGAGCGTCGACATCAACCAGAACAAGCTCAACGATGCACTACTACTGACGCTCACTAACACCAGCGATGCGGTCACCTTGAATGCAGAGCTGAACGAGGAAATGCTGAAGGCCTCACCATCCAGCGACTGTCCTGATAACGGCCCACGCACGTACTCCAACTGGTCGAACGGCAAGAAAGGCTACTCCATCTGCACCAATATCACCTACGACATCACCGTTCCCGAGGGCATTGACCTAACGGTGAGCACTATCAGTGGCTCCATCGACGTGCAAGGCCCCACCGGCGACCTCGACGCCAAATCCATCAGCGGCGACGTGAACGTGAAGGGCGCCACGGCAGCTATCAAAGCTAAATCCATCAGCGGCGCTGTCGATGTAAGTTGGCCCGCCGCGAAAGGCGCTGAGCTAGCCATGAAGACCATCACCGGCGAAGTGTACACCGATCAGGACATTGTGTTCCAGAACAAGCGCAACAACTCCGGCCCGGTCGGCTACCAACTGCGCGGCACGCTCAACGGCACTGGTCCGCTTGTGCAGCTAGAGTCGATCAGCAACGACGTGTACTTCCGCAAAACGAAGTAAGCGGCTTGGCTACAGCAAAGCCATAAAGAACGTCATGCTGAGCTTGGCAAAGTATCTCGCATGCTTCGTTGCGGACACTAGAGTTATCAACTAGAGTTATCAATACAAGCTAGATGCTCTGTACCTCAGCATGACAACCTAGGTCAATATCGTTATCAAAGTGCCGAATCAGGAATAGCTACTTCTATCCTATTACCCAGCCTGCTGCTGAAACAACTACTTCTAAGCAGCCTCTCTTCCCCTAATTCTAAAGGAAAACGAAATATTTCGTAGAATAAATTTGGTACTACGAATGTGTTCGTATATGTTTGAAATACGATAGAATTCGTACTGTCATTAACCATCGGGTTGCTCTTCTCGCAGCGCTCGCAGCAAGCACTACTTAGCCTATACTTCAGGCGACCTACTAGCGCCTAGCTAGCTCCCAACCTCCTTCCCGTTTTCCACTCTTCCTCTGCCCGCTTTGCTGGCAGCCAACCTCTTCCATGTCTTCACCGGAGCTGCCTGGCTCTAGCAAAAGCCTTCAGTATGAAATACTTATTTTTACTTCCTGCGTTTATAGGTCTTAGCCAGCCACTGCTAGCCCAAGCTCCTATGCCGGTAGCAGCCACAGCAAAAACAGCTACTAGCCAAGGTAGCCTCACCGGATCGGTAGAAAATGCCACCACCAAACAGCCAGTGGAATTTGCCACGATTGGCTTGCTCGACCAAACCTCCGGCAACATGGTGGAAGGTGGCGTGTGCGATGCCAAAGGCGAGTTCTCCTTTGTCAAAGTACCCGCCGGCGAGTACAAGCTGACCATCAGCTTTGTCGGCTTCCAACCCCAAACGGTGGAGCACGTGAAAGTAACTGGTGGTAGCTCACAGAAGCTAGCTGTCGTGGCACTAATGCCCACTGCCCAACAGCTAGGTGAGGTGAAGGTGACCGGCGAGCGAGAGTTGATCGAGAACAAAGCCGACCGCCTCGTGTACAACGCCGAAAAAGACCAGAGTAACACGGGCGGTACTGCCGCCGATGTGCTCAAGAAAACGCCCATGATCAGCCTCGACTCTGATGGTAACCCCGAGCTACGCGGTTCTACCAGCGTGAAGGTGCTCATCAACGGCAAACCCAGCGGTATGCTCGCCAACAACATTGCCGATGCCCTACGCCGCTTACCCGCCGACCAAATCAAGTCGGTGGAAGTAATTACCTCACCTTCGGCCAAATACGACGCAGAAGGTTCGGGTGGTGTGATTAATATTATCCTGAAAAAGGGTGAATTGTCGGGTACGACGGGCTCGGTTGGTGCCACCGTCGGCAATATGAATAACAGTCTGAACACCAGCCTCACCCAGCACAAAGGCAAGTTGGCTACGACTACGGAGCTAGGTTTGGCCTCGTACTTCAACCGCTACCGTAGCGAGATTAGCCGCACCGATGTGCTGGCACCCGGCGAAACCGCCCAGCTCAGCCAGCGCACGGCCACCCGCAACTACAACCAGGGCCTAACTGGCCGGCTGAATTTCGACTACGATCTGACCAAAAAAGACGTGCTGACCCTAGGTGCCAACACGGAGCTGTTTCGCTACCACGGCACCCGCGGCATGACGTCGGCGTACACGGCGCCCGGTTTGCCCGACGACTTCTACCGTCGCGACATTGATTGGCCCTATGCCGAAAACCGCTTCCCGAGCCTTGATGTGAATGCCGGCTATACCCACACCGGAAAGCGGCCGAAGCAGGAGTTCAGCGTGCTAGGTTTGCTGAGCACGAGCTCAGGCCGGCAGGCGTACTTTCTGGATCAGTTTCGGGGCGAAGGCATTGATTACCGTGAAACCAACGTAAATACGAGCCGCAACCGCGAGCTTACCTTCCAAGCCGACTACGCTCAGCCCACCGACAGCACGGGCCTGTTGGAGCTAGGTGCCAAAACCATCCTGCGTCGCGCCGGCAGCGACTACACCGTGCAAGCCGACAGTTTGGAAGGTCGGGGCTTGGCGTTGGTGCCATCCCGCTCCAACCAATTTGATTATCAGCAGAATGTGTATGCCGGCTATGCTTCTTATGGCTTTAGCCTGCGCAAAGTCTACAGCTTTAAGCTAGGTACTCGCGTGGAGCACACGAGCGTGCTAGGCGACTTTGCTAACTCTTCCAACAACGTGCGGCAAGACTACACAAACGTGATTCCGAACGTGCTGGTGTCGTATGACTTTGGCGCCAATAAGGAGCAGAAGCTAAAAGCTAGCTACACGCGCCGCATTCAGCGCCCCGATATTTGGCTGCTTAACCCCTACGTCAACGTGAACAATGGCCGCTCGGCCCAATCCGGCAACCCCAACCTGCGAGCCGAACTAGCTGATGCTTACGAGCTAGGCTACAGCACCAGTCACAAGAGTAGCACGCTGAACCTATCGGCTTACTGGCGGCAGACCAATAACGCTATCCAACAGGTGTTTACCCCGGTGCCGACCCGCACCATTTTCCCCGACGACACCACGAACACCAGCGTGCTCTACAGCACTTTCCAGAACGTCGCCCGCCGATCTAGCGGTGGCCTAAGCATCACCGGCTCAACCAAGCCCAACCCCAAGTGGACGCTCAACGCAACCATTAACACCTTCTATGTTAGCGTAAAAAGCCCGATGCTAGGCTTAGGTAACCAAGGCTTTGCGTACACCGGCAACTTCTCTTCGGCCTGGACTTTCGAGCATGGCTACAGCCTTCAGGCCTCCATGTACGTCACCTCACGGCGCATTCTATTACAGGGCGATGTAAGTGGTTTTCAGACGCATACGCTGTCGGTGAAGAAAGAATTCTTAGATAAGAAAGCTAGCCTCACGCTGAACCTCGAAAATCCGTTCTCTCGCACCATCCTCTTCCGCGCCGATTTTGCCGTACCGAACAGCTATAACCTGCGCAGTGACCAATACGCCTACAACCGCGCTGTGCGTCTGAGCTTTAATTACCAGTTTGGCTCAACCGAATCAAGTCCATCGCGCCCCCGCAAGAGCATCCGCAACGACGACCAGAAGAAAGGCGAAGGCGGCAACTAACTTGTAGCTCACCCCACAGAACAACGCCCGCCGGTCCGACGCCCTAGGTGTCCGACCGGTGGGCGCCGCACAACCATTCTCTTTCCTGCGAGTTTTAGGAAGGATGGAAAACGCCCCGATTCCAACCTTTCGGTTTGACAACTACCCGCAGGCTGAGGAACCTAGCCCTCAACCAATGCCCACCGAAACACTGGAGCAGTTGGTGGTGTACCGGCGGGAAGATAAGTTTGCCACCTGCCGCCAGCACATAGAAGTACACCGACGGCAGTTCTACAAGCTTTCGATGGTGGAGCAGGGGGGCGGCACCTTTTACTTGAATGATGAGGAAGTAACGGTAACACCGTACTCAGTGCTGCTCGTGAAACCCGGTACCGCCTTGAGCTGGCACCTGCACGATGGCCCGCAAACCGGGCTTTATGCCTTTTTCTCCGCTGATTTTTATAATGCAGGGCTGCTGCCGGGCTACCAGCTACATGCGGTGCTCTCCGGCGCGGCCCCATACGTGTACCATGCCTGCACGGAGGCCGAGTACGCCACCTTGCGCCAAAGTGGGGAGCAACTCTTCGCCCAACAACAGCAAACCGAGAAAGCTCGTCACCACCTGCGCCTGCTACTTACCGACTTGCGAGAATGGGATGAGCCAACTCTCTCGCTATCGGGTACTTCTGGGCAGTTGGCACTGGTGCAGCAGTTTCAACAGCTAATAGAAGCACGTCTCACAGCTGGAGAACCAGCCGCCACCCTAGAGTTCTACGCCGATGCTTTGTGCGTGACAATCAAGCATCTGAGCGCTTTGTGTCGTCAAGCAACGGGACAAAGTGCAGCTAGTTTGCTAAAGGAGAAGGTGATGACAGAAGCCAAAGTGCTGCTCACGGGCACGCACTTGCCGGTAAGCGAGCTGAGCTATCGGCTAGGGTTCTACGATGTTGCGCACTTTTCGCGCTGGTTTAAGCAGGCCGTTGGGCAAGCGCCTTCGGCGTACCGCACCCAGTTCGCGACGTACAAATAGTTCGGCACTTCGTGCAAAGAGGAGGAAGAGCGAGGGCCTAGCTTTGCTGAGCGCCTTGAGAAGGCGAGTCGACGCAAAACGCGGTGGCTTGCTGGACTAGCGAAGCAAGCCTGCCGTATAAAAGAACGGCACTGTTGGCTACTTGCGATAAGGCGCCTTTCTTAAACTCCTCTGCATCATGGATAAAATTGCTTTGATTGTTGGTGCTAGCGGTATCGTCGGCAGCAACCTCGCTAACGAACTGCTCACCACCGGCTGGGCTGTTTATGGCCTCGCGCGCCGCCCAAGAACCGACGTACCCGGCCTGCACCCCGTCGCCGCCGACTTGCTCGACCCCGCCGGTCTCGAAACTGCCCTGGCCGACGTCAACCCCACGCACGTTTTCATCACGACCTGGATGCGGCAAGAAAACGAGGTGGAAAACATTCGGGTGAATAGTGCGTTGGTTCGCAACGTTTTAACTGCGCTTTCGCCCAAGCACACCGTGCAGCACGTGGCGTTAGTCACTGGCCTAAAACACTACCTAGGGCCATTCGAAGCCTACGCCAAAGGAGGCACGTTGCCACCGACGCCATTCCGGGAAGAGCTACCGCGCCTCGACATTGATAACTTCTACTACGCTCAGGAAGATGAGGTGTACATCGCCGCGGAGCGCGACGGTTTCACCTGGAGCATCCACCGCCCGCACACCATCATCGGCAAGGCCGTGGGCAACATGATGAACATGGGCACCACGCTGGCCGTGTACGCTAGCATCTGCAAAGAAACCGGTCGCCCCTTCCAGTGGCCTGGCTCCGAAGCGCAGTGGAATGGCCTATCGGACGTGACCGATGCGCGCATCATTGCCAAGCAGCTAGCTTGGGCGGCTACTACCGAAGCGGCTCACAACCAAGCCTTCAACATCGTTAACGGGGACTACTTTCGCTGGAGCTGGCTATGGGGTCGCCTCGCTGCTTGGTTCGGCGTAGAAGCCCGCGGCTTCGATGGTACAATTCACCCATTGGAAGAGGAAATTGCCGGCGATGCTGAGCTGTGGCGCAACATCGCCGCCCGCCACCAACTCGCCGAGCCTGACCTAAACAAGCTAGCCTCTGCTTGGCACACCGACCTCGACCTAGGTCGCCCACTCGAGGTAATGACGGATATGTCGAAAAGCCGGAAGCTAGGTTTCCTAGAATATCAGCCTACGGAGGACTCTTTCTTCGACTTGTTCGCGCAGCTACGCACTGATCGATTGATTCCATAGCCATCTGTAGCGCGGACTTTGTAGTCCGCGCCAAAGCTAGGTTCCAGCGCGGACTGCAAAGTCCGCGCTATATGCTTTACCACTTCTATACAAGCTACTTATGTCTGACGCCGCCAAAGATCCGCAAGCCGACAACCGCCACCGGCCGCCGTACCGCACCACGTACCAGACCACGACCGAGCCGCTCATCGTCACGCCGACTTTTCTGACGCGGGCCGATGCAACGCCCCGCACCGTACGGCCGCAGGACGAAGGCGCTACCCGCAGCAAGCATGGCGATTCGCTCGACAATCCCGATGCTGAGCCCGCCGAAATAGCCCTGGAAGCCGACCCCAACCTAGGCTATGAGCACTGGGATGAATATTGGCGGAAGGTGCACGGACCCAAGTTTGCCTACGAAGAGCCCGGCAGCACCTCGGAGCCCGTGTTGCGCTACGACCAAATTCACCGCGTTGCAGGCGGCCCGTCGTCTTACTTCCGTCCGCCTTACCACGTCATGGTGACCGACGACCAGAAGCTAGTGGCTGACCCGTACGCACGGGTTCCCGAGTACCAACGCCCGCGTTGGGACGGTTTCGCCTACATTGCTTACGCTTCGGAAGCCGATATCAACCGGGTGCTGAAGCAGCCTCAATACGACAAGCGCGTAGTGGCCGACGAGCAAACGGCCTTTCGCATGGTTACGCGCTCTATCACCCGCGAATACATTCTGCTGCCGAGCCCCACGCACCGCGACCCTATCAGCTTGGTCAAAATTCACTACCGCAAGCCGGAGCTCACGCGTGAGGCATTCCAGGAACGCTTGCTCAACCAGCACGCGGAAGTAATACTAGCGCAAGCAGCTACGCACACCTACGTGCGGCGCTATGCCCAACTGCACAACATCGGCTCGACCCAATACGACCCTGAAGGCAGCCTAATGGATGCTATTTCGGTGCTGTCGTTCGCCAGCATGAACGACGTAGAGGACTTCCTCGTGTCAGATGGATACCAGGCTATTGAAGCCGATGAGGCGTCGTTCACAGACCTAGCACGGTCAGAGTTCTGGACGGGCATCACTTATAATGTAATCAACCGATTGCTACCAGAGCTAGCTACTAAGCGTTGAGTACAAAGGTACCGACCGCCTAGGGCGTCGGACCGGCGGGCGCGAGTTGTTCGAGAATGCGCGAAACGTAACTTTCTCATCTACACCTCCACAATTATTTTTTGCTTTTCCAAAAAGCTTTTCTCACTTTTAGCCCATCAAGCATTGCAATTCCATGCCTACCCAATCGGCCCGCTTCTTTTTTAGCTACTTTTTTTACTACGCGAAAGCATAGGAACGGGGCCTTTTTGTAGCATAGTCATACAGAATACGAAAAGCGCCTCCTGCTCCAGGAAGCGCTTTTTTGTTATCAGAAAACAGTACCCAGAATGAAATTCCTAGCTTCTTTTTACTACGGCTTTTACTTCTTCTTTTACCGGAAGAAGCGGGCCCTCCTTTGTAACTCCTGAGCTAGGAAACACAAACGAAAAGGGCCCCGCACCGCGGAAGCCCTTTTTTATTGCTTATCACTTTCAACCGTCATGAGTCCCAAAATTGCCATCCAAGGTTTCGAAGGAAGCTTCCACCAAATAGCCGCCCGTCATTATTTCGGCACCGACATCGCCTTTTCAACGTGCGCCACGTTTGCGGAAGTGGTGCGGCAGGTGACCAGCGAGGAAGTGGACTGCGGCCTGATGGCAATTGAGAACTCCATCGCAGGCAGCATTTTACCGAACTATAACCTGCTGCAACAAGTCAACTTGCGCGTGACCGGCGAGGTGTACCTGCGCATCCGTCAGCACCTGCTGATGCTGCCGGGCCAGTCGCTCACCGATATCCGCGAAGTACATTCACACCCGATGGCGCTGCTCCAATGCCGGGCTTTCCTACGTGAGCACCTCGATTGGCGCTTGGTAGAAACCGAGGATACAGCCCTAAGTGCCAAGAATATTCGTGAACAGCACCTGACGGGTACCGCCGCTGTGGCCGGTAGTCTAGCTGCCGAACTGTTCGATATGAACATTGTGGCCGAAGACATTCACTCCGACGACCAGAACTACACGCGTTTCCTGGTGGTGGAGCGGGCCGAAAAAGCCAAGCCAGTGGGCAACGCCAACAAAGCTTCCCTGTACTTCCACACTGACCATCAGCAGGGTAGCCTAGCCAAAGTGCTGGTACGCATCGCCGACCGCGGCATCAATCTCTCCAAGCTTCAGTCGTATCCGCGGCCTGGCTACACGTGGCAGTATTATTTCCACGCCGACCTGGAGTTCGACGCGGCCCAGCAGCTCGAACAGGTACTCGAAGACATAGCACCCGTGACCGACAGCGTGCGCGTGCTAGGGGTATACCGCAAAGGAGAGACTTACTAAGGATCAAGCGTTTGGCCCTAGGCTACCAACAGCACAGATAAACGAAGATGACCATGCAGATCAGCACCGCCCAGCGACTGGCGCACACCGGCGAATACTACTTCTCCCAGAAGCTCCGCGAAATCGAAGGGTTGAACAAAGCCGGCGCCGACATCATCAACCTAGGTATCGGCAGCCCCGACATGCCGCCGCACCCCAGCGTGATTAAGGCGCTGACGGAGTCGGCTGAGCTGCCGAACACGCACGCCTACCAAGGCTATAAAGGCGTGCCCGCCCTGCGTGAAGCCATAGCTGGCTGGTATGAGCGTAGTTATGGCGTGACGTTAAACCCCGATACGGAAGTGCTGCCGCTGCTAGGGTCGAAGGAAGGCATTATGCACATCTGCATGACCTTCCTGCAAGAAGGCGACGAGGTACTGATTCCGAACCCCGGCTATCCAACGTATCGTGCTGCCGCTCAGCTTAGTGGCGCCACTATCGTGGACTATGACCTCACGGCCGAACGCGGCTGGCTTCCCGATCTGAAGGACCTAGCCCAGCGCGACCTAAGCCGCGTGAAGCTGATGCTGGTGAATTACCCGCACATGCCCACCGGTGCCCAAGCCACGCCGGAGTTCTTCGCTGAGCTGGTAGCCTTTGCCAAAACGCAGAACATTCTGCTGGTGCACGACAACCCATATAGCTTCATTCTCAACGATAATCCCACCAGCCTACTCGCTACACCCGGCGCCAAGGACGTGGTGTTGGAGCTGAACTCCCTGAGCAAATCGCACAACATGGCCGGCTGGCGCGTAGGCATGCTGGTAGGTCGCGGTGATCTGCTGCAAGACGTGCTGCGCTTCAAGAGCAACATGGATTCGGGTATGTTCTTGCCGGTGCAGCGGGCTGCCGTAGCCGCCCTTCAGCTAGGTGCTGATTGGTACGAGGAGCTGAACCAACACTACCGCGCCCGTCGCGAGCTAGTGTATGAGCTGCTCACCACCATCGGCTGCACCTTCGACCGTCAGCAAACGGGTATGTTCGTGTGGGCCTCTATTCCAAAAAGTTATGCTGATGGTTACGCCGTGAGCGACAAGTTCTTGCATGACGCTCGCGTGTTCATCACGCCTGGCGGCATCTTCGGCAGCAATGGCAACGCCTTCGTGCGAATCAGCCTCTGCCAACCCGAAAAAGTGTTTCGCGCTGCTCTGGAGCGCATTGTGAAAGCCTTGCAACCTAGCTCCGCTAGCGTTTAGAAAATGGTAGTTACCATCATAGGTATTGGTTTGATTGGCGGTTCACTGGCGCTGAGTCTGCGGCAAACGGGCATTGCGTCCCGCATCATCGGCCTCGACCGCAACCCCGAAAACCAACAGAAAGCCTTGGAGCTAGGTCTGGTGGATGAAGTAACCGACGACCTAGCCTCTGCCGTGCACCGCTCCGACTTAGTGGTTGTGGCCGTGCCCATGGACGCTATGCTCACGGTACTGCCGCAGGTGTTAGCGCTGGTTGATAAACAAGTAGTTATCGACGTAGGCTCTACCAAGCAACAGCTTCTGGAAGCCATCAAAGACAACACCAAGCGCGGCCGTTTCGTGGCTGTGCACCCGATGGCGGGTACAGAATATTCGGGCCCGGAGGCCGCCATTCCGCATCTGTTCGATGGCAAGACGCTCGTGATTTGCGACGCCGAAAGCAGTGACCCGGATGCTGTGGCGCTGGTGGAGCAGACCTTTCAGCAGCTGCCCATGCGCCTCGTGTACCTAGGTGCCACCGAGCACGATGTACACACGGCGTACATCTCGCACATTTCCCACATCACTTCTTTTGCCTTGGCACTCACCGTCTTGGAAAAAGAAAAGGAGGAGCAACGTATATTTGAGCTAGCCAGCGGCGGTTTTGAATCGACTGTGCGCTTGGCGAAAAGCTCTGCGGCTATGTGGGTTCCTATCTTTCGCCAAAATCGCACGAACGTGCTCGACGTCCTCGACGAGCATTTGCGCCAGCTCCAACATATGCGCGACCTGATTGCGCAGGAAAACTACCCAGCGGTGACCGACCTGATTCACCAAGCCAACCTCATCCGTAAAATCTTGAAGTAGTTTATAAACCATGGAACAAACCGCACCCGTGGCCGCCATCGAGCAGCCCCTCATCCGCAAAAAGCCACTCATCATCTCGGGCCCTTGCAGCGCCGAAACTGAGCAGCAAACCATCGAAACCTGCACGCGCCTAGCTGCTACCGGCAAAGTGGACATGCTGCGCGCTGGTATCTGGAAGCCCCGCACCAAGCCGGGCCTGTTCGAAGGTATCGGCACGAAAGGTCTGCCTTGGTTGAAGAAAGCCAAAGAGATGACGGGTCTGCCCATCACGGTGGAAGTAGCGACGGCTAAGCACGTTGAGGACTGCCTAGCTTTCGACGTGGATGTGCTCTGGATTGGTGCTCGCACCACGGTAAACCCCTTCTCGGTGCAGGAAGTGGCCGACGCACTACGCGGCGTGGACATTCCGGTGCTCATTAAGAACCCTATCAACCCCGACCTGGAGCTGTGGATGGGCGGCGTAGAGCGCATCTCGAAGGCTGGCATCAAGAACATCGGCCTGATTCACCGCGGCTTCTCGAACTACGGCAACACCGAATACCGCAATGCTCCCATGTGGCACCTGCCCATCGAGATGAAGCGCCGTCTGCCCGACATGCCGCTCATCTGCGACCCCAGCCACATCGGTGGCCGCCGCGACGTATTGCAGAGCCTAGCTCAAAAGTCCATCGACCTTGACTTCGATGGTCTGATGATCGAGTCACACATCGACCCCGATAACGCCTGGAGCGACGCCAAGCAGCAAGTAACCCCCGAGCGCCTTGCCGAACTCCTCGATGGCCTCGTATGGCGTCAGGAAACCACTGATAAGCAAGAGTTTCTGACCGCGCTAGAGAAGCTGCGCCAGCAGATCAACCACCTCGACGACGAGATTCTACAACTCATCAGCAACCGCATGGCAGTGGCCGAGAAGATCGGTACCTACAAGAAGGAGAACAACATCACCATCTTGCAGCCCAACCGTTGGAGCGAAATCCTCGACCGTGGCGTAGCCAAAGGCGCCAAGCTAGGTTTGACTGAAGACTTC